>NZ_CP191849.1:2143500-2467750 GCF_050956135.1 Actinoplanes sp. CA-131856 | reverse complement strand
GCTATCCGCGCAAGGCCTCGGTCTGGACCTACGCCGCCCTGCTCGCGGTCGTGGCCGGATCGGTCTTCCCGCTCTACTGGTCGCTGGTCGTGTCGTCGCAGACCAGCGACGCCGTCGCCAAGGTGCCGCCGGTCCTGATCCCGGGCGGGCACCTGTTCGACAACATCGCGCGGGTCTTCGACTCCACCGACTTCGCCGAGGCGCTGCTCAACTCGTTCATCGTCAGCGGCTCGGTGACGATCTCCGTGGTGTTCTTCTCGACGCTGGCCGGTTTCGCGTTCGCCAAGCTGCGGTTCCGTGGCCGAAAGGTGCTGCTCGTCGTCGCCATCGGCACGTCCGTGGTGCCGCAACAGCTCGGCATCATCCCGCTCTACCTGCTGATGGCCGAGTTCGGCTGGACCGACCGGCTCGCCGCCGTGATCGTCCCCGGGCTGGTCACCGCGTTCGGCGTCTTCTTCATGACCCAGTACCTCGGCCGGGCGGTGCCCGACGAGCTGCTGGAGGCCGGGCGGATCGACGGCTGCGCCACGTTCGGCCTCTTCTGGCACGTCGTGCTGCCGGCCGCGCGGCCCGCGGCCGCGGTGCTCGGCCTGTTCACCTTCATGCAGGCGTGGAACGACTTCTTCTGGCCGCTGGTCGTGCTCCAGGACAACGCCACGGTCCAGGTCGCGCTCTCCTCACTGGCCAGCGGCTACACCACCGACTACACCCTCACCCTGACCGGCACGCTGCTGGCCACCCTGCCGATCCTGGTGATCTTCATGGTGCTCGGCCGGCAGATCGTCGGCGGCATCATGCAAGGAGCGATCAAAGGATGACGGACTCGGAACTGCCGCGGATGCCGGCCGGCTTTCTCTGGGGCGCCGCCACGGCGGCGTACCAGATCGAGGGGGCGGTGGCCGAGGACGGACGCGCCGACTCGATCTGGGACACCTTCAGCCGGCGCCCGGGCGCCGTCGCCGACGGGAGCTCCGGGGCGGTGGCCTGCGACAGCTACCACCGCTGGCGCGACGACGTGGATCTGCTCGACGGCCTGGGCGCGAGCGCTTACCGGTTCTCGGTCGCCTGGCCGCGGATCGTGCCGTCGGGCGACGCCGGGATCAACAAGCCGGGCCTGGACTACTACGACCGGCTCGTCGACGCCCTGTGCGAGCGCGGCATCCGGCCGTTCGTCACGCTCTACCACTGGGATCTGCCGCAAGCGCTCGAGGACCGGGGCGGCTGGCGGGTGCGGGACACAGCGGAGCGTTTCGCCGAGTATGCCTCGGTGGTCGCCGGGCGGCTCGGCGACCGGGTGGGTGACTGGATCACGCTGAACGAGCCGTACTGCTCGTCGATCGTCGGCTATGCCGAGGGCCGGCACGCCCCGGGCGCCACCGAGGGCCACGGCGCGCTCGCGGCCGCCCACCACCTGCTGGTGGGGCACGGACTGGCGGTCGCGGCGGTCCGGGCCGCCTGCCCGGGCGCCCGGGTGGGCATCACCCTCAACCTGTCCCCGGCCGTGCCGGCGACGGACACCGAGGCCGACCGGGAAGCCGCGCAGCGCATGGACCTGCTGGTCAACCGGCAGTTCACCGATCCGGTGCTGGGTGGCGCCTATCCGGACGGATTCGACCAGCTGTACGCCGGCGTGAGCGACCTGTCGTTCCGGCGCGCCGGCGATCTGGCGCTCATCGGCGCCCCACTGGACTTCCTCGGCGTGAACTACTACTACCGGATCCACGCCGCCGCCGCGCCGTACGAGCAGGCCGACCCGGCGCTGCGTGCCGCCTGCGACATCGGCGTGCGCTCCGTGCCGCGCGAGGGGGTGCCGGTCACCGACCTGGGCTGGCCGATCGAGCCGCGGGGCCTGACCGACACGCTGACCGGTCTCGCCGGCCGCTTCCCGGGCCTGCCCCCGATCTACGTGACCGAGAACGGTGTCGCCGAGGTGCGCGAGGATCGGGGCGCGGACCCGGACCGCATCCGCTTCATCGCCACCCACGTGGCCGCCGCCGCCGAGGCCGGCGTGGACCTGCGCGGCTACTTCTACTGGTCGCTCATCGACAACTTCGAGTGGGCCCGAGGGTACGGTCCACGTTTCGGCCTGGCCCATGTTGACTATCCGACCGGGAACCGCACACCGCGGGCCAGCTATCACTGGCTGCGGGATCAGCTGGCCCTTGCGGCGGGTGCGCCAGCTAACAATCGCGAACTTCAGACCGAACGTTCTACCCGCTAAGATGGGCGGATGACGCGCGGCACAACCGAGACCCGGACCTCAGAATCGCGACCCTCCGAAGCTCGGCAGCGGCTTCTCTCGACGGCGACCCAGATCTTCTACGCCGACGGCATCCACGCGGTCGGCGTCGACCGGATCATCGCCGAGGCCAAGGTCACCCGGGCCACCTTCTACCGGCACTTCCCCAGCAAGGACGACCTGGTGGTCACCTATCTGGCCGAGGTGCACCAGATGGACCGCGGCGCCGTCACCGCGGCCATCGCCGCCCACGCGACGGCGGCCGACTCGCTGCTGGCCATCGCGAACACCATCGCCGGCGACATCAAGCGCCCGGGGTTCCGCGGCTGCGCCTTCCTCAACGCCGCCGCGGAGTTCCCCGACGTCGATCACCCCGTGCACCAGCAGATCATCGCCCACCGGCAGTGGTTCCTGGACACGCTCACGACCCTGATGGCCCAGGTCGCCGAGGACTCGTCGGACGCCGCCGCCCGCCACTTCGTCATGCTGCGCGACGGCGCCATGGCCGCCGGCTGCCTGTTCGACCCCGCCCTGGTCGTCGACACCTTCCTCCGCGGGATCGAGGGCCTGATCCGCATCCACGGCCAGCGCCAGCCGGCCACAGCCGGCTGACGGCGGTCCGCTCCGGGGGGAACCGAGCGGACCGCCGCCTCTCACGCTCGGGACGGGGGGGGCTCACGAACGCCCGAGCGTGAAAGTCATCGCGAGGCCTGCTCGATGATCTTCGTGACGGCGTCGGGACGGCTGAGCATGACCGCGTGCGACGCGTTCACCTCGGTGATCCTGGCGCCGGCGCGGACGTCCATCTTGCGCTGCAGGTTCGGGTTGATGGCATTGTCCTGACGGGTCAGCAGGGCGTACGACGGGATCTTGCGGAAGCCCTCGGTCGCGCTGGCGTCGGTGACCGCCCTGGTGTTGGCCGGACGCTGAACGGTGGCCAGGTTGGCCGCGTCGTCCTTGTTCAGGTCACCGGCGAACGCCTCGCGAAACTTCGCCGGGTCGATGATGACCTCCGCCCCCGCGGGAACCTGGGTCGTGACCAGCGGCAGGGCCGGAGTGGACTGGGCGGCGAGCTCGCCGATGGTCTCGCCCTTGACCGGGATGAAGCCGGCGATGTAGACGAGCGACTTCACGTCGGGCACGGCGGTGGCGGCGTTGGTGATGACCGCGCCACCGTAGGAGTGGCCGACCAGGACCTTTGGGCCCTCGATGGTGGCGAGGTAGCTGGTGACGTACGCGGTGTCGCTGGTCAGGCCCTGGATCGGGTTGGCGATCGCCCGCACCGGATAGCCGTCGTGGCGCAGCCGCTCGATGACGGGATTCCAGCTGGAGGAGTCGGCCCACGCGCCGTGCACGAGCACGATGGTCGGCTTGGCCGGCTTGGTGTTCCGGCCGGAGGTCATGGCGGCGGCCGGAACGGCGGCCGCACCGAGCAGGGCGAGGGTGGTCGCGCCGACGACGGCGGCACGGCGGGTGGGACGGATACGCATGACAGATCGAGCCTTTCGGTAGTTTGGCCGGCCGCTCAGCGGCCGTAGGTCTCCAGGAGGCGCAGCCACACCTCACTGACAGTCGGAAATGCCGGGACGGCGTGCCAGAGCCGGTCGATCGGCACCTCGCCGGCGATGGCGATCGTGGCGGCGTGGATCAGCTCGGCCACGTCCGGGCCGACCAGGGTGAATCCGACGATCACCCGGCGGTCCTCGTCGACCACCATCCGGGCCTGGCCCTGGTAGCCCTCGGCGTGCAGCACCGAACCCGAGACAGCTCCCAGGTTGTAGTCGACGACCCGGGTGTTCAGACCGGCCTTCTCGGCCGCGGCCGCGGTGATGCCGACCGAGGCGACCTCGGGCTCGGTGAAGACCACCTGCGGCACGGCGCGCTCGTCGGCGGTGACCGCGTACCGGCCCCACGCACCCGTGTCCACCGGCTCGCCCTTGGCCCGCGCGGCGATCGCGTCGCCCAGCGCCCGGGCCTGGTACTTGCCCTGGTGCGTGAGCAGCGAACGCCGGTTCACGTCACCCGCGGCGAACAGCCACTCCCCCGCGCCCTCGACCCGCAGCGCCTCGTCGACGGTGAGCCAGGAGCCGGGCTTGAGACCGATGCTGTCGAGGCCGATGTCCTGGGTGTTCGGAACGCGGCCGATCGCGACGAGCAGCTCGTCGGCCGCGATCCGCTCGCCGTCGCCGAGCACGAGATGCACCGTCCCGGCCTCGTCCCGCGAGACCTTCACGGCCTCGGCGCCCAGGCGTACGTCCACACCGGACTCGCGCAGCGCCGAGGTGACCCGCTCGCCAGCGAAGGGCTCGGTCAGGTGCAGTACGCCGTCACGGGCCAGCATCGTGACCCTCGCGCCGAGGCTCGTGTACGCGGTCGCCATCTCCGAGGCCACCACGCCGCCACCGATGACGACGAGCCGGCCGGGAACCGCCTTCGCGGAGGCCGCCTCGCGGCTGGTCCACGGCTTCGACTCGCGCAGACCCTCGATGTCGGGCAGCAGAGCGCTGCTGCCGGTCGAGACGACCACCGCGTGCCGGGCGGTCAGCGTGGTCACCACGCCGTCGGCCCCGGTGACCTCGACGACCCGCTCACCGCCGATGCGGCCCTGGCCCCGGTAGAGCCTGATCCCGGCCGAGTCCAGCCACGAGACCTGGCCCTCGTCGTTCCAGTTCGAGGCGAACGAGTCCCGCCGAGCCAGCACGGCGGCCGCGTCCAGGTCGCCGGTCACCGCCTCACGGGCACCGGGCACCTGCCGGGCCGCCCGCAGCGCGGCCGTGCTGCGCAGCAGCGCCTTGGTCGGCATGCACGCCCAGTAGGAGCATTCCCCGCCGACGAGTTCCCGCTCCACGATGGCGACGCTCAAGCCGCCCTGCACCGCGCGGTCGGCCACGTTCTCGCCGACGGGCCCGGCGCCGATCACAACGACGTCGTACGTGATGGTGTCCATGTCAGTTTTCCTTTGCGGTACGGCCGAGCCGGATGGCGGCGATGAGGAAGAAGACGGCGCCCGGGATGGCGTAACCGACCGCGTTGGTCAGGGCGGGGTCGGTGGCCGAGGCGGCCGCGAAGAACGAGGAACCGGCGAGCACCGAGAGGCCACCGCTGATGATCATCGGCCACTGGCCACCCATCCTGCGGCGGGTGACACCGACGACGAGCTGGACCAGGCCGGCCACGACCGCCCAGGCGCCCCACACCCGCAGCGTCGCCGGGATGCCGGAGGACCCGGCGACGGCCAGGCCGGCCGCGGCGAGCAGGCTGACCGCGACGTTCACGTACAGCAGGACCGGCGACCCGGTCGAGCGGGACGAACGGGCGTCGACGACGGCGGCGGCCACGTCGACGAGCGGGTAGATCACCAGCAGCGTGGTGGTCAGCGCGGTGAGCTCGTCGGCGACCGCGAAGGTCACGCCGGCCCAGACGAGGGCGAAGGCGGCCCGGGCGAAGTACAACCGCCGCAGGGCGGCCGCCGTCGTCGAGATGCCGGGAGCGGCAATGGTGGTCATGGTCATCCTCTCGGTGTTCGTCATCAGAAGAACGAACGTTCTGTTGAGAACCACGATGACGAGCTGGCGCGAGGGTGTCAAGACCGAACGTTCTATCCGATACGCTGATCACATCTCCGCCGCCGCCTACTGCGTACCGAACGTTCTGTCCGCTACGATCAGCCGATGCCACGCAACCCGCCCTCGGAAGCACGGTCCCGGCTGCTCGGCACCGCGGCCCGTGTCTTCTACACCGAAGGCATCCACAAGGTCGGCGTCGACCGCATAGTCACCGAGGCCCAGGTGACCCGGGCCACCCTCTACCGCCACTTCCCCGGCAAGGAGGACCTCGTCCTGGCCTACCTCGACGAGGCCGATCGCGCCGTCCGCGGCCAGGCCGAGCGGGCCCTGGCCGCCGGGCTTCCGGCCGACGAGGCCCTCCGCGCCCTCAGCCGGTCGATCGCCGCGACCATCCAGTCACCGGGCTTCCGGGGTTGCACCTTCCTCAACGCCGTAGCCGAATATCCCGATCCGGATTCGCCGGTGCACCGGGCCGTCCTGGCCCATCGGCAGTGGTTCCTGGACACCGCCACCGGCCTGCTGGGCCAGGCACCGGCCGCACGGCACTTCGTGATGCTGCGCGACGGCGCCATGGCCGCCGGCTGCCTGTTCGACCCCACCCTGGTCAGCGAGACCTTCCTGCGCGGCGTGGAGAGGTTGCTGGAGGTCTCCGCCCACCGATGAGAGCGCCTAGCCGCGCTCCAGGATCCTTCTGATGACCCGCAGGGCGTAGAACGAGCGCGAGCGGACGGTCCCGCCGGGGACCCCCAGGTCGCCGGCCACCTCGCTGACCGGCGCGTCCCCGTAGTAGAGGCGGACGAGCACGGCCCGGTGCCGCGGGCTCAGCTGCCGCAACGCGTCGGCGACGACCTGCCGGCTCAGGACCCGGTCGAGCTCGTCCTCACCACCCGCGAAACGGCCGATGCCCTCCGGCCCGACCTCGGGTCAGGCGGGCCCGGAACGCGTCGATCGTCAGGTGCCGGGCCACCGTGAACAGCCAGCGGCGCGCACCGTCCTCGCTGCAGGGCATCTGGTCCACATGCCGCCAGGCCCGCAGCATGGTCTCCTGGAACAGGTCCTCGGCCGACTCGGGCTGATCGCGGGTGAGACGCCGCAGGTACAGCAACAGCCGGTCCGCGTTCGCGTCGTAGGCGGCCCGCAGGCGCTCCTCCCGGACCGATGCCGTCACGACACCCACGTTTCCCTTTGCGCGGCGCCCGTTCAGTTGGCCTTGGCGGCGCGGCCGAGACGGATCGCCGCGATGAGGAAGAAGACGGCGCCGGGGATGGCGTAGGCGGCGGCCTGGTTGAGCACCGGGTCGTCGGCGCCGGCGCTGGTGATGAAGTTGACGCCGGCCAGCACCGAGATGGCACCGCTGATGATCATCGGCCACTGGCCGCCCATCGCGCGGCGGCGGACGCCGACGGCCAGCTGAACCACTCCGGCCACGACCGCCCACGCGCCCCACACCCGCAGCATCGCCGGGATGCCCGAGGCGGCGCCGACGCCCAGGCCGATCGCCGCGAGCAGGCTGACGGCCATGTTCACGTACAGCAGCGCCGACGAGCCGGTCGACCGCGACGAGCGCATGTCGTAGATGGCGGCGCCCACGTCGAACAGCGGGTAGAGCACGAACAGCGTCACCGACAGGGCATTGACGTCCTTGGCGGTCGCGATGGTCACCCCGGCCCAGACGATGGCGAAGGCGAAGCGGATGAAGTACAGCCGCCGCAGCGCGGAAGCGGTCTGCGAGATGCCGGGCGAAACAGCAACAGTGCTCACGGGGAACCCTTCGTAGCGGGCAGATCGAACGTTCTGTTCCCCAAGCATGATTGCCGCTTCGGCGCACTGTCAAGACGGAACGTTCTATTTACGGCGAAGCCGGCCCGGCCGCCCACTGAGTGGCGGCCGGGCCGGGTCTTACTCGATGTCGGAGAACAGGCCGGTGATCTCCACCTGAGCGCCCTGGAGGCCGCCGAAGACAGCGCCGGCGGTCGGCGTGGCGACCGCCGCCGAGGCGTCCTCATAACTGGCGAAGTAAAGGTCGAGCGTGCGGTACGCGGGGGTCGCGGTGCCGTCCTCCTTGGGCCACACCTTGGCCGACTCGAGCCGCTGCAGCTTCGGGAAAGTCCCGGCGGCGGCGCGCACGTCGGCGTAGACCTTCTCGAACTCGTCGGCGTCGGCGGGGTTCCCGATGACGATCGTGATCTTGGAGGCATGGCCATCTCCTCGCAGTGGAACGAACGTTCTGTCACGAGAAACGCTAGCGGCCCTGATCGGCCCCGTCAAGACCGATCGTTCTACCTTGCCGGATGATGCCGGCGGGTGGCGTCCAGCGTGCCGAGCAGGGTGAGGGCCTGTGCGCTGGGGCTGCCGGGCTCGGGTTGGTAGACGACGAGAAGCTGGCCGGTCGCGCCCCGTACATCGAATGATTGGGAGACCAGGGAGAGCGGCCCGACGTCGGGGTGGACGAGCTCCGTGGGGTCCTGGCTCTTGCCGTAGACGGCGTGGGAGGCCCAGAGCTTGGCGAAGGTTTCGCTCTCCCGGCTCAGGGAGCTCACCACTTCGCGGAGGCGGGGATGATCCGGGTCGAGGCCATCGGCGTGGCGCAGACCGGCCACGATCGACTCGGCGAAGCGGTCCCAGTCGCCGAAGAACCGTTGCGCCGCCGGGTCGAGGAACGTCATGCGGGCCAGGTTGTCCCGACTTCGGAACGGGGAGAACAGCGCCTCGGCCAGGGCGTTGGCGGCCATGAAGTCCTTGGCCGGGTTCAGCACGAACGCCGGGACGCTCGCGTAGCCGTCGAGGAGGAAGCGCAGCGGCGCGCTGACCGTCTCCCGCGGCGGCCGGCGCCGGCCCGGCGCCGACCCGGCCAGCCGGTACAAATGCTCGCGGGCCGCCTCGTCCAGGCGCAGCGCGGTGCAGATCGCTTCGAGGATCTGCGGGGACGGGCCGCGCTCGCGCCCCTGCTCCAGGCGGGCGTAGTAGTCGCTGTTCATCCCGGCGAGCGCGGCGACCTCCTCGCGCCGCAGCCCGTCGACCCGCCGCCGTCCGTACGACGGCAGGCCGACGTCGCCGGGACGCAGCCGGGCGCGGCGCGCGCGGAGGAAGTCGCCGAGGTCGTTTCCGCTCACCGTCGCAGCGTATGTGCCGCCCCGGCACCGTCCGCCAGCAGGACGACTTGGACGCTTTCACCGCGCTGCACGCCGAGCGCGCCCACGCCCGGATGCTCGACGTCACCGACGACGACGCCGTCTTCGCGACGGTGAACGAGCTCGAGAAGACGGTCGGCCCGATCGACGTGCTGATCGCCAACGCCGGGTACGGCCTGGAGGGCACCTTCGAGGAGACCCCGCTGTCGTCGCTGCGCGCCCAGTTCGACGTCAACGTCTTCGGCGCGGCCGCCACCATCCAGGCCGTCCTGCCGTACATGCGCGAGCGCCGCCGCGGCCACATCCTCGCCGTCACCTCGATGGGCGGGCTGGCCGGCTTCCCCGGCGTCTCGGCCTACTGCGGCAGCAAGTACGCCCTCGAAGGCCTCCTCGAGTCCCTGGGCAAGGAGGTCGCCGGCTTCGGCATCCACGTCACCGCGATCGCGCCCGGCTCCTTCCGTACCGACTGGGCCGGGCGCTCGATGACCCGGGCCGAGCGGACCATCGCCGACTACGACGAGCTGTTCGACCCCCTCCGCCAGGCCCGGCGGGAGGCCAGCGGCCGGCAGCTCGGCGACCCGGCCCGCGCGGCCGGCGCCGTTCTGCAGGTCCTCGACCTCCCGGAGCCGCCGCACCACCTCGTCCTCGGCTCGGACGCCCTGAAAGCCGTCCGAGCCGGCCGGGACGCCGTCGACCACGACATCGACACCTGGGCGAAGCTCTCCCGCTCCACCGACACCGCACGGTGAGCCGCCGGCGCCGCGGTCAGCCGATGCGCACGTCGACGCCGTGCCAGCCGGTGGCGCCGTCCGGGGCCGGCGGCGCCGGGGTGCTCGTCTGGGTCCGGCCGTTGCGGTCGGTCGCCCGCACCCGCAACCGGTGGTCGCCCTCCGCGGCCTGCCACTGATAGCTCCACTGCCGCCACGTGTCCACCGAGACCGTCGCGGCGAGCGTCGCCTCCTCCCACGGGCCGTCGTCGACCTGCACCTCGACCTTGGCGATGCCGGTGTGCTGGGCCCAGGCCACACCGCCGACGACCACCGTTCCGGGCGACCGCCTCGCCCCGTCGCGCGGGGTGTCGATGCGTGACCCGGTCTTGATCGGCCCCTGGGCCGACCAGCCGCGCGGCACCCAGTAGGCGTCGTAGTCGGAGAACCGGGTCAGCTCGATCTCGGTGATCCACTTGCAGGCGCTGACATAGCCGTACAGGCCGGGGACGACCATCCGCACCGGGAAGCCGTGCTCCACCGGCAGCGGCTGACCGTTCATCCCGATCGTGAGCAGCGCGTCGCGACCGTCCCGCAGGGCGGCGGTCGGTGTGCCGCAGGTCCAGCCGTCCACCGACCGCTGGACGGCCTGGTCGGCGCCGGGCAGCGGATCGGCCTCGTCGATCAGTTCCCTGATCGGCGTGCCGAGCCACAGGGCGTTGCCGATCAGGTCCCCACCGACCTCGTTCGACACGCAGGCGAGGGTCACGTGGCGCTCGATCATCGGCCGTCGCAGCAGCTGCTCCCAGGTGATCGTGATGGGGTTGCGCACCATGCCGTGGATGCGGAGCTCCCACGTCGCCGGGTCGACCTGCGGCGGATAGAGCGCGGTGTCGATCCGGTAGAAGTCGGCGTTGGACGAGACGTACGGCGTCACGCCCTGGACCTGCACCCCGGCCGGCACCGACGGCGGGGTCTGCCGGGGCGGGGGAAGGACCACGTCGTCGCGGGCCTGCGCGACCGCCTGCCTCTCGGTCAGCAGCCGGCCCACCACGCCGCCGGCCGCCGCCACCCCGGCGGCGAGCCCCACCCCTTTGAGGAACCGCCGCCGGCCGCCCTCGCCGAGGACGCGCTCCGGCGCGGCCGGTCGCACCCCGGCCAGCGCCAACAGCTTGTGCAGGACCCAGACGGCCAGGGCGGCCCCGGCCACGGTGGGCAGCCAGGCGAAGACCCCGGCGCCGGCACGTTGTCGACGACCACGCCGCCCACCGCGAGCAACGGCGCCGACAGCGGCCCGGTCAGGACGGCGACCACCTCGGCGGCTCCCACCGCTACCGCGGCCGCCGCCACACCGGACAGCCCGGCACGCACCGAGGAATTCACGCGCCAATACTGCAATCGCGCCGCGCCGAACGGCACGTGAGCATTCCGACCATCAAAGCGCGGACCGCGATGAACATCGCGCGCGTCATCGACGTACGGGCTCGGAAAGGTCGAAGAACTCGTCGACGAGCCGGGCCGTCCGCACGTCATCGGTGGTCCGGCCCAGCACAACGGGCGCCTTGGCCGGGCCCGGGATGGTGTGCCCACCGCCGCGCACGGTGTAGAGGGCCACCGGCGGCCGTCCGGGCTCGCGGTACTCGGTGCGCTCGACCGAGGTGGCCGGCAGTTCCGTGATGCTGGGTGGCGCGGTGATGCCGTTGCGGGCGGCGAAATAGGCGGCGGTCGCGGGCGCGGAGAGGCTGCGGCCGGCGACCTTGAAGAGCTTGCGCGCCCACCAGCTGAACTCGCCGCCCTGGTAGTTGACGATCGGGTCCTTCGTGCCGTGGATGAGCAGGACCGGAAGCGGCACGGCGGGTGCGCCGGCGAACAGGAAGTCCTCGGGCACCGGCATGGTCGCGGCGATCACGGTCGCTCCGGCGATCAGCTCGGGAGCCTCGTGGACCAGGCGCATCGCCATCTGGCCGCCGTTGGAATATCCGATCGCGTACACCCGCGCGCGGTCGATCTTGTGGCTGTCGGCCAGCTTCTCGATGAGCGCCCGGGTGAGGCCGACGTCGTCGCTGTCGTCGACGCGGGCCGGGAAGGAGCTCTGGCGCCGGGCGTCGTTCCAGTTGCCCTTGTGGCCGTCCGCGTAGACCACCACGGCGGTGCCGCTGCCGGCGAGCGCGTCGTAGGCCCGGCCGGTGAACTCCCGGTGCTTGGCTCCGGTCTGTTTCGACCCGTGGAAGACGAGCAGCAGACTCCGCCCGGGCCGGCCGTCCGAGGGCCCGACGATCTCGTACGTCCGCCGGGTGCCGTTCACGGTGATGTCGTCGCGCATGGGAGACCTCCTGGAGGGGATTAACTATCCGCTCCAGGATAACAGCATCGGATTTTTTATCCGCTACATGTCAGTAGTGTGCCATCGTGGTCGCGTCGACCAAAACCGTGGCAGAACTATGACATCGGTTCTCCACGGGCTTGCAGGGCTTTCGCACTTCTCCCGGGCACTGGCTACAGAGTTGGAACATCCGAGAAATGTCAAAGTAATGACGCGCCGCCAATCTTCTCTCACCTGCAGTAGCCGGCGGCGCGGGGACGGGGAGCTCGGGACGCCTGCGGCTTGCTGGACATCCACATCCGCTCGATTCGGTCCCAGGACGGAGCTCTCACATATGTCCACCACCAGCAAGCGGCTGCATGCGCTCGCGGCCACCATGACCCTCCTGCTCGCCGGCTGCGGCGCCCGCGCCGGCGACGACGCCACGGCCGCCGGCGGATCATCCGCGGCAGCCAGCTGCGTCGACACCTCCGGCTCCACCGTCAAGCTCGGGTTCCTCAACTCCCTCACCGGCGGGATGGCGATCTCCGAGAAGACCGTCTCCAATGTGCTGCACATGGCCGCCGACGAGATCAACGCCGACGGCGGCATCCTCGGCAAGAAGATCCAGTACGTCCAGGAGGACGGCGCCACCGACTGGCCCACCTTCGCCGAGAAGACCGAGAAGCTGCTCACTCAGGACTGTGTCGCCGCGATCTTCGGCGGCTGGACCTCGTCCTCCCGCAAGGCCGTCAAGCCGGTCGTCGAGAAGCTCAACGGCCTCTTCTTCTATCCGGTGCAGTACGAGGGCCTCGAGTCGTCGCCGAACATCTACTACACCGGCGCGACCACCAACCAGCAGATCATCCCGGCCATGGACTTCCTCGCCTCCAAGGGAGTGAAGACGCTGTTCCTGGCCGGCAGCGACTACGTCTTCCCCCGGACCGCGAACGCGATCATCAAGCTGTACGCGGCCAAGCTCGGCATCAAGATCGTCGGTGAGGAGTACGTACCGCTCGACAAGGACGACTGGACCAGCCAGGTGGCGAAGATCGTGGCGGCCAAGCCCGACTTCATCTTCAACACCATCAACGGCTCGTCGAACGTCGGCTTCGTCAAGGCGTACTACGACGCCGGTCTGACCCCCGCGAAGACGCCGATCATCTCGGTGTCGATCGCCGAGGAGGAGGCGCCGGCCATGGGCCACGAGGTCACCGGCAACTACGCGTCCTGGAACTACTTCCAGTCGCTGAAGACCGCCACCAACCCGAAGTTCATCCAGAGCTGGAAGGCCTATCCCAACAGCAGCGGCGTCACCTCCGACCCGATGGAGGCCGCCTACATCTCGCTGTACCTCTACAAGGCCCTCGTCGAGGCGGCCGGCTCGTTCGACGTCGACGCGGTGAACGCCGCGGCCAAGAAGAACACCATCACCTTCGACGCGCCGGAGGGCAAGGTCACGCTCGACGGCGACAACCACCACATCTCCAAGCCGGGCCACATCGGACGGATCAACGCCGACAACCAGTTCGACATCGTCTGGGCCTCCGACAAGTTCATCGAGCCCGACCCGTACCTCGAGGCGTACGACTGGTTCCCGGCCGACATCCGCAAGCAGCTCACCGACGCGGCGGGCTGACCGCACGTGGACGCGCTGACCGCACCACTGCTGAACGGGAGTGCCCAGGGCGCGCTGCTCCTGCTCGCCGCGCTGGGCCTCTCGCTCACCTTCGGCCAGATGGGCGTGATCAACATGGCCCACGGCGAGTTCCTCATGATCGGTGCCTTCGCCGCCTACCTCGTCCAGCAGGTCATCACGGCCAGCAACCTGTCGATACCGGTCGCCCTGCCGGTCGCGTTCGTGGTCGCCGGCCTGTTCGGCCTCCTGCTGGAGGTCACCATCATCCGATGGATGTACCGCAGGCCGCTGGACACGCTGCTCGTCACGGTCGGGGTCGGCCTGATCCTGCAACAGGCGGCCCTGCAGATCTTCCCGTCCCAGGGTGTCCCGGTGGAGAAGCCCGGCTGGCTCGACGGGCAGCTGCACATCCTCGGCTACGACTGGCCGCTGCGGCAGCTGTTCACCATCCTGCTCGCGACCGCCTGCGTCGCCGCGCTGGCGGCCTGGCTCAAGTACACCTCGTTCGGCCGCCGCATCCGGGCGACCGTGCACAACCGGGATCTCGCCGAGACCACGGGGATCTCCACCCGTACGGTCGACCGCCTCACCTTCTTCGTCGGTTCGGGGCTGGCCGGGGTCGCCGGCGTGGCCGCGTCGCTCATCGGCGGCACCAACTCCCAGATGGGCGCGCAGTACATCATCCCGGCCTTCCTCGTCGTCGCCGCCGGCGGCATCGGCCAGCTCAAGGGCACCATCATCGCCGCGTGGGCGGTGGGCGTCGCCCTCTCGTTCTTCGCCTACTGGACGACCGGCAGCTTCGCGCAGGTGCTCGCCTTCATCCTCGTGATCGTCTTCCTGCAGGTGCGCCCGCAGGGCCTGTTCACGGTGCGAACCAGGAGTCTCGCATGACCAAGCCGAAGCCATGGCTCTCCCTCAGCGGCATCGGGGTGTTCGCCGTACTGCTCCTCGGTGTCGCTCCCCTCGTGCTCACCGATCACTGGCTCAACAACCTCGGCAAGTACTGCTGCTGGGCCATCGTCGCCGTCGGCATCGGCCTCGCGTGGGGCCGGGGCGGGATGCTCGTGATGGGACAGGGGGTGTTCTTCGCCCTCGGCGCCTACTCGATGGCCATGCATCTCACGCTGGAGACCGCCGGTGACCGGGTTCCCGGGTTCATGGTGCTCTACGACCCGCTCGCGCCGCTCCCGATGTTCTGGGAACCGTTCCGCAGCACGACCTTCACCCTGCTGGCGATCGTGCTGCTCCCGGTGATCGTGGGCGGCGCCCTCGGCTACGCGCTGTTCCGACGCGGCGTGAAGGGCGCCTACTTCGCGATCCTGTCCCAGGCGCTCGCGGTCGCACTGGCCACCCTGATCAGCTCCACGATCCGGGAGACCGGCGGCGACACGGGGCTCAGCGATTTCAAGTACTTCTTCGGATTCGTGCTGAACGACCCGGCGAACAAGGTCATGGTGTACGTCATCACGGCCGCGCTGCTCATCGTGTGCGTGCTCGCGGTGTGGCAGCTCTACCGCAGCCGTTTCGGTGAGCTCCTCGTCGCCACCCGGGACGCCGAGGAGCGCGTGCGCTTCCTCGGATACAACCCGGCCAACGTCAAGCTCGTCGCCTTCGTCCTCTCCGCGCTGATGGCCAGCATCGGGGGCGCGATGTTCGTGCCGATCGTCGGCATCATCACCCCGGCCGAGATCGGCGCCGCCGCCTCGATCTTCATGATCGCGGGCGTCGCCTTCGGTGGCCGCGCCTCGCTCTTCGGTCCCGCGCTCGGCGCGATGGCGGTCGGATGGGGACAGTCGAGCCTCGGCTCCACCTGGCCGGACGGATGGACGTACATCCTGGGCCTGCTTTTCATCGTCGTCATCCTCTTCCTGCCGAAGGGGCTGTCGTCGCTGCCCGCCCGGTTCACCGCCGCGCGCCGCCGCGAACCCGGCGAACGCCCCGCGCCGGTGGCCGCTCCCGCCGAGCTCGAGAAGGTGGCGTCATGACCGGGACCTCGCTCGTCGTCACCGACCTCCACGTCGAGTTCTCGGGCTTCGTCGCCGTCGGCGGCGTCAGTTTCGACGCGCACCCCGGCGAGGTCCGGTTCCTCATCGGACCGAACGGCGCCGGCAAGACGACCTGCATCGACGCCATCACGGGGCTGGCCAAGGGCACCGGGTCGGCGAGGCTCGGCGAGACGGAGCTGCTCGGCAAGCAGGTGCACAAGATCGTCCGGCTCGGGGTCGGCCGGACGTTCCAGACCGCGAGCGTCTTCGACGAGCTCACCGTGTTGCAGAACCTCGACATCGCCGCCGGACGCCACCGCTCCCCCGCCTCGCTGCTGCGGACCCGGCGCGGCGTCGACCCGTCGATCGAGCGGGCACTGGAGGAGACCGGGCTCGCCGGCGAGCTCGCCACACCGGCCGGCGTCCTGTCGCACGGTCAGAAGCAGTGGCTGGAGATCGCGATGCTGCTCGTGCAGGACGCGAAGGTGCTGCTGCTCGACGAGCCCGTCGCCGGCATGAGTCACGACGAGCGCACGGCGACCGGCGAGCTCCTGCAGCGCGTCGCGGCGAAGCGCATCGTGCTCGTCGTCGAGCACGACATGGACTTCATGCGCCGCTTCGCCACCCGCGTGACAGTGCTGCACCAGGGCAAGGTGCTCTCGCAGGGCACGGTGGCCGAGGTACAGGCCGATCCCCAGGTGCAGGAGGTCTACCTCGGCACCGCCGGGGCCGCCACCACGGCCGCCATGTCGGTCGTGGCGCAGAAGGAGAACTGACATGCTCGAGCTCACCGACATCGAGGCCGGCTACGGGCGCACGCGGGTGCTGCACGGCGTGACGGTGCCGTCCGGCGATGTCGTGGCCGTGCTCGGCCACAACGGCGCCGGCAAGACGACCCTGCTGCGTCTCGCGATCGGCCTCATCAAGCCCTCGAAGGGCCGCGTGGTGTTCGACGGCGAGGACGTCACGTCGCTCGCACCCAACCAGCGCGTCGCTCGCGGCATGGCGTACGTCCCGCAGGGTCAGCAGTCGTTCGGCCAGCTCACGACGCTGGAGAACCTGCAGCTCGCCGCCGACGGACGCCGGCGCGGCAAGGCCCTCATCGACGCGCAGCTGGCCCGCTTCCCCGCACTGGCGCAGTTCGCCGCCCGGAAGGCGGGCCTGCTCTCGGGCGGGCAGCGCCAGCAGCTCGCGATCGCCCGCGCCCTCATCACCGAGCCGAAGCTGCTCATCCTCGACGAGCCGACCGAGGGCATCCAGCCCACGATCGTCGCCGAGATCGAGCAGACCATCATGCAACTGGCCGGTGAGGGCATCAACGTGCTGCTCGTCGAGCAGCACATCGGCTTCGCCCTCGAGGCCGCCGAGCGCTACGTCGTGCTCGCCTCGGGATTCGTCGCACAGACCGGCGAGGGCGGTAAGGCCGCCACCTCCACCGTGCGAGCCGCCATGACGATCTGAGTCGACATGACCCGCGCCCGCAATGCCGTCGTAACACCGGACAGCGACCATGCCCTATGTCGACGGACAACGCGCGCGCGGCTGCGGAGGACAGCCTGGAGGACTACGCGTTCCGCTATGTGCCGCGCACTTTCCGGCGCTGGAGCGCGGCCTCCGTCGGCGCCACCGCGCTCGGGTCCATCGCGTTCCTGGCCGATTTCTCGATCGGCGCGAGCATCGGCATCGAGCACGGCACCGCCAACGCCGTGCTCGGCATCCTGTTCGCGTCGGTCATCATCGTCCTGGTGGGCGTGCCCGTCGCCTACTACGCCGCCCGCTACAACCTCGACCTCGACCTCATCGCCCGCGGCTCGGGATTCGGCTACTACGGCTCCATCATCACGACCGTCGTCTTCGCCGGCTTCACCTGCATCTTCTTCGCTCTCGAGGGCGCCATCATGGCGCAGGGGCTGCAACTGGCGACGGGGATGCCGCTGTGGCTCGGCTACCTGATCTCGACCGTCGTCGTGATCCCGATCGTCATCTACGGCATGCGGGCCCTGGAGCGCCTGCAGTTCTGGACCACGCCCCTGTGGCTCGCCCTGGCCCTGCTGCCGCTGCTGTGGATCGTCGTCTCCGACCCCGAGGCGGTGCGCGCCTTCACGTCGTTCAGCGGCGACTCCGACGGCTCGATCAGCTTCGGCGCCGTGGTCTCGGGTGCGGCCGTGTGCTTCGCGCTCACCCCGCAACTGGCGGAGCAGATCGACTACATCCGGGCCATGCCGCCGCGCATGCCGTCGAACGCGCGCTCGTGGTGGACGTCGTTCGCGTTCGCCGGCCCGGGCTGGGTCGTCTTCAGCGGCACCAAGCAGGTGATCGGGGTGTTCCTCGCCGTCTACCTCCTCGTGAAGGTCGAGCCCGCGCTCGGGCACCAGGCGACCGAACCGGTCAAACAGTTCGTCGAGATGTACCAGACCCTCGTCCCCGACTGGCTCGCGATCGTTCTCGCCCTGGTGCTCATCGTGGTGGCCCAGGTGAAGATCAACGTGACGAACGCGTACTCGGGCTCGCTCGCCCTCTCGAACGTCTTCACCCGGATGGCGAAGCACTATCCGGGTCGCACGATCTTCGTCCTGTTCAACCTGGTGATCGCGTACGTCCTCATGATGCTGGACGTCTTCACCCTGATCTCCTTCGTGCTGAGCCTCTACGCGAACGTCGTCATGGCGTGGCTCGTGACGATCGCCACCGACATCGCGATCAACAAGCGGGTGCTGCGCGTCTCGCCGCGCTTTCCCGAGTTCCGCCGCGGCATGCTCCACGACTGGAACCCGGTCGGGCTCGTGTCGGTCGGGCTCGCCTCGGTGCTGTCGCTGCTCGCGTTCGCCGGGCTGCTCGGCGCCGCCGTCAAGCCGTTCTCGGTGCTCATCGCGATCGGCGTCGCGTTCGTGACCACGCCGGTCATGGCCCTCGCCACGCGGGGACGCTACTACCTGCGCCGCCGCTCCGACGGCATCGACTCCCCCCGCTTCGACGAGCACGGCAACCCCTCCAGCGAGCGGCTCCGCTGCCATGTCACCGGATATATGTTCGAGCGGCCGGATATGCTGGCCTCGGCTGAGAGAGGACCTCGAGGCGAGGTGCAGTACGTCTCGTCGCTGGCGCTGACTCTCGACGATTCCGATCGCTACGTGCTTCCCCCGGAAGTCGGCAGGAGGCGGACGTAATGGACGAGTCGGTCGATACCGCGACCGCCATCCTCGCGAGCGCCGCGGTGCTGCTGCGCGAGCGTGCGTTCGACGACATCTCCTATCGTGCCCTCGCCGACGAGGTCGGCATCTCGGAGCGCACGATCTACCGCCAGTACCCCACCCGCGCGCACCTGCTGGCCGCGCTCGCGAACTGGATCGAGCAGAGCTGCTTCCCCCTGCCGCCGTTCGTCACCGTGTCCGATTTCCGCGCCGCCGTGCACGAGCGCTTCCGCGCCTTCGACGCGTCACCCGCGTACGCCTACGTCGGCGCCCGGGCCTCCGCCATCTCGCCGACGCTGGACGCCGAGCCGGCCTCCATCACACGAGCGATCGAGGCGATGCTCGACGTGGCGGCGCCGGCGCTCAACCGGCGGGACCGGCTACGGGTCGCGGCATCCCTGCGCTACTTCTCGTCGGCGATGTTCTGGTCGCGGCTGCGCACGGGCTTCGACATGGACGCCGGCGAGATCTGCGACGCGTTCGACCGCGCCGTGGGCGCCGTGCTGGCCCGGCTGTTCGACGAGGCGTGGGCGCGACCGTGACCGGGCCGACGGCCACACCGGCGCTGAGCGGCACGCAGGCGGCGATCCTCGCCGCGTACGCCGACCTGATCGAGGAGCTCGGCAGCGACGACGTGTCGAACCGGGTCATCGCGCGCCGGGCCGGCATCGCCGAGCGCACGGTGTTCCGCAACTACCCCACGCGCGTCGACCTGCTGCTGGCGACCGCGGCGTGGATCGAGGCCACGGTGTTCGCCCGCGAGGAGTCGCCCTCGATCTTCGACATCCCCCTCGCGATCCGCGACGCGATGCGGCGCTACGACGCGCGGCCCGAGCTGGCGCACGTCGTCGCCGAGGCGGCGATGCGCGGCGTGCGCGGCGCGGCGCCGTCACCCGGCCGGGCGCAGCTCGAGCGGCTGCTGGAGACCGAGGTGCCCAGCCTCGACGCGCCGCAACGCCGGGCGGTCATCGCGGCGCTGTCACACCTCGACTCCGCCGCGACCTGGGTGACGTTCCGCCGCGAGTTCGGCATGGACCAGCGGGACATCGCCGACGCCGCCGCGTGGGCGGCGGAGGCGGTGCTCGACAGCATCCGCAACCGCGTCGCCCCGTAAAGGGGCGTACAAGCCTCAGTCCTTCGGTGCGACCCGGATCCGGTTCCCGTCCGGATCGGCGGCCAGAAAGGTCAACCCGAACCCGACATCGCGCGGCTCCCGCAGGATCGTGACGCCCTTGGACCGCCACTGCTCGAAGAGCGCGTTGATCTCGCCGGGTCCTCCACCGCCGATGGCCAGGCACACCTCACTGGTGCGCGGAACGCCGGCTGACAGTCCCTCGAACTGCTCGGAACACAGAGCGAGGTCAGCCCGAGAAGGTCGCCGTAGAAGCGAGCGACCGGTCGGTCCTTACGCTGTGACGTCGAACAAAAACCTCAAGCACGCGTTCGCCGGCCGATGTATCGGCGGTGAGAATGACGCGACACCTCTGGTCGGCCCCTGTGTCCGCCTTGGCACGGGTAGTCCCTGGCAACTCTGCCTTCTTGACGCGGTGGACGAGGCCGGCCTTGCTCATCACCGCCAGCGCAGTCCTCGTTGCCGCTCAGCCAGGCGTCGCTGACGCCGCGGTCAAGGGCAATGCCAAGGCGTACGCCTTCATGAGCCAGGTCAACGGCAAGGGCCCCATCGCTCGGTGGAACCCCTGCGACGGGCCGATCGTCTACCGCGTCAACCTTGCCCGAGCGCCCAAGAACATCCTCCCCGAGGTGAAGACCGCCTTCACCGAGGTCGCCAAGGCGACCGGCCTGAAGTTCACCTATGCGGGCACCACCAATGTGATGCCGTTCCCGAAGACGAAAAACCCGTCCTACTTCGGTCCCGGCGAATACCCCACGGGCACGGACATCATCGTCGCGTGGGCCAACCCCGGCAAGCAGAGCACGCTCCTGCCGACGGGTTACACCAATCTCGGCCAGGGCGGCGGTGGCTGGACCAAGGCGTACACCCTCTCCGGCGCCGAGGCGCTGATGATGACCCGCGGCAACGTAGTCCTCAATGCCAACAAGATGGGCACGCTGGCCCGCGGCTTCGGCGCCCACAAGAAGAGCACCACAGGCTCGCTGCTCATGCACGAGATCGGCCACGCTGTCGGCCTCGACCATCCAAAGATCAAGGACAAAAACGAGATCATGTACCCCCAGAACCTCGGCTCCAAAGCCGTCTGGGGTGCCGGCGACCTCGCCGGACTCAAGAAGATCGGCAGCAGCGCCGGTTGCCTGTACTCGGAGAGTCCAAAGTCGTCTGCATAACGGCACGTCGCCGGAACGAGATTCGTGCTTGCCGGTCGGTTTGGCCCCGGGCCAAGGCGGCAATGGTCGCTTGGGACAGGACAAAGCGTCCGCAGGAGGCTCTCGATGTCCGCCACGCCCGTCCCGTTCCGCGCCGGCGACCCGATCGGCCAGGTGCCGACGTGAATCTCACCGCGCGCCGGAAAGGGCTCTGGACCACCGACTACGAGATCAGCGCCGACGGGCGACGGCTGACCGAGTGGGACGGGAAGACGTTCAACAACGGCGGCTCGTTCGAGCTGGACGCCCGCACCTACACCGTCACGGCCGGCGCGTTGCTCACCCGCTGGGAACTGGCCGACGGGACCGGACAGCCGGTGGCGGTGGCCGAACACGTCGGGCGCAAGCGATGGACCATCATGTCGCAGGCACGGACGTACACCTTCGAACGCGCCTCGATCTGGCGGCTGGAGGAGCGGCTCATCGTCGACGGCGAGCCCGCCGGATCCATTCGGCGCGAGCGCCTGGACAGCGATCTCTCCTACGCCGATCTGCCCGCGCTGCCCCAGGCTCTGCAGGTGTTCGCGTTCATGGTCGCGCTCGCGGGCTGGGACGTCGCCGACACCAACTCCGGCTAAGACCGCGTGTCAGTTGGGGTTGTTGCTGGCCAGCAGGTTGAGCCGGGTGGCGCGTCGGAAGCAGATTAGAGCGCAGGCCAGGCGCAGGAATCCGAGGTAGTGGGAAGCCTTGCGCTCGTAGCGGCGGGCCAGGCGCCGGAATCTGGTGGTCCATTCCAGGCAGCGTTCGATGACGTAGCGGTGCCGGCCCAGGTGCTTCGACGACTCGATGCCCGGCCGGGCGATGCGCGGCACGATGTTGCGCTCACGCAGCAATTCGCGGCATCCGGGGTAGGCGTAGCCCTTGTCGCCGTGCAGCTTCGCCGGCCGTTTGCGTGGGCGGCCGGCGGGCTGACGGATCGGCCGGAGGCCGTCGACCATGTCCTGCAGCATCTTGTGGTCGTTGAGGTTGGCGGCGGAGATGTCCACGTGAACAGGCAGTCCACCGCGTTCGCTGATGGCGTGGATCTTGGAGCCGGGCTTGCCCCGGTCTACCGGACTGGGCCCGGTCAGATTCCCCTTTTGAGCGCGCGGACGTGCATGCTGTCGATACTCGCCCGCGACCAGTCGATCTGCCCGGCGACACCCAGGATGTCCAGCATCGCCTGATGCAGACGGGTCATCACGCCAAGGCTGACCCACTCGGAGAACCGGCGGTGCGCGGTACGCCAGTGCACCGGGAACGACCCAGGCAGCTTGCGCCACGAGCAGCCGGACTCCAGCACGTAGACGATCGCCGCGAGCATCGCCCGGTCATCAGTGCGCCGCCGGCCACCACCCTGATGCCTTTCCGGATGCGCAGGCAGCAACGGTTGGGCGAGATGCCACAACGCATCCGGGCAGTACTTCTCCACGTCATCCACGCCAGGTCAACGAATGACCTTGCTACTCAACAACCCCAAACGACACACGGTCTAAGGGCCGGACTACCGGATCCGCTGCCGCCGGTTGCGGGTCGGCGGCAGCGGTCCTGTGTCAGCGGCGTGGGGCGCCGGAGGCGAGGGCCAGCGCCTGCTGCAGCACGTCGTACTGGCCCTTCG
This sequence comes from Actinoplanes sp. CA-131856, assembly GCF_050956135.1. Classification (GTDB taxonomy): domain Bacteria; phylum Actinomycetota; class Actinomycetes; order Mycobacteriales; family Micromonosporaceae; genus Actinoplanes. The sequence goes on along the minus strand of NZ_CP191849.1, from coordinate 2,445,050 downwards.
GGTTCAGCTGCTCGTCGTAGATCAGGGCGGCGCCCTCCTGCGGGTCGCTGAACCAGCCGGGCACCCACGAGTAGGCGTCGCCGAAGCCCCATGGCGTGAACGAGACGCAGGCGCGGACGGCCAGGCACGCTTGCAGCGTGCGGGACCAATAGCTTTCCTGTGCGTACGGGGCGAGCGCGTCGACCGGCTCGTTGACGGCGTCCGCCTTGGTGCGCGTACGGACGTCCACCTCGGTGAGGGCCACCTTCAGTTTCAGGGCGGCGAAGCGCTCGAGGTTGTTCGTGAGGTCGGGGTAGCCGTACTGGGTGGAGAGGTGACCCTGGAAGCCGACGCCGTGGATCGGCACACGCTGCGCCTGCAGTGAGCGCACCATCGCGTACACGGCGTCGCTCTTCACCCCGGTGAACTCGAGGTTGTAGTCGTTGTAGAACAGCAGGGCCTTGGGATCGGCCTGGTGCGCCCAGCGGAACGCGTCGGCGATGTAGCCGGTGCCGCCCCACGCCTTGTACCAGATCGTCTGGCGGGGCTGGCCGTTGTCGTCGAAGGCCTCGTTGACCACGTCCCACTGCCAGACGTCGCCCTTGAAGTGGCGCACCTGGTCGAAGATGTGCTTCTTCAGGGCCGCCTTCACCTCGTCGTTGGACAGTGTGGTCGTGTTGCCGTCCGAGGACAGCCATGCCGGCAGCTGGTTGTGCCAGACGAGCGTGTGGCCGCGTACCAACTGCCTGTTCTTCTTCGCGAAGGCGACGACCTGGTCGGCCTTCTCCCAGGTGTAGGTCCCGCGGACGGCTTCCACCTCGGCCCACTTCATCGCGTTCTCCGGAGTGATCGAGGAGAACTGCTCCGCGGCGATCCGCGTGTATTTCTCGTTGGCGCCCAGCAGGTCGGGGTTCACGGCCGTGCCGACGCGCAGGCCCACGCGGTCGGCGAGCGCGCGGAGCGCGTCGGCCGGATATGCGGGCGGCGGCGACGGTTTCGCGGTCGGCGGAGTGGCGCCGGCCGGCGCCGAACCGGCGAAGGTCAGCTGTCCGCCCAGCACCACCGCGGCGCTGACAACAGAGAGGGCAAGTCGAAGACGCACCGGAACTCCTTTAAGACCAGGCGACGAGATAAGACCAGGCGACGAGAATCCGAAACTTCCGGAAACCTTCCGGAAGTAATTACTGGAATCTATGTCCCCGGTCTTCGAATGGTCAAGAGTTCCGCGACGGAGCGTGATGTGCGCCGGGCATCGAGGGTCTAGAGTGGACGCGTGCTGGGAGTCGTCGCGGCCGCGCTCGGCGGGCCTGAGGTGTTGAAGGTGACCGAACTGCCCGAGCCCGAGGCGGGGCCGGGGCAGGTGGTGGTGCGGGTCCGCGCGGTCTGCGTGCACCCGGCCGACGTCGCCGCCACCACCGGGGAGATCCCTCTCGGGCCGGACGTGCCGCCCTTCTCGCCCGGGTGGGACATCGCCGGCGAGGTGGCATCGACCGGACCCGGCGCCGAGGGCGTCGCCGTGGGTGATCGTGTCGCCGGGATGATTCCGTGGTACACGACCCGGGGCGCGCCGGGCGGCTATGCCGAGTTCGTGGCCGCCGACACGGAGTGGTTGGTGCCGTTGCCGGACGAGCTCGACTTCGTCTCCGCCGCCACGGTGCCGCTCAACGCACAGACCGCGCATCAGGGGCTGTCACTGGTGTCGCTGGCGATGCTCCCGGCCGGCAGCAGCATTCTGGTCACCGGGGCGAGCGGCGGTGTCGGCGGCTTCGCCACCCAGCTCGCGGTCCGGAGCGGCTACCGCGTCCTGGCGCAGGCCAGCCACGACGACGAGAAGTGGGTGCACGGGCTCGGCGCTCACGAGGTCGTCCCCCGCTCCGCCAATCTGTCCACTGTGGGGCCGGTGGCCGCGGTGTTCGACGCGATCCCGCTCGGCGCGGCGGCGGCCGCCGCCGTCGAGGACAGGGGGATCGTGGTGGTGACCCGGCCCACGCCGGACTTCGTCCCGGCCCGTGGCGTGCGCCAGGAGCTGCAGCTCATCCGGCTCGACCGCGAGCTGCTGGCCGGCCTGGTGGGGCAGGTGGCGGCGGGCGAGCTGCGCACGCGCGTGGCGGAGACGATGCCGTTGACCGAAGCGGCCGACGCCCACCGGAGGGTGCTGGCCGGTGGGCTGCGCGGAAAGATCGTGCTGACGGTGGGCTGACGCCCGGTCACCAGTAGACGGACGACTGCTGGTCCAGGTACGGATCGGCTTCGGCCCGGCTCGTGAGAGCGGTCGTGGGGATCGTGTCGACCATCGTGCCGGCGCCGTTCGGGCATCGGTAGCGGACCAGGGCCGCCCATTCGCAGGCGCTCTCGACCACTCCGGCCCGCCGGGCGCCGCTGCGGTGCACCCACACCGGGTCACCCGGCCGGCATGGCACCGCCGGCTCCGGGGCGGCCGGCCCGTACGTCTCGGTGTGGTCGCCGCTCTCGGTGGCCACGACCCAGGTGATGCCGGTCCGGCCGGTCGCTTTCGCGTGTCGCTTGGCGCTGAACATCGCCCGGTCCGCCCGGCGCAGCAGGTCGGGAAGGTCGGCCGAGCGCCCGGCCGGGACGACGCCGATCGAGGCGGTGACGGCCAGGGTCTGTCCCCGCACCCCCATCGGCGGCGCGATCGCCGCACTCAGCGAGCCGGCCACCTCGTGCCACCACGTGTCCGGAACGCCGGCGTGCGGGGCGCGCGGCAGGGCGGCGAACTCGTCACCGCCGAGCCGGGCCACCAGATGGTCGCCGAGGCAGGCGGCCATGCGCTGGGCGACCAGGCGGAGGACCTCGTCGCCGGCGTCGTGCCCGTACGTGTCGTTGATCGGTTTGAAGCCGTTGAGGTCGAGGATCACGACAGCCGGCGAGCGATCGTCGTCGCGCAGCAGCTCCGGGGCGAGCGCGTGGAAGAGGCGGCGGTTGGCGAGGCCGGTGAGCTCGTCGTGGCCGGCCATCCATCGCAGTGAGGCGCGCTCCTGCTCCAGTTGCTGGACGTGGGCCGCCAGCTGATCGATGCGGGCCTGGAGGTGGGCGACGTCGGAGGCGGCCGCGCCGGCGGCTGCGTGATCGAGGATCCGCATCGGCCGTCCTCTCAGAACTGCGGCGGACCAGCTGGCTGTCGAGTCGATGGCGAGGGATCACCGAGCGCCACAGTGGAATCATGACAGCGGGCCGGGGCCCGTGCAAGATTTCACGAGGACAGGTCTCACGATGACAGGATGCATCGGCGGCGACTTTCGGCTACCGTAAGTGGCGCCGCTTTCGTGGTGAAAGTTCCGGGCGTCCGATTCCGCACTTCAGATGGACATCGGAGCGGTGTCAGCTCAGTCACTTACAGCAATAACTCCAGGGGCGGGGGCACAGATGAGCAGCGAAACCGGCTGGATTATTTCCAGCAGGTCGACGGGTAACGGCGGCAGTTGCGTCGAGGCCCGCCGCCAGGACGGCCTCATCGAGGTCCGCAACAGCAAGGCCCGCGAGGCCGGCACCGTGGTGTTCACGACCGACGAGTGGGACTCGTTCCTGTTCGGCGCCAAGCGCGGCGAGTTCGACCGGCTCCTCACCGACTAGCTCGTCAGAAGAACTCCGCGACCGGCACGGCGTCTTTGCTGATGAGCTCGAAGACCCGCCGGTACTCGTCCACCTCGACCTGCTCCTCCAGATAGAGCGCGCCGATGTGGGACTCGAGGTAGACCACGTCCGGATCGTCGGGGTCGTCGAACTCCAGGATCCGGAAGGCGCCGGCCATCGCCGCGTGCGCCCCGACGGAGAACGGCAGCACCCGGATGTCGATGGTGTCCTGTCCGGACAGCCGCCGCAGATGCTCGATCTGCCCCTTCATCACCTGCTCGCCGCCGACCGGCCGGGCCAGCGCCCCCTCGCCGAGCACCGTCACGAGACGGATCGGCGGGGTACGGCCGAAGAGCGTCTTCTGCCGCTGCATGCGAAGGTTGATGTGGCGCTCGGCGACCTCCGAATCGGCCGGCTGCTCGGCGCCGAAGATGGCCCGGGCGTACTCCGGGGTCTGCAGCTCGCCGGGAACGACCTCGCCGTCGTAGCCGAACATCCGGGACGCGGACGCCTCCAGCCCGACATAGAGCTTGAACCACTCGGGAATGACCGGGCTGGCGTCCCACCACTCCTGCTGCGAGGTGCCCAGCGCGAGGTCGGCGAGGGCGTCGGTGATGCTCGGGTCGGCACCGTAGAGCCAGCACAGCGCGCGGACGTTGGCCCCGGTGACCGGGACCTTGCCCGTCTCGATGCGGTGCAGCGTCGGCTCAGAGATGCCCAGCCGCGCGTCGACCACATCACGCCGGCTCATGCCGGAGCCCGTGCGCAGCCGCGTCAACCGCCGCCCCAATGCCCGTCGCACGACGCGTTGGCCTGTGACCGGCACGCCTTACCTCCGCTTTGCCAACCCCTGTGGACGGTGATGCTGACCACCGTACTCGCGACGCCGCGTTGTCAACAGGCAACTCCTCACCGTGGCGGTGGTGTTAAGGTGCTGGGAGCGCTCCCATCAACGGATGTCGATAAGGCGGGCCTCATGCGGTGGAATTCCTGGTACCGGCGCTCCGCGGTGGCGGTCGTGACCGTCGCGCTCGCGGCGGCGGCGTTCGCAGTGGGCCCTGGCGGGCGGCCGGCCATGGCGGCGCCCGCGTTCGACTACGGCGAGGCGCTGCAGAAGTCGATGTTCTTCTACCAGGCGCAGATCGCCGGCCGGAAGCCCGCGTGGAGCCAGGTGTCGTGGCGCGGCGACGCCGCCATGACGGACGGCTCCGATGTGGGGCTCGACCTCACCGGCGGCTGGTTCGACGCCGGCGACCACGTCAAGTTCGGCTTCCCCATGGCGTTCACCACCACGATGCTGGCCTGGGGCGCGGTCGAGAACCGCGAGGCGTACGCCGCGTCCGGCCAGCTCAGCACCTTCCTCAACAACCTGCGGGTGCCCAACGACTACTTCATCAAGGCGCACCCCTCGGCCTCCGTGCTCTACGGGCAGGTGGGCAAGGGCGACGACGACCACAAATGGTGGGGCCCGGCCGAGGTGATGCCGATGGCGCGTCCGGCGTACAAGATCGACGCCAGCTGTGGCGGCTCGGACCTCGCCGGCGAGACGGCGGCCGCGATGGCCGCGAGCTCGATGGTGTTCCGGCCGACCGACGCGGCGTACGCCGACAAGCTGCTCACCCACGCTCGGCAGCTGTACGCCTTCGCGGACACGGTGCGCAAGGCGTACAGCGAGTGCGTCACCGACGCCGCCGCCTTCTACAAGTCCTGGAGCGGATATCAGGACGAGCTGGTGTGGGGCGCCATCTGGCTGTACCGGGCGACCGGCGACGCCGCGTATCTGGCCAAGGCGGAGAGCGAGTACGACGCCCTCGGCACCGAGCCGCAGACCACGACCCGCTCGTACAAATGGACTCTGGCCTGGGACAACAAACAGTTCGGGGCGTACGTGCTGCTGGCTGCCCTGACCGGCAAGCAGAAGTACGTCGACGACGCCGACCGCTGGCTCGACTGGTGGACCGTCGGCGTCAACGGCGAGAAGGTGCGGTACTCGCCGGGCGGCCAGGCGGTGCTCGACAGCTGGGGGTCGCTGCGGTACGCGGCCAACACCGCGTTCGCCGCGCTGGTCTACAGCGACCAGCTCACCGACCCGGTGCGCAAGGCCCGCTACCACGACTTCGCGGTCCGGCAGATCAACTACGCGCTCGGCGACAACCCGCGCGGGTCCAGCTACATGGTCGGCTTCGGCACCGGCGCCCCGCAGAACCCGCACCACCGGACGGCGCACGGCTCCTGGTGGGACAACAGCAGCACGCCGGCGAACACCCGGCACGTGCTGTACGGGGCCCTGGTCGGCGGGCCGTCCTCGCCCAACGACGCCTATCAGGACGTCCGCACCGATTACGTGATGAACGAGGTCGCCGTCGACTACAACGCCGGCTTCACCTCGGCCCTGGCCCGGCTCTACGGCGAGTACGGCGGCGCGCCCGCCGGCGGCTTCCCGGTCGCCGAGACGCCGGACCTGGACGAGATCACGGTGGAGACCACGGTCATGCAGAACGAGCCGCGGGCCACCGCCCTCAAGGTCATGGTCTACAACAAGTCGGCGTTCCCGGCGCGGGCGCTCACCGCATCGTCGTACCGCTACTACTTCCGCACGGAGGGCGCGGCGACCCCGCAGGTCACGCCGGGCTACACGCAGGGCTGCCCGGCGCCGTCCACCGCGAAGCAGTACTCCGGCGACGTCTGGTACGTCGAGGTGAACTGCGCCGGGCACACGATCGCGCCGGCCGGTCAGTCGGCGTACCGCATGGAGGTGCAGTTCAAGATCGGCGTGGCCGAGGGCGGCACGTGGGATCCGGCGAACGATCCGTCCTATCTGCCGGGCACCGCGGTGAATCCGAAGGTTCCGCTGTACGAGGCGGGCACCCGGATCTGGGGCCAGGAACCCGGCGCGACGACGCCCACCACTCCGACGCCGACGCCAACTCCGACGCCAACTCCGACTCCGACTCCGACTCCGGGCCCGGGGTGCCAGGTCGCGTACAGCACCGACGACTGGGGCGCCGGCTTCAGCGGATCGGTGGCCATCACCAACACCGGCACGTCCGCGTGGCCGGCCTGGACCCTCGCCTTCGACTTCCCGGGCAATCAGAAAATCACCCAGGGCTGGTCCGGGCAATGGAGCCAGACCGGCGCCCGCGTCACCGTGACCAACCAGTCCTGGAACGGCTCGGTGGCTCCCGGCTCGTCGGTCAGCGTGGGCTTCACCGCCTCGTACAGCGGCAGCAACCCGAGACCGGCCTCGTTCCTCGTCGACGGCACCACCTGCACGGCGAGCTGACCGACCAGCTACCGGCCTGGGCGGCCGGCGCGGATCCGGGCGCCCAGGTCGCTGACCTCGTCGAGGTGGCGGAGCTTGTCGGGGTTGACGACGGAGTGGATGGCCTGGATCGCCCCGTCGGCGACATCGAGGGCCAGCACACCGAAAAGCCGGTTCCGCGAGTCGCGGACCATCGCGCCGGGCCGGCCGTTGACCTCGGCGATCTCCAGACGTACGCCGTCATGAGCTCCCGCGATGGCCATCGCGGTCAGCAGGTGCCGTGCCACACGCTCGCGGCCGTTGACCGGCCGCGCCGGCGCGGGAACCTTGCCGCCACCGTCGCCACGCAGAACCACGTCCTGCGCCAGCAGCGCCTCCAGCGCCCGCAGGTCGCCCTGCCCGGCGGCGGCGAAGAACCGCCGAGCCAGCTCTTCCCGCTGCTGCCGGGAGGCGTGATATCGCGGCCGGCGTTCCTGGACGTGGGCGCGGGCCTTGGCCACCATGTGCCGGGTCGTGTCGACGTCGGTGCCGATGATGCCGGCGACCTCGGCGTACGGATAGTCGAACACCTCGCGCAGCAGGAACGCGGCGCGCTGCCCCGGCGACAGGGTCTCCAGCAGGACCAGGAAGGCCAGCGACAGCGAGTCGGCGGTCTCGGCCCGGTCGGCCGGCGACGGATCGGTGACCAACGGCTCCGGAAGCCACTCGCCGACATACCGCTCACGGCGTGCCCGGGCCGAGCGGAGCTGGTCGATGGCGAGCCGGGTGACCAGTGTGGCGACGTACGCCCGGGGCGAAGCGATCCGCTCGTCCCGTCCCAGCGTCTGATGCACGCGCAGGAACGCCTCCTGCACCATGTCCTCGGCCTCGCTCACGCTGCCGAGCATGCGGTACGCGATGGCGAACGCCCGCGGGCGCAGCTCGTCGTAGAGGTCGGCGGACGGCACCGGTCAGCCCAGTCCCTCGGCGAAGCCGGTACGCCAGCTCGGATAACGCAACGTCCAGCCCAGCTCGCTCTTGGCCTTCTCACTGGAGATGCCCCGAGCCTGGGTCATCATGTTCACCGGGGCCTCACCGGCCAGCATGCGGACGAGCCAGACCGGAAGGCGGCGCGGCGGCTTGGCGCCGAGCACACGGGCCAGCTCCGGCAGCCACTCCCCCACCGGCGCCGGATCATCGTCGGCGACGTGGTAGACGCCCCGATGGCCGCGCTCGACGGCCGCGACCGTGGCCGACGCGGCGTCGAGGATGTGCACCAGCGACCAGATGCCGGCGCCACCACCCACGATCGGGAACTTCCGCCGGCGGATCTGCCCGGCCATGGCCGCGCCGGGCGCGAGCTCGACGCCGGTGCCGGGGCCATAGAAGCCACCGTAACGAAGCACGATGCCCTCGGCCCACCCGATTCCGGTCACCGCCGACTCCACATAGCGCAGCGCGGCCACGGAGTCCTCGGCGTCGGCCGGCGGATTCGGCTCGATCCGGCCGCTCTCGTCGGCGACCGGGCCGCCGGCGCGTTCCATCCACATCGCGTTGCTCTGCGCCACGAACTTGCGCGCCCCGACGGCACGTGCGGCGGCCAGCAGGTGGTCGGTGCCCACGGTGCGCAGCCGATCGGTGGCCGCCGCCATCTGCTTGGCGCGCCGGAAGTCGGGCGGACCGCTCAACGCCGTCATCTGATGCACGACCACCTCCGGCTCGGCCTTGGCCACGGCCTCGGCCACCGCCTCGGGGTCGAGCGCGTCGACGACGACCGGTTCGGCGCCGAGGGCACGGAGGCGGCCGGCCTTGGCGGCCGAACGGGTCGCCCCGGCGACTTCGTGACCGCGGGCCAGAAGGTGGGTGACGAGGTGACGGCCGATCGCGCCGGACGCGCCGGCGAGGAAGATTCTCATGACAACGGAGACGAGGCGACACGGCACCGCATGAACGGCAGTTGCTCAGGTCACACCGGCGGTGCGGCTTGATCGTTCGAATTCTAAGCAAGTAAGCTCGCCGGGTGAGCGATCCGTCCCCCGGCCTGAGCTCGGAGCAGCTCGGGGCCTACTTCGCGCTCATGGAAGTGAGCAGCCTCCTGCAGTACGCGGTGGACGAGCACCTGCGCGCCGACGGCGATCTGAGCTACGTCCAGTTCCAGATCCTGGCCCGGCTGGTCGACTCGGCCGAGGGCCGGCTGCGGATGACCGACCTGGCCGACGGTGTGGTGTACAGCCGCAGCGGCCTGACCTATCAGGCCGGGCTCCTGGAGAAACGCGGCCTGGTCACCCGCGCGCCGTCGCCGGACGACGAGCGCAGTGTCATGGTCACGGTCACCGACGCGGGGCGGGCTCTCATCGCGCACGTGCTGCCGGGGCACGTGGAACGCGTACGGCAGCTGTTGTTCGACCCGATGGAGGGCCGTGACATCGTCACCCTGAGCAGCGTGCTCGGCCGGGTGCGCGAGCACATGCGCGCCACCCCGCCTCGCTCCGCCAAGCCGCGCGCCGGCCGCAACCGGGCCGAGTGAGGAGCGGCGGGATGGATCGGGCGCTGCTGGCCGACTTCCTGCGGGCCCGGCGCGAGGCGCTGCGGCCGGAGGACGTGGGGTTGCCTCCAGGCTCCCGGCGCCGCACCGGCGGGTTGCGACGGGAAGAGGTCGCGGTGCTGGCCGGCATGTCGGCCGACTACTACAGCCGCCTCGAGCAGCAGCGCGGCCCGATGCCGTCCGAGCAGATGCTGGCCGCGCTGGCCCGCGGCCTCCGGCTCGGCCCGGACGAGCGCGATCATCTGTTCCAGCTCGGCGGCCACTCGGCGCCGCGGCGCGCGCTGCGGGACGAACAGGCCAGCCCGGCCATGCGCCGGATCGTCGAGCGCATGTCGGACACGCCGGCGATCGTGCTCTCCCGGTTCGGCGAGGCGCTCCTGCAGACCCGGCCGGCGGTCGCGCTGCTGGGCGACTACCTCAGCTACCGCGGCATGGACCGCTACCTGGTCTACCGCTGGTTCACCGATCCGGCGCAACGCGCGCTCTTCCCTGAGGAGGACCACGACATCCGGGGCCGGGTCTTCACCGCGGAGATCCGCGCGGCGTACACGGCCGACCCCACCGGAACGGCCGGCGAGATCGTCGACGCGCTGCTGTCCGTCAGCCCCGCGTTCGCCGAGGTCTGGCGGCGGCACGAGGTCGGCCTCGTCCATCATCACGATCTCAAGCGCTACCAGCACCCGGAGCTCGGCGAGCTCGAGCTGTACGCCCGGCGGCTGATCGACCCCGACGAGGGCCAGGAACTGCTGGTCTATCTGGCCGAGCCCGGTTCACCGAGCGAGGAGAAGCTCCGGCGCCTGAGCGCCACGTGACGGTTATCCACGGACAAAAGATCCGTGGATAACCGCGCCATTCACCATCACCCCGGTTCGGATCACTCTGGACGAGTGGAGCGGGAACGTGTCGGGCCTTTTCTGGCGTACCTCGTCGAGCGACTGCCGGACCACCCGGCGATCGTGTTCTCGAGCCTCGGCGAGGTGCTGCTACGGACGCCACCCGCGGTGGGCCTGCTGATTGACGGCTGTCCGGACGCCGGCTCCCGCCTCCAGCGCTACCGGCACAGCCACCTGGGCGAGCTGGAGCTGTACCACCATGTCCTGGTAGATCCCGACGAGCGCCAGATTCTGCTTTTCTTCACCGCCGTGCCCGGCTCGGCGAGCGACGAGAAGCTCCGCCACCCGCTGTAGGCCAGGTCACACCAAACCCCTGTTGCTTCGAATTCGAAGCCTAGTATGGTCAAGGAGTGCTTCGAATACGAAGCACTTGACGAGAGAGAAGGCTCCCATGAAGGCAGTGCGCTTCCACGAGTACGGCGACTCGACCGTCCTGCGTTACGAGGACACCGAGCGCCCCGCCCCGGCCGCCGGCCAGGTCCTGATCCGGGTCGCCGGCACGTCGTTCAACGGCGTCGACGGCAACATCCGCGGCGGTTTCATGCAAGGCCCGATCCCGGTGACGCTGCCGCACACGCCCGGCATCGACGTCTCGGGCACGGTCGAGGAGCTGGGCGAGGGCGTGACCGCCGTCCAGGCCGGTGACCGGGTCGTCGGCTTCCTGCCGATGACCGACGACGGCGCCGCCGCCGAGTACGTCCTGGCCCCGGCCGAGATCCTGGCCCCGGCGCCGGCCAGCATCCCGCTGGCCGACGCGGCCGCGCTGCCCACTGTGGGCCTGACCGCCTGGCAGGCACTCTTCGACCACGCGAAGCTCACCGCCGGGCAGCGGGTGCTGATCAACGGCGCCCGCGGGGCGGTCGGCTCCTACGCCGCCCAGCTGGCCCGGAACGCCGGCGCCGAGGTCATCGCCGTCAACGGCCCTCGCAGCCAGGACGGCCTGCGCACCCTCGACGAGGTGACCGGGCCGGTCGACGTGGCGCTCAACCTGGCCCCGGTCGAGCCGGAGCGGCTGACCTCGCTGGCCGGGCTGATCCGCGACGGCGGCGTCCTGGTCAACACGACGGTCTGGATGCCCGCGCCGTCCGACGAGGCACGGGACGTACGAGGGATCGACCTTTTCGTCCGCAGCGACGCCGCCCAGCTCGCGCACCTGGTGTCGCTGGTCGACGCGGGCGAGTTGCGGGTCGACGTGGCCGAGCGGGTGCCGCTGGCCGAGCTGGCCACCGTGCACGCCCGGGCCGCCGCCGGCGAGCTGTCCGGCAAGACCGTCATCGTCGCCTGAACGGGGAATCCAGCCAGGGCATCGGATCCACGCCCTTTGGTACAACCGTCATCGCTCGGTAAGGTCTTTCGCGGCGCGGGCGGGGTGTACTGATCGCGTGCCTGTGCGCTCTTCTCTCAAGCCGATCGCCTGGATCGTGGCGGTGGTCCTGGGCCTCGCCGGCGGGGCCGGCCTGTTCTGGTTCCAGCCGTGGAAGCTGTTCACCGACCGCGAGGTCGACGAGGCCATCACCGAGCCGATAGTGCCGAGCCGTGCCGCGCCCGGGCCCTCGGCGCCGGTGGCGGCACCGACTCCGGGGCCCGCCCTGCTGCGCCGGGGAACCTTCATCAGCCACGAGCACACGACCACCGGTGTCGCCCGGCTGATCCGGCATCCGGACGGCCTCGTGGTCGAACTCGTCGGCCTCGACACCTCCAACGGCCCCGATCTGCGGGTCTGGTTGTCCGACCAGCCCGTTCGCGGCGGCGCCGCCGGTTGGCGGGTCTTCGACGACGGCGAGTGGCTCGAACTGGGACGGCTCAAGGGGAACAAGGGCAACCAGACCTACGCGGTCCCGGCCGGGGCCGATCTCGACGAGCTGACCAGCGTCAGCATCTGGTGCAAACGATTCAGCGTGTCCTTCGGAGCCGCGGCCCTCGAGACCGTCTGAGCGCGGGCGCGGCTAAGGCCGCGCCCGCCCGCGGTGCACCAGCGTGGTCGGAAGGACCAGTTGGCGTACGTCCTCGGCACTGCCACCGATGCGCTCGAACAGCAGGGTCGCCGCTTGCCGGCCCAGGTCGACGGCGTCATACGTCGCCAGGGCGACCGGGCGGGGCAACAGGTCGGCCAGTTCGACGTCGTCGAATCCGCCGATTCCCACGTCGCCGTGATGCGCGGCCGCCGCGTGCAGCGCCCCGACGCAGAGGCGGTTGTTGTCGGCGAACACGGCGTCGGCCTTCGCCGGCCCGGCCAGCAGCGCCGCGGCCGACCGGGTGGCGTCCTCGACCGTGTGGTTGCCGAGGCTGATCAGCTCCGGATCGAACGGCAGGCCCGCGTCGGCCAGCGCCTGCCGATATCCGGCCTGGCGGGCCGCGCCCGTGTGCACGGCCGGGTCGCCGCCGAGGAACGCGATGCGCCGGTGGCCGGCCGAGGCGAGATAGGCGACGGCGCGGCGGGCGCCGCCGAAGCTGTCGAGCACCACCGAGTCGGCCGGCACGCCTGGCGGAACGCGGTCGATGAAGACCATGGGCGCCCGGCGGGTCAGTTCCCGGTGCAGGTCGTGGTGGTCGTGGGCGGTGGGCACGACGAGCAGGCCGTCGACGCGGCGGCGGACGAGGTCACGCAGCAGATCGCGTTCCCGGTCGTAGTCCTGGCCGGTGCTGCCGACGACGAGCAGGTGGTCGTGGCGGCGGGCGATCTGTTCGGCGCCGCGGATGATGGCCGACCAGAACGGGTTGCCCGGGTCTTCGATGACCAGCGCGATGGTGTTCGTGGTCTGGCCGGGCCGCAGCGTACGGGCGATCTCGTTGCGGTGGAAGCCGAGCTCGGCGATGGCGCGCTCCACGGCGGCGCGCGTCTCGGGCCGGATGTAGCGCTCGTCGTTCACGACCCGTGAGACCGTCGCCGGGCTGACACCGGCCGCCTTCGCGACGTCGCGCATGGTGGGTTGCCGCACCAATTATCCCTTCTTGACCCCGCCGGAACTCGTTGATTAGCTTCTATGTATACGTTCTCAGAACCAGGGGGAAGAGTATGCGACGACGCACCGGAACTCTCCTGGCCGCACTGCTGGCCCTGACCCTGAGCGCGACCACGGCGTGCTCCGGCGGATCGGGCGGCGACAGCGAATCGAAGACCCTCACCGTGGCGTACCAGAAGTTCGGGACCTTCATTCAGATGGACGACCTGATGAACAAGGTCAAGGGCGAGTTCGAGCAGGCCCACACGGGCTGGACCGTGAAGCTGCTGCCGATCGAGGCGTCCGAGAACGACTACTACACCAAGCTCACCCTGATGAACCGGTCCCCCAACACCGCGCCGGACATCCTCTACGAGGACACGTTCCTGGTGAACACCGACATCCAGGCCGGCTTCCTCACACCGCTCGACAGCTACCTGGACAAATGGGCCGACTGGAGCCAGTTCACCGACGCGTCGAAGGCGGCCGCGAAGGGCCTGGACGGCAAGATCTACGGCGTACCGATGGGCACCGACACCCGCGCCCTCTGGTACAACAAGGACCTGTTCGCCAAGGCCGGGCTGCCGGTGCCCTGGCAACCGAAGACCTGGAACGACGTGCTGACGGCCGCGCGCACCGTCAAGCAGAAGCTGCCCGGCGTGATCCCGATGAACGTCTTCTCGGGCAAGGGCGCCGGCGAGGCCGCCAGCATGCAGGGCTTCGAGATGCTGCTGTACGGCACGGCGGACACCCTCTACGACGAGAACAGCAAGAAGTGGCTGGTCAATACACCCGGCTTCCTCGATTCCCTGAACTTCGTCAAGACCGTGTACGGCGAGAAGCTCGGCCCTGAGGTGCAGGACGCGCTCGACCCGAACTTCGGTACGCGGCTGAACTCCGAGCTGATCCCGAACAACAAGATCGCCATCGACCTGAACGGCTCGTGGCAGAGCGGGAACTGGATCGAGACCGGCGCCAAGCCCTGGCCCGAGTGGTCCAAGGTGCTCGGCCAGGCCCCGATGCCCACCCAGAACGGCCAGGCTCCCGGCTCGACCAGCATGTCCGGCGGCTGGGTGCTGTCGGTCGGCTCGCACGCCAAGGACAAGCAGGCCGCGTTCGACTACGTCACCCTCGCACTGAACAAGGAGAACTCGCTGGCGTACGACATCGCGGCCGGCCAGATCGCCGAGCGCAAGGACGTGGCGGAGGATCCGGCGTACCTGAAGTCGAATCCGACCCTCGAGTTCTTCACCGACCTGGTGCAGGTGACCCACTTCCGGCCCGCCTATCCGGAGTACCCGCGGGTCTCCAACGCCATTCAGGTCGCCATGGAGGCGGTGATGACCGGCCAGCAGACGCCCGATCAGGCCATGGCCACCTACGGCGACACCGTCAAGGCCGCCGTCGGCGCCGACAAAGTGAGTGGCTGAGGCGTGACGGCCACGACCCCGACGCGGCCCCCGGCGGTGCACGCTCCGGCGAGCGCGCCCCGCCGGGACCGCGGCCGCGTCCTGCGCCTCCTCGTACCGCTGTTGCCGGCGTTGCTGCTGCTCGCGCTCTTCTTCGTGGGCCCGATGCTGTGGAGCCTGTACACCGCGTTCACGAACTCCGCGCTCAGCGGCAGCGGCACCGTCGAGTTCATCGGCCTGGACAACTTCGAACGGCTGATGAACGACCCGTCGTTCTGGCATTCGATCCTGCTGACACTGGTGTTCGTGGTCGGCTCGGCGGTCATCGGCCAGAACACCCTCGGCCTGCTGATCGCCCTGCTGCTGCGCGGACGCCACCGGGCCACCCGCACGATGGTCACCGGGCTGGTGCTGGCCGCGTGGGCGGTGCCGGAAACGGTCGCGGCCTTCTGCTGGTACGCCTTCCTGCACCGCACCGGCACCCTCAACGAGCTGCTGCAGAACGTCGGGATGTCGCAGAACTGGCTCTACACCGCGCCGATGCTCGCGGTCATCCTGGCCAACGTGTGGCGCGGCACCGCGTTCAGCATGCTCGTCTACGACGCCGCGCTCTCCGAGGTGCCTCCCGACCTGCTGGAGGCCGCCGCCATCGACGGCGCCTCCGGCTGGCAGCGGCTGCGCCACGTCACGCTGCCGCTGATCCGCCGCTCCATCGTCACCAACCTCATGCTCATCACCCTGCAGACACTGGCCGCGTTCGGCCTGATCTTCGTGATGACCGGCGGAGGGCCCGGCACGGCCAGCCAGACCACGCCGCTCTACATGTACGAGCAGGCGTTCAAGTTCTACGAACTCGGCTACGGCACCGCGATGGCGCTCGTCCTGCTCGCCGTCGGCGCCATCTTCTCCGCGATCTACCTGCGGCTGATCCGGTTGGAGGATTGAGATGGCCCGGCGACTGGCGACGTATCTGGCCCTCCTGCTGATCGCAATCTGCTTCCTGCTCCCGTTCACCTGGCTGCTGATCGCCTCGATCCAGCCGCACTCGGGGCTCTCGGCGGAACTCACCGGCCAGTTCTCACTGGCGAACTTCTCCGACGTGCTCACGCCCGAGACCGTCTTCCGCCCGATGCTCAACTCACTGATCATCTCCGGCGGCACGGCCATCGTCACGGCCGCCGTCGCGACGTTCGCCGCGTATCCGCTGTCGCGCTATCGCAACCGGTTCGGCCGCGGCTTCCTCTACGCCATCCTGTTCGCGACCGGGCTGCCGATCACCGCGGTCATGGTGCCCGTCTACGCCATGTACAGCCGGTTCAACCTCGTCGACTCGGTGCCGGCCACCATCGCGTTCATGACGGCGTCCGCGTTGCCGTTCGCCATCTGGATGATGAAGAACTTCATGGACAGCGTGCCGCTCAGCCTGGAGGAGGCCGCCTGGACCGACGGCGCGGGCTGGTTCCAGTCGCTGCACCGCATCGTGCTGCCGCTGATGGTCCCCGGCCTCACGGTCGTCTTCATCTTCACCTTCGTGCTGCAGTGGGGAAACTTCTTCGTTCCGTTCATCCTGCTGCTCAGCCCGGAGAAGCAGCCGGCCTCGGTGACCATCTACACCTTCTTCTCCCAGTACGGGCAGGTGGCGTACGGCCAGCTCGCCGCCTTCTCGATCCTCTACACGGTGCCGGTGATCCTGCTGTACTCGGCGGTGTCCAAGGCGCTCGGCGGAGCGTTCAGCCTCACCGGCGCCGTCAAGGGCTGACCGGAAACGCGTCGCGCAACTGCCGCCGGGAGGTGACGCCGAGCTTCCCGAAGACCTTGCGCAGGTGCCACTCGACGGTGCGCGGGCTGAGGAACAGCCGCGCCGCCACCTCCGGGTTGGTGAAGCCGTCCCGGACCAGCTGGGCGATCTGCCGCTCCTGAGCGGTCAGCTCCACGCCGGCGGCCGGCGCGACCTCACGTCTCCGCACGGTCTCGCCGGTGGCGAGGAGCTCCCGGCGCGCGCGCTCGGCGAATCCCTCCATCCCGATCGTCACGAACATGTCGTACGCCGTACGCAGGTGTTCGCGGGCGTCCCCGCCCCGCCGTTCGCGGCGCAACCACTCGCCGTACAGCAGATGGGCCCGCGCCAGCTCCGGGCGCAGGCCGGTCTGCCCGAGCTTCTCGATCGCCTCGGCGTACCACTCGGCCGCGACCTCGCCCTCGGCCAGCAGTGCCCGGGTGCGCGCCTCGATGCCCCGCGCGAACGGGGTGGCGAACGGCTGAGTCTCCGTGACGAGCCGGGCCAGGGCGTCGAGCGCCACCTCCGATTCGCCCACGCGAACCGCGGCCTCCACCAGTTCCGGCAGCACCCAGGTGGAGATCGTCGGGTCCGAGAAGTCCCCGGTGGACTCGATCGCGCGCAGCGCCTCCGCATAACGGGCCAGTCCGTTGTAGAGGACGGCTGCCGCCCAGTTGGCCGCGACGACACCCATGCCGAAGCCGGCGGCGGTCGAACTCGTGATGGTGGGCCCGATGATCTGGGCCGCCTCGGCCTCGCGCCCCTGGAGCGAGAGCAGGCGCAGCTGGGCGTAGGGCGGTATCGGACTGCCGATCGCCTGGGAAACCGTGTCGGCCTCGGCCATGAGGGCGGACGCGGCCTGGAAGTCTCCGCTCCAGGACGTGATGAGGCACAACGAAGAGAGGTGGTACGGCAGGTCGGTGAGCGCACCGGCCTCCCGCACGACGCGGGCCTGCCGGGCGTACATGGCCCGCATCGCGTCGTCGTCCCAGATCGCGCCGGCGGCGCCCGCCGCGACCCAGCCCCACTTCACGACGTCGTCGGCCGAGATGTCCATGAGAACCTTCGCGGCCTCCCGCAGCGCGGCGGCCGCGACGGCGCGTCCCTCGGTGACCAGCAGGGTCAGGCCGTCGAGCAGAAGATCGATCGGGCGCGGGTCCGGCGGCGGCGGCAGCGCCCTCGCCGCGGCCGACACCGCCCGGAGGCTCTCGGGCTGCGAGACCGAGATCGCCACGCCCCACGCCGACATGAAGACGTCGCGGGCGAGTTGGCCGTCCACGGTCGCCAGGCGCTGGGCCGAGGCCAGCAGCAGCTCCGTGGCTTCGCGACCGTGACCGGACGCGAAGGCGACCTGTCCTCGCAGCGCCATGGCCCGGCCGGCGGCGAGCGCGTCCACCTGCTGCTCGCCGAGGACGCTCAGCAGTCGCCGCACCTCGTCGAGGTCGCCGGCCCGCAGGCAGGCCTCGGCGGCCGCGAGCAGCCGGCCGGTGCGCCGCCGCGGATCGGCGGTCAGGACGACCGCACGCCGGAGGGCGGCGGCCGCCGCGGCCATTCCGCCCCGGGCCTGGGCCTGGGCGGCCGACCTCTCCAGTTCGGTGGCGACCGCCTCGTCGGGGCCGGACGCGGCCGCGGCGAGGTGCCAGGCGCGCCGGTCGGCCGCGTCCTGCCGGTCGGTGGCCTCGGCCAGGGCCAGGTGCGCGGCCCGGCGGTCGCGGGGCTCGGCCGCCCGGTACACGGCCGAGCGCACCAGCGGGTGCCGGAAGGTGGCCCGCTCGGCCAGGCTCAGCAGACCGTCCGTGTCGGCGGTGGCCGGCGAGACGCCGAGCCGTTCGGCCGCCCGCAGCACCAGGTCGGGGTCGCCGACCGGCTCCGCGGCCGCGATGAGCAGCAGCAGGCGGCTCGGGGCGGGCAGTTCCCGGACCCGGTCGAGGAAGCTCTGCTCGATGCGGCCCGGCAAGCTGTCGGCGTCGAGCAGTCCGAGGCCACCGGCGATCCGCGTACGGCTCGGTCCGTGCGGCAGCTCGATCAGAGCGAGCGGGTTGCCCTGGCTCTCCGCGACGATCCGGTCGCGGATGCCCCGGTCGAGCGACGCGCGGGTGATCGAGTCGAGCAGGGTGTGTGCGTCGTCGTCGCGCAGACCCGTGATCGCCAGCTCGGTCAAGCCGCGGATCTCGGGGCCCGGGACCCGGGTGCCGAACAGCAGACCGATCGGCTCGGCCAGCAGCCGCCGGGCCACGAAGCCGAAGATCTGCGCCGAGGCCCGGTCGAGCCACTGGGTATCGTCGATCACGCAGAGCAGCGGGCGGCTCTCCGAGGCGTACGACAGGAGCTCGAGCACGGCCAGACCGACGAGCAGCAGGTCCGGCGGTGCTCCCACCCGCAGGGCGAACGCCGTCTCGAGGGCCTGGCGGCGGGGTGCGGGAAGGTCCGGCAGCCGGTCGAGCAGCGGCAGGCACAGCTGATGGACGGCGGCGAAGGCCAGCTCCATCTCGGACTCGGTGCCGCCGACCCGCAGGACGCGAAGACCGGCGGCGTTCTGCCGCGCGTAGTCGAGCAGGGCGGACTTGCCGACGCCGGCGGGACCGTGCAGCACGAGCACCTGACTCTGGCCGGCGCCGACGGCCACGATCAGACGATCGAGAGCCGCGCGTTCCTCGTGGCGGCCGACAAACGTGGTCATGCGGAACCGTCCCGGTCCGGCCGGCCGGCCACCCCATCGCGGGTGCCGGCGTTCACCACCATCGGCCTGGCTGCCGTCATCGCCCGCGCCGCCCCTCGGTCACCTCGATCTCGACACGATAAGCCTTCCACAGTTCGGCATAGATGCCGCCGGAGCCGGTCAGCTCCTGGTGTGTGCCGGTCTCCACGATGCGGCCGTGGTCCATGACGATGACGCGGTCGCATGCGGCGGCCTGCGTGAGGCGATGGGCGATGATCAGGCCGGTGCGCCCGGCCAGGGCGGCCCGGGCGGCGTGGTCGAGCGGGCCCGCCTGCGCCGATCCGGCCTCGGCGGTGGCCTCGTCGAGGATGGCGAGTTCCGGGTCGGCGAGAAGCAGCCGGGTGAGGGCGATCTGTTGCGCCTGCGCGTCGGTGAGCGGATGGCCTCCGGCGCCGACCACCGTGTCGATGCCGTCGGGCAACAGGTCGGCGAGCCCGGCGGTGCCGGTGGCGCCGAGCGCCGCCTGGATGTCGCGATCGGTGGCCTCGGGGGCGGCGAGTGTCAGGTTCTCGCGCAGGGTTCCCGCGAACACGTGCACCTCCTGTGTGATCACCGCGGTGCGGCCCGGCCGGGTCACGGTTCCGGCCCCGGGCCGCAGGATTCCCGCGATCACCGCGGCGAGCGTGCTCTTTCCGGCTCCCGAAGCGCCGACGACCGCGACGTGTTCGCCGGGCGCGATGGCGAAGCTGACATCGTCGAGGGCGGGAGGGCCGTCGCCATAGCGGAAAGTGATCCCCTGGAGCCGTACGGCGGAAGCGGTCCTGTCCTTGATCCGCGCGGCCGGGATGGTGACGACTCCGATCATGCGGTTCAGCGAGGCCAGGGCCGACTGGAGGGTGTCGATCACGAACAGCAGTTCGTTGACCGGGCCGAGCAGGCGCAGCACGAGAAGCATGGCGGTGGTGGCGCCGCCCACGGTCGACGCGCCCCGGTCGACCAGGACGAAGCCGGCGACGAGGACGGCGGCCAGGCTCAGGCATTCGCCGAGGTTGAGCCGGGCGCTGAGCATGCTCTGGACGATCCGGGCGCGCAGCGACCGCACCGCGACGGCCCAGGAGGCGGTCATCACGGCCCGGTGCCGCTGGTCGGCGAGCCCGAAGCCGAGCACGGTGGCGTAGCCGCGCTGGGATTCGAGGATCTGCTGGGCCCGGGCGCTCATCGCCGTACGTTCGTCGCGGTACACCCCCGGCCCGGTGCGCAGGTACCAGCGCATGGCGAGCGCGTAGACCGGCAGCACGACGGCGAAGGCGGCGGCGTACGGCCACTCCAGCGCGGCCAGCCCGCCCACCGACACGACGATGGTGAAGCCGGTGACGGTGAGCGCCGGGATCACCGCCGGCGCGGCGTCGGCCACGGCGGTGACGTCGTCGCTGGTCCGGGAGATCAGATCGCCGGTGCCGGCGTGCTCGACGACATGCTGGGGAAGGGTCAGGGCGTGACCCACGAGCCGCTCGCGGAGCGCGGCCAGAATGGTGTGGTAGGCGCGGGTGGCGAGCACGATCGTCACCGCGGTGCCCACCGCGCCGAGGACTGCCGCGAGGGCCATGACGGCGGTGACGGCCAGGACGGTGCCGGCGCCGGCCGTGCCCGCCCGCACGCGGTCGACGAGATAGCCGATCGCCACGGGTGGGATCAGGCCGGCGCCGGTGCTGACGATCCCGAGCACGCCGGTCGCGGCCAGCCGCAGCCGGTGCCCGCGGCTGAGCCGCCACACCTCACGGGCGGTCTCCCGGCCGCCCGCGGCCGGCAGCCCGGTCATTGTGCTCTCCTCGGGTCCTCGACGACGCGGTCGCAGACGCCGAGCAGCGCCGGGGCCGAGGTGATGAGCAGCGTCGAGCGTCCCCGGCGGATGTCGTGCAGCCGCCCGGCGATCGCGTGCTCGGTGACCGGGTCGACGGCGGTGGTCGGGTCGTGGAGCACGAGCACGGGCGCGTCGCCGGACAGGGCGCGGGCGAGCGCGATCCGCTGGCGCTGGCCGCCGGAGAGGCGGTGGCCGTCCTCACCGACCGGAGCGTCGACATCGGTGACGAAGTCGTCGCAGGCGGCCGCGCGGAGTGCGGCATCCCCGGTGACGACGAGGTTGTCGCGGATGGTGCCGCTGAACAACGTCACCCGGTGCGGGGCGACGGTGACCCGGGAGCGGTACGCGGCCGGAGACAGCTCCCGCACCGCGAGTCCGTCCAGCCGGACCTGGACCTCGTCGGCACTCCACGGATTCAGCAGGGCGCCGGCCAGACGGGCCGCGGTGCGATCGTCGGTCAGAACCCCGACGAGCTCACCCGGCTCGACCCGGACCGATGGGCCTGGTCCGGACACCTCCAGCACGGGCAGTGGCGCGACCTCGCCGGTGGCGGGAGTGGCGGCGCCGTCGTCCGGCCGGGCCTCCCTGACGCGCGCGGCCGCCGCCCGGGCACCGGCCAGGTTGGGGATCGACACGTTCGCGATCGACTCGATCTGCGGCAGGAGCGCCTGGGTGAGGCCGACCGCGGCGATCAGCTCGCCGGCGCTCAGCCGCCCGTCCACGGCGAACCAGCCCGCCAGCCCCATCACCGTCGCGACGAACACGCCGGTGACCACGCCCGAGCCCACGAGGAAGCGGCCCAGCAGCCCCGCGTTGCGTTCCGCGCCGGCGAGGGTCTCCTGACTCGCCTGCCGATAACGCCTGGTCGCCTCGGCCTCGGCGCGGACGCCGATCCCCTTGACGACGCGATAGCCGGCGACGAGGTCGGTGGCCCGCCCGACGGTGGCGGCCAGCAGCCCCTGATATTCGCGGGTGTCCCGCGAGAACCGCTCGCTGAGCACGCCCATCAGCCAGACCGCGACCGGCGCCCCGATCAGCACCACGAGCCCGAGCGGCCAGTGCATCGCCAGCAGTGACACGGCGATGAATCCCATGGACGCGATCCGCGCGACAGGCATGATGGCCAGGATCACCGCGTTGGCCAGGCGGGCGACGTCGTTCGTCATCAGCGACACGACACTGCCCTCGGGCGCGCGGGCAGTTCCGTCGACGGGATGCAGCACACCGGTCGAGAGGGCGCCGCGGAGCCGGTGCTGCAGCAGCTGCACCGCGTAGGCGGTCAGCCGCAGACAGAGCTTCGCGGCCGACGTCAAGGCGACGTACACGGCGATCAGCACGCCGAGCCACAGCCCCAGCTGTCGCGCGTCCCCG
This sequence comes from Actinoplanes sp. CA-131856, assembly GCF_050956135.1. Classification (GTDB taxonomy): domain Bacteria; phylum Actinomycetota; class Actinomycetes; order Mycobacteriales; family Micromonosporaceae; genus Actinoplanes. The sequence goes on along the minus strand of NZ_CP191849.1, from coordinate 2,422,782 downwards.
GTCGCCAGCGCCCGGTCGATGGCGAGCCCCATCACCACCGGGACCGCCGACTCGCCCACCTGCCACACGATCGCGAACAGCATCGCGGGCACGGTGACCCGCGGCAGCGAGAAGATCAGGCGCGGCAGCAGCCGGCCCTCCAACGGCGGGGTTCTCGGCGGCTCGGCGGGAGTGTGCAGCAGAACGGGCAGCCCGCGGGTCAACGGTCCGCGCCCCAGCCCCTTCGGATCGCGGCTCGTCAACGGCGGTCCCGCCCCAGCGGCACCACCTGCGGGGTGCCGGCCACCGGGTCGGGCACCACCAGACACCGCAGATCGAACACCTTTTCCACGAGCTCGACCGTGACGACCTGGTCGGGCGGGCCCTCGGCGACGACCTGGCCGTCCTTCATCGCGATCAGGTGCGTGCCGTAGCGGGCGGCGTGGTTCAGGTCGTGCAGCACCGCCACCATGGTGTGCCCGGCGAGGTGCAGGTCGGTGAACAGCTCCATCAACTCGATCTGATGGGTGATGTCGAGGAAGGTGGTCGGCTCGTCCAGCAGCAGGATGCCGGTGTGCTGGGCGAGCGCCATCGCCACCCACACCCGCTGCCGCTGGCCACCCGACAACTCGTCCACCAGGCGAGCGGACAGGCCGATGACCGCGGTCTGCTCCATCGCCCGGGCCACGGCCCGCTCGTCGTCCTCGGTCCACTGCCGGACGAGGCCCTGGTACGGATATCGGCCGCGCGCCACCAGATCGGCGACGGTGATCCCGGCGGGCGCGATCGCGGTCTGCGGCAGCAATCCGACCCGCCGGGCCACCTCCTTCGTCCGGTAGGAGCGGATGTCCTCGCCGTCCAGGACGATCCGGCCCGCGCTCGGCCTGAGCAGCCGGGCCAGCCCGCGCAGCAACGTCGACTTGCCGCACGCGTTCGGGCCCACGATCACCGTGAACGACCCGTCCGGTATCGACACCGACAGGCCCTCGCTGATGGCGCGTTTGTCGTACCCGAGGGATGCCCCCTCGACGTGGAGCCGGGATGCCTTCACAGTCGTCGCCTCGCTTCGGTGAACAGCAGCCAGCCCAGATATCCGCCGCCGAGCATGACGGTGACGACCCCCACCGGCAGCGGACTGGGTGCGACGTGCTGGGCGATGTAGTCCGCGGCCAGACACAGCAGCGCGCCGACGAGGGCGGCCGGCGCGAGGGTGATCCCCGCCGTGCGCGCCAGCCGGCGGGCGATCTGCGGGGCGACCAGGGAGATGAACACGATCGGACCGGACGCGGCGGTCACGGTCGCGGTCAGCGCGACTCCGACCACGATCAGACCGAGGCGTACGGCCGGTACCCGCACCCCGTGGGCGGCGGCGGCATCGTCGCCCAGCTCCATCTGCCGCATCGGCCGGCTCAACAGGGCCGCCGTCAGCAGGAGCACAGCGATGCAGGCGCCGCCGACGGCCACCTGGTTCCAGGACACGCCGTTGAGCGATCCGGCGCCCCACGCGGCCGCGGCCATCGCCTGCTCCAGCTCCGCCTTGAGGATCAGCCAGGTGTTGAACGACTCGAGCATGGCGGCGACGCCGATGCCGACGATGATCAGCCGGAATCCCTGCACCCCGCGCCGATAGGCGAGCACGTACACGGCCAGGACCGTGGCCATGCCACCCACCAGCGCCCCGCCGACCAGCTGCCAGTAGGAGCCGTTGACGACCAGGATCACGACCAGCGCTCCGGTGAAGGAGCCCTGGGAGAACCCGATGACGCCGGGGTCGGCGAGCGGGTTGCGCAGGGTCGACTGGAAGACCGCGCCCGACACGCCGAGCGCGGCGCCGAACACCAGCGCCGCCACCACCCGGGGCAGCCGCCACTCGACCACGATGTCGTGGACGAGTCCGGTCTCGCCGCCGGTGAGCGCGGAGAACACCTGCCCGGGACCGAGCTGGTACGACCCGGTCATCAGCGCGAGCACCGCCGTGCCCGCCACGGCCAGTGCGAGCACGGCGCAGACGACGACCGAGCGCCCCTCGAGACGTACCCCGATCCCCCGCCGCCGCAGCACCAGCACGCGCCGCCCGAAGTCCACGGTGCTCACAACCCGCTCGCCTTCTTGCGCCGCACCAGCGCGATGAGAACGGGAGCGCCGACGAACGCGGTGACGACGCCGACGGGGATCTCGCTCGGGTGCATGACGACGCGCCCGAGGACGTCGGAGGCCAGCACCAGCAGGGGTGCCAGCAGGACGCTGTAGGCGAAGATCCAGCGCTGGTGCGGCCCGGCGATCCAGCGGGCCACGTGCGGCACCATGAGCCCGACGAAGGCGATGGGACCGGCGATCGCTGTCGCTCCGCCGGCCAGCAGGGTGAGCGAGAGGATGGCGAGGATCCGGGTCCGGGCCAGCCGTACGCCGTGAGCGACCGCCAGCTCGTCACCAAGAGCCATGGCGTTGAGCGGACCCGACACCGCGAAGGCCAGGACGAGGGCCACCGCGAAGAACGGCAGGATCGGCCACACCACCTCCAGCGGGCGGCCCGCGAGGGAGCCGGCGTTCCACGAGCGCATCGCGTCGAAGGCCTCCGGGTCGGCCAATTGGAGCGCCTCCCGGGCGCCACCGAGCACCGCGCTGACACAGACCCCGGCCAGCACCATGACCACCGGCGACCGCCCCTGCCTGGTCGACCCGAGCGCGAGCACCAGGAGGGTGACGATCAGGGCTCCCACGAAGGCGAACCACATGTAGCCACCCATCTCGCGGACTCCGAGCAGTCCCACCGCGACCGTCACCGCGAAGGACGCGCCGGCGTGGACGCCGAGGATGCCCGCGTCGGCCAGCGGGTTGCGGGTGAGCGCCTGGATCAGCGCGCCCGACAGGCCGAGCGCCGCGCCCACCACGAGGCCGACGACGGTGCGCGGCAGCCGGTAGTCACGGATCGCGAACTGGTCGATGTCGGCCGAGGGATGCACCAGCGCGTCCCACACCACCGACGGCGCGATCGCCGTCGACCCGATCATGAAGCTGAGCACCAGCAGGACCAGCAGGGCGGCCAGCGCGACGACCAGCCCGGCGTGACGGCGTGCAGTCACTCCTTGGCGGGCAGGGTCGCCAGCGCCTTGTCGAGCGACTCCAGATATTGCAGGACGGGACCGTACGAGTTGTTGCCGGGGCAGAAGACGCCGAGCGCGCGACCGGACTTCACGGCCGGCAGCGCCTTCCAGGTGTTGGTGGCGACCACCGGCGCGAAGGGCGCTTTGGGCTGGCCCGCGGCGTCGACGGGATAGGTGATCACGTCGTACTTGGACAGCCCCGCGATCTGCTCGAACGGCAGGGCCGTCCAGCCCAGGGGGTCCGCGCCCGCGGCCGCCTGGGGGAAGTTCATGCCGAGGTCACCCTGGGCGATCTCGACGCACCCGAAGTCCGCCACGGAGAAGGTTCCGGGATCGGAGCTGTCCCAGCGGTCCACGTTGACGAACTTGGTGCCGGCGATGAGCGCGCTGTACGTCTTCTTGATCGAGGCGATCTTCTCCTGGAACTGCGCCTTCTGCCCGCTGAGGCCGTCGCTGAGGTTGCTCGCCTGCGAGAGCCCGTCGGCGAGGGCCTTCCACTCGACGTCGAGGCCCCAGAAGACCGTCGGGGCGACCGTCTCCAGCTGCTTCTTGATCTGCTCGAACTCGCTGTCGGGGAGCTGGGCCAGGATGAGGTCCGGCTTCAGACCGGCCAGCTTCTCCATGTCGACCTGGTCGCCGCTGGCGCCGAGGGTCGTGGCCGCCTCGAACGTGGCTTTCTGTTCCTGGGGAATGAGGCCGAGCTCGGAGGCGCCCACCTCGGTGACGCCGACCGGCTTGCCACCCATGTCGATCAGCGGAAGTGTCGTGTTGCCGATGGTGACGATCCGCTGCGGGGCGGCGGGCACCTCGACCGTGCCGTTGCCGGCCGTGACCGTGCGCTTCTCAGGAGTCGTACGGCCGGGGTCCTCGCTGGTGCCACCGCAGGCGGAGAGGACGAGCGTGGCACCCAGCAGGGCGGCGGCCAGGGCCGCGCCCCGTCGCAGGCGTGTCGTGGTCATGGTTGTGCTCTTCTCTTCTTCTTGGGGGGTGTACGTCAGTGGATGCCGGCCGGCACGAGGTCGTGGACGGTGGTGCCCCAGCCGACCGTGTGCCGCGCGGCGCGGACGAGACCGGCCCGCGCGATGACGGCGTCGAGCTCGGCCTCGGTGCGCAGACCGGAGCCGTGCACGGTGAGGGCGAGCAGGTCCGCCTCGCCGTCGTGCTCATCGAGGTCGCCGAGGTCGAACGTGTCCTCGATCAGCAGCACCCGGCCGCCGGGCCGGAGGTTCCCGGCCGCTCGGCGCAGGGCGTGTGCGGCGTCGGCATCGGGCAGGTTCTTGAAGGCGCGGATGACGAACACGGCGTCCGCCGGCGGGCTGGGCTCGAAGAAGGACTGCTCGGCCACGCTGACCCGCGCCCGCTGGCGCTCGTCGGGAATGGTGTCGGGCAGGTCGCGGCGCAGCCAGTCGGCCTGGGCGGGCAGCGCGCAGATCGTCACGCGCAGGCCGGGCCGGGCCGCGACGAACTCACGGGCCTGGGCGCCGGCGCCGCCGGAGTGGAGCACCAGGTGCTCGACCCCGTCGAGCAGTTCGGACCTGGCGATCGGCTCGGCCAGCGCGGCCTGGAATTTCGCCAGGCGTTCCAGGTAGCGATCCTCGTAAGCCTGTTCGGTGCGCACCTCGGTGAACGTCTGGCCGGTGACCGAGGCGTACGACGCCCGGCCCGTGCGAACCGACTCGGTGAGCCCGTGGATGCCGAGCATCTCGCGCCCGGCGGCCCCCTGGGGGTGCAGAAGGTCGATCATGAATTCGAGGGTCAGGACCTCACCCACCGGCGTCAGACCGTAGTGGCCCGGTCCGGTCTCGACGAGGATGCCCAGGGTGTGCAGGTAGCGCAGAAGCTTGCCCAGCGCCCGCTCATCGGCGTCCGCCTTCGCCGCCAGGTCACCGACGCCGGTCACGCCGCGGGAGATCAGCTCGGGGACGCCCAGCTCGACGGCGCTGCGGATGGCGATCGGGGCGATCAGCTCGGCCAGATCGTGGAGCTTCTCGAACGGCGTTCTCGTCTTACCGGGGTCCGGCAGAGCCTGGTCGGTCTCGAGGGCGACGACCTCGCCGCGACGCCAGTACCCGATGAACTCGACGTCACCCTTCGGGACTCCCCGGTCCTCGACCAGATGGCGCCGGATGTCGCGGACCAGCCGCTGTTCGCCGGCGATCCACGCGAACGGCTCGCCCTCCCACCAGCGACAGTTCCGGACCGCGTCCAGCAGCGGGGTCGCCTCGGCGCCCGCGCGCACGAGCCAGGTCACCTCGACGCCGGGCCGCTCACGCAACTCCTGGCGGTGCTCGTCCTCGGCGATCTCGATGAACACCTGGACCCTCGTTCCCTCGGGCAGTTCGTCGAGCAGGCGGGCGATCGCGGGGATCGCCGTGTCGTCGCCGGCGACCAGCAGCCAGTCCGCGTTCTGCGGGAACGCGCGGGACGAGCCCGGGCCGAAGAAGTGGACACGGTCGCCGACCTCGGCGCGGTACGCCCAGGTGGTGCCCACGCCGATGCCGTGCTTGACGAAGTCGACGTCCAGCTCGCCCGCGCCGGGATCCCAGCGGCGCACGGTGTAGACCCTGGACAACGGACGCGGGTCCCTCGGCAGGTCGAGGCCCGTCTCCTTCTGCACCGGCAGCACCGGATCGGCCTGGCCGGGATAGCTGAACACCAGGCGGATGTCGTCGTCGAAGCCCGCCGAGTCGAACGCCGGCTGGGGAAATCCGTTGGCCGAGGTGAACGCGCGGAGCTGCGCACCGGCCAGGGTGATCCGCCGCATGCCCGGGGTCAGGTCCGTCACCCGGACGACCTCGGCCTCGCGCAGGGTCAGGGGATGCACGGTGATGCGGCGTGAGGTCTTGGGCATGCTGGGGACGGCACCTTTCGGATTGACCAGAGGCCGATAAGGTTAGGCAACCCTTATCTCCAATAGTGTGCGCAGGCTGCCATATGGTTAGGACATGAGCGCGGGCCAGCCGCCGCCGATCCCGCCGGTGCGGTCGAGCGGTTCCTGGAACAAGACCGCGCATCTGCTGTTCTGGGTCCGCACGGGCTCGGCGTGCCTCCGCATGGAGGGTCACCCGGAGTTCCGGCTCGCCGCGGGCGAGGGCGTCTGGATCCCGGCCGCCGACGGCAACTCCTGGACGGTCGTCACCGAGCCCGGAACGGTCGCCTTCCCGCTGCTGACGCATCCGAGCGTCGGGGCCGGAGCCTTACCGGAACCGAGGCGGTTCGTGGTTCCCGACGGCTGGCAGGACTGGCTGATCCAGCACTTCAACCTCATGGTCACGCCGCTGACGGGACACGGATACTCCCAGGACGCGCTGGTCGGCCTTCTCCGCGGCTCCGGCCGGCGGCCGCCCGCGCCGAGCGGCGACGCCGAGCCGTACCCGGCCGATCCGCCGGTCATGCCGAGAGCCGCCGGGGCCCGGGCCGTGGCCGGCGAGCTGCTCCGCAATCCGGCGGCCGACCTCACCGTCGCCGCATGGGCGGAACGGGTGCTGTCCAGCCCGCGCACCCTGCGGCGCTCCTTCCTGGCCGGCACCGGGCTGACCTTCGAGCAGTGGCGGCTGCGCTGCCGGTTGAGCGCGGCCGTCGAGCTCCTGGCCGCCGGCTACGGCGTCGACCAGGTGGCGGCCCGGGTGGGCTTCGCCAGCCGCAACGGATTCGCCCGCGCGTTCAAGCAGCAGTTCGGGTCGACGCCCTACGCGTTCAGCCGGACGCTCTCCGCACAGCAGCGCACGACCGCGGCGCGTCAGGCCGACGACCTCGTCAAGCTGGTGCGGGAAGGCCGCACCTCGCCGGCCCCGCCCGAGCTGCTCCCGGCGACCCGGACGACCTCGCACACCAACGATTCCCACGTCCTCTGCTGGGCTTATCGCGGCAGCGGATATCTCGACGCCGGCGACCGCCGCTACGAATGGGGCCGGGGCGGCGCGATCTGGATCCCGGCCGGTCTGGAGCACACCACCGGCGTCCGCGAGAACTCGATCTCCCTGCCGCTCGGTAACGCCACCGCCGACGACCTCCGGCTGACCGAGCCGCTGCAAGCCCAGTTCCCGCCCGCCTGGGACGACTACCTGATGTTCTGCTCCATCAGTGCCCGCACCCCGGTGCGCCCGGACGGCTACGACCCCAGCCACGTCCTCGACCTGTTCGCCGATCATCTCGCCGCGCAACGCGCGCTGTCGGTGCCGATGCCGGCCGACCCCCGCGCCCGGGCCGTGGCCATGGACTATCTGCGCCGCATCGGCACGTCCGGCGGGTCGGCGCCCGGCGTGCCGGCCGGCATCCGGCGGGCCTTCCGCGAACAGACCGGCATGACCTTCGCCCGGTGGCGCGACGCCGCCCGCATGCGCTTGGCCCGGGACCTGCTGGCCGGTGGCGTCAAACCGGTGGCCGTCGCCCGTCGCGTCGGCTACGCCCACCTCCCGACGTTCAGCGCCGCCTTCTCCCGCTTCCACGGGCTGTCGCCCCGCGAGTACCAGGCACGCGAGGCCCCGTGACCCGGGCGGCCGTCACCGCCCGCGCCGCCCCTCGATCAGCCTGAGGTCAGGACGTGGCGGGTCCGGTCCCCGGTCCAGGCCGCCTCGAGGATCGCGGTCAGGCTGGCGGCGTCGGTGGGGCCCGGATGGTTCTGGATCAGGCGGGTGACACCGGTGGCCATCTCCGCGAAGCGGGGAAGGTCGGCGCGGGCCACACCGATGTCGGCCAGGGTGGGTGGGATGCCGATGTCGGCCAGGAGCTGGTCGAGCCAGGTGAGGAACACGTCGGCCGCCTCGGCGTCCGAGGCGCCGGCCACGTCCAGCCCGCACGCCTGGGCGAGGTGGGCCAGCCGGTCGCCGATGGCGGTTCTGGCCGCGTTCAGCGCGTAGGGCAGGAGCAGTCCGACGCCCAGGCCGTGCGGCGTGTGCGTGGCGGCGCCGATGGGGTACTGGAGGGCGTGCGGGGCCGCGTTGCCCGCATGGGAGAACGCCAGCCCGGCGAGCATGGACCCGTAGGACATGTCCGCGCGCCCGTGCTGCTCGTCCACGGCGCCGAGGACACCGTCACCCCGCTCGGGACGGCGGCCCTCCCCCTGCTCGGCCACCTGGCCCACGTCCGTCTGCATGTGATCGGCCGATGCGGGCACGTGCCGGCGCTGGAGCACCCCCACGAGTTCAGGCGGCTCCTGTCATGTTTCCTGGCCCGGGACTCCGGATCAGAGCGCCACGAACCGCAGACCCCGCGCCTTGAGCACCGGGATGACGGCACTGAGGGCGCTGTACGTCTGTGAGCGGTCCCCGCCGCCGTCGTGGCACAGGATGATCTGGCCCGGGTGGGCGGCCAGCATGCGCTGCTCGACCTTCTGGGTGCCCGGCCGCGACCAGTCGCGGGGGTCGACGCTCCAGTCCAGTGGCAACAGTCCCGCGCGGGCGACCTCGGCCAGCAGCGGCGCGGACCAGTCGCCGCCGGGCGAGCGGAACAGCTTCGGGGCGTACCCGGTGGTCTTCTCGATCTTGGCTTGTGCCTTCTGGATCTGTTTCTGGACGAAAGCGCCGGGCTTGCCGGCCAACTTCGTGGGATGGCTCCAGGTGTGATTGGCGAGCTGATGACCGGCCTTGGTGACGCTCTGCGCGACGGCTTCGTGACCGAGCACCTGATTGCCGATCATGCAGAACATGGCCGGCACGTCGTACTTGTCGAGCAGCCGCAGGATCTTCGGTGTCCAGACCGGATGCGGGCCGTCGTCGATGGTCAGCGCGATCGCGTCGGCCGGGAAGGCCGGCGCGCCGGCGGCCCGGCGGTACTCGTCGAGCGTGAAGATCGCCCGGTGCTGGACCGGCGCCGGCGGCTCGGTGACGGGGGCGCTCTCCGGGGTCCGAGGAGTGGTCACGGCGGGGCTGACCGGCGACGACCGGACCGGCGCGGGGGCGGAGCTGTGCCGCGAGGAACCGACGGCGACGGCGGCGACACCGGCCATCGCCAGGCCGGCCACCCCGGCCCCGCCGATGAGCATCTGCCGCCGGGTGAGGCCGGCGGATGCGGCTTCGCCGGTCTCCGGGGCGCGGGGGCCGTCATCGACGGCCTCGCTGCCCTCGCCGCCCTTGCCGGCCTCGTCGCCCTTGCCGGCCTCGCCGTCCTTGCCGGCCTCGCCGTCCGGGGGCGTCCTCGGACGTACGACGACGGTCGGCTCCTCCGTGACGGCGTCGGTGGATTCGTCGGACATGAGCACTCCCGCCACCGCATAGATCGTTTAGCAGTCGGCGACGCTAGCACGGGTGATCAACCAGGCTCTGACCTCAGACGTAGGTGCGCTTGGCCACCGCCTGGCCGGCCTTGGCGGCGGCAGTGTAGAAACCGCGCAGGTTCTCCAGGTACTGCCGGATGTCGGCCAGGAACGCGTCGGACACGGTGCCGGCGGCGCGCTCGGCCAGCTGCGGGCGGTGCCGCTCGATCAGCGCGTCCGGGTCGATGTCGCGCAGGTAGGCGGCGGCGACAGCGGTCTTCTCCACGTCGAGCACGATGATCATGTCGCGGTCGGTCGGCCCGGCCTGGCCCAGCGGGTCGCCGCCCAGCACCACCAGGTCGGCCAGCCCGCCGGAGGTGTGCCGGTCGCCGGTGAGGGCCAGATCGACGAAGACCCAGTCCCGGCCGAGGCTGCACAGCAGGCCGGCGCCGGCCTCGGCGTCGAACACGTCGTCGTCCATCGTCGCGCCGAACCCGGACTCCAGATGCTCGAGCCCACGGGCGACGTCCTCGGGCGACACCCGCCTCATCAGCACGGCGATGGCCACGTGGTCTCCTCCCTGAAGTGAACGCGGCCACAAACGGTAGGAGCCCGCACCGCCGTAATCAACGGTGAGCGATATCAATCGCCCGGAGGGGTTTTCGAGTAACAAAAACGACGGCTGGAACGCTTTTACTTTTTCTTTCCAGGGCTCGGGGACGGGGCGGCCACGCCGTCGCAGTAGTCCGCCACATTCTCCTCACCGCCGGCCGCGGCGAACAGGTCCCGCCGGTCCCGCCCGTTCATCGGGTGCCCGCCGTCGGCGTCGATCTGCCAGGCCGTACACCAGGCGATCCGGTCCTCCGCCGCCGCGGCCGAGGTGGAAGCGGTGGCCGACGGCGCCGGCGGCGGACTGGACGGCGCCGGTGAGGAACCGGACGGTGCCGGCTGCGACGTGGAAGCCGACGACTGAGGCGTGGAAGCCGACGGCCGCGGCGTGGGGGCCGACGGCGGGCGGCTGAGAGTCGCAGCGGTCGGGGTGGGAGGCCCGGCGGGAGGCGTCGTCCGGATCGGCGGGGGCACGCCCAGCCCCGAGAACAGGCGGTGCGCCTGCTGTTGCGCGCCGACCGGAAGGCTGCCGGTGCGTGCCGCCACCGCGGTGCCGCCGGCGCCGAGCACGAACACCGCCGTCGCGACACCGACGATGACGGCGCGCGGGCGGGCCGGGCGCGGGCGGGCCGGGCGCTTCTGGGCGGCCAGGGCGCGGCGGCGTTCGGCGGCCAGGGCGGCCGCCATCTGCTCCCCGCCGCGGGTCTCGGCCGGGGTGGCCGGAGCCCGAGCGGCGTCGAGCAGGCGGTCCAGCCCGGGGTCGCCGGTCCGCCCGCCACCGGCCACCCGGTCCGCCTCGTCACGTCCGCGCATCGGCGTCACACCTCCTCGGCGGCGGTGGACCGCGGGGTCTCGGCCGCACGATCGCGCACCGGGGAGTCAGGCGCGCGGTCGCGGACCTGGGGGTCGGCGGCCAGGCGGCGCAGGCCGCGCATGGTCGCGACCCGTACGGCGCCCCGGCGTTTGCCCAGCACCTGGGCGGTGGCGGCGACGTCGAGGCCGGCCACCACGCGCAGCATCACGGCCTCGGCCTGGTCGCCGGGGAGCGACGCGATCCGTTCGAGGGCCCAGTCGATCTCCGCACCCTCGATCATCTCGGTGGCGGCGTCGCGCGACAGCGACCCGTCGTCGACCGTCGCGGCCGGCTCCTCGCGGCGGCGGCCGGCCCGGCGCCGCTCGTCGATGCCGCGATGCCGGGCGATGCGGAACAACCAGGCCCGGAACGCGTCCGGGCCGCCGGCGAACCGGTCGAGGTCGCGCGCCGCCTGCAGCCAGGTCTCCGATGCCACGTCCTCGGCCGCGTCACCCGCCACCACCCGCAGATAGCGCAGGACGGCCGGGTTCAGCGCGTGCCACAGCACGGCGAAACCCCGATCGTCACCGGCCCGCGCCGCGATCAGCGCGCCGGCCAGCTCGTCGTCCGTCGGCACAGTCGGTCCCCCAGCAGAAACAGGGGAGCAGGCTATCGCCACGCGATGACCATGTCGCAGGCAGCGGTCCACCATCGCAGCTGCGGCTTTCACGCCGTGATCGTCATCGCAGTCGCATGGCAATGGTGCTGCTATCGGCCGCACGTGCCCACCGGTAGGGTGATCGTCGTGACGACATTCCGTATCGGTGAAGCCGCCGAACTGCTCGGCGTCAGCGTGGACACGGTGCGCCGGTGGATCGACGGCGGACGGCTGGCCGCGGAGCGCGACGAGCAGGGCCACCGGCAGATCGACGGGGCCGAGCTGGCCGCGTTCGTGCGTCATCAGGCCGGTGAGCAGGAGGCGAACGGCGAGTCGTCGGCCCGCAACCGGCTGCGCGGCATCGTGACCGCGGTCGTCAAAGACACCGTGATGGCCCAGGTGGACATTCAGGCCGGGCCGTTCCGGGTGGTGTCGCTGATGAGCCGCGAGGCGGCCGACGAGCTCGACCTGCAGGTCGGGTCCGTGGCCGTGGCCGTGATCAAGTCGACCACGGTGGTGGTGGAGGCCGTGGCGCCCAAGGGGAGGACCAGTTGAAGGCACTTCGTGTCGCGGCGGCCGGGCTGGCCGCGATCGTCTCGTTCGGTGTCGCCGGGTGCGGTGACCAGGAAAGCGGCGCCGCCAGCGGGCCGAAGGTGACCGGCGCCGTCACCGTCTTCGCGGCGGCGTCGCTGACCGAGTCGTTCACCACGCTCGGCAAGCAGTTCGAGGCGGCGCACCCGGGCACCACCGTGACGTTCAACTTCGCGGGGAGCTCGGCGCTGGCCACCCAGATCAACCAGGGCGCGCCGGCCGACGTCTTCGCCTCGGCCGCGCCGAAGAACATGACCACGGTCACCGACGCCGGCAACGCGTCGGGCTCGCCCACCACGTTCGTGAAGAACCAGCTGGTGATCGCGGTCGGCAAGGGCAATCCCAAGAAGATCGACGGACTGGCCGGTCTCGCGAGCAAGGACATCAAGGTCGCGCTGTGCGCCGCCGAGGTGCCGTGCGGCGCGGCGGCCACGAAGGCCCTCGAGGCGGCCGGGGTCAAGGTCACGCCGGTCACCTACGAGCAGGACGTCAAGGCCGCGCTGGCCAAGGTGAAGCTGGGTGAGGTCGACGCCTCGCTGGTCTACCGCACCGACGCCAAGGCCGCCGCGGGCGATGTCGACGCGGTCGAGTTCCCCGAGTCGGCCAAGGCCGTCAACGACTATCCGATCGTCCTGCTCAAGGGGGCCAGGAACTCCTCCGGTGGTCAGGCGTTCCTCGACTACGTGCTCTCCGCCGACGGCACAAAGGTGCTCGAGGAAGCCGGCTTCCAGGCACCCTGACCACGATGACTGCCACCGACACCCGCGGCACTTCCCGCGTGCCCTTTCCCCTGCTGCTGCCCGCGGTGCTCGGCCTGATCTTCCTGATCCTGCCGGTGATCGGGCTGCTGGCGCGGGTGCCGTGGGCCACCCTGCCGCAGCGGCTGACCGAACCCGAGGTTCTTCAGGCGCTGCGGCTGTCCGTGGTCACCGCGACCCTGGCCACGCTGTTCTGCCTGGTGCTGGGAGTTCCGCTGGCCTGGCTGCTGGCCCGGGTCACCTTCCCGGGCCGGCGCCTGGTGCGGGCGCTGGTCACCGTGCCGCTGGTCCTGCCGCCGGTCGTGGGCGGCATCGCCCTGCTGCTCGCCCTGGGCCGCCGCGGGCTGGTCGGGCAGTGGCTCGACAGCACCTTCGGCTTCTCCCTGCCCTTCACCACCGCGGGGGTGGTGGTCGCCGAGTCCTTCGTGGCGCTGCCGTTCCTGGTCATCTCGGTCGAGGGCGCGCTGCGCGGCGCCGACGTCCGCTACGAGGAGGCGGCGGCCACGCTGGGCGCGACCCGCTGGACGACCTTCACGCACGTGACGCTGCCCCTGGTCGGCCCCGGCGTCGCGGCCGGCGCCGTGCTCTGCTGGGCCCGGGCCCTCGGTGAGTTCGGCGCCACGATCACCTTCGCCGGCAACTATCCGGGCATCACGCAGACCATGCCGCTCGCGGTCTACCAGACGATGGAGAGCGGTGACCTGGAAGGCGCGGTCGTGCTCAGCCTCATCCTGCTCGCGGTGTCGGTCACCGTCCTCGCCGCCCTCCGCGACCGCTGGCTGACCGCGCCATGACCGACCTGCTTCTCGACGCGCACCTCGTCGCCCAGCGTGGCCCTTTCCGCCTCGACATCGAGCTGAGCATCAGCTCCGGCGAGACGGTCGCCCTGCTCGGTCCCAACGGCGCGGGCAAAACCACTGCCTTGCGTACGCTCGCCGGCCTGACCCCACTCACCGAAGGACACCTCACCCTCGACGGCCACGACCTGTCCCGGACGCCGCCCGAGAGACGCCCGATCGGCGTCGTCTTCCAGGACTACCTGCTCTTCCCCCACCTGAGCGCCCGCGACAACGTGGCCTTCGGCCCACGCCGGCACGGCGCCGACCGCCGCACCGCGCACGAGATCGCCGACCGCTGGCTGGAGCGGGTCGGTCTGGCCGAGTTCGCCCGCCGCAAACCCCGGCAGCTCTCCGGCGGCCAGGCCCAGCGCGTAGCCCTGGCCCGCGCCCTCGCCGTCGACCCGCAACTGCTCCTGCTCGACGAGCCGCTAGCCGCGCTCGACGCCCGGACCCGGCTCGAGACCCGCTCCGAGCTGCACCGCCACCTGTCGGCCCACCCGGGCGCGACCTTGCTGGTGACGCACGACCCGCTGGACGCGCTGGTGCTGGCCGACCGCCTGGTCATCGTCGAGGGCGGCCGCGTCGTCCAGGAGGGCGACGCCGCGACCATCACGGCGCGCCCCCGCACCGACTACGTGGCCCAGCTCGTCGGCCTCAACCTCTACCGCGGACACGGTTCGGGCACCGGCGTCGAGCTCTCCGGCGGCTTCACCCTCACGGCGCACGAATCCGTGCACGGCCCGGCCTTCGTGGCCTTCCCGCCGGCCGCGGTGGCCCTGTTCCCCGAACGGCCGGAGGGCAGCCCCCGCAACACCTGGCCCGCGGTCCTGGCCGACATGCAACGCAACGGCGACAACCTTCGGGTACGCCTGGACGGCCCGATCAGCGTCGCCGCCGACATCACCCCGGCCGCCGCCGCCCAGCTCGACCTCGTCCCCGGCCGCCAGTTGTGGGCCGCGGTCAAGGCCACCGAGACCCGCGCCTACCCCGCCTGAGGCCCGGACCGAGGCGGGGCCGGGGCGCTCGGCCGCCCGGGAGGGGTGGCCGCCCAGCTGGCGAGGAGTTTCAGGCGATCCTCGGACGCGGACCCGGGCTCGGCGGTGTAGATGATCAGGTTGTGGGCGGCTCGGCCGGGCAAGGGCAGGTCGAGGTCCTGGAAGGTCAGCTCCACCTGGCCGGCCTCGGGGTGCTGGAGTCGTTTGACGCCGTCGTGGCGGATCAGCACGTCGTGAGTGGCCCACTGCTTCCGGAAGTCGGTGCTGAGCGTGGACAACTCGCCGATGAGGTCGCGCAGGGCGCGGTCGTGGGGCTCCCGTGCGGCCTCGGCCCGCAGCAGGGCGGCGGTCGCGCTGCCGGCGGCCTCCCAGTCGGCGAAGAAGTCGCGGGCGCCGGGGTCGAGGAAGATGTAGCGGGCGATGTTGGGGCGGCCGTCGCCGCCGAACATCGGCGCGTACAGGGCCCGGGCCAGAGGGTTGCTCGCGATGACGTCCGTGCGGCCGTTGCGGACGAACGCCGAGGACATCGTCATGGCGTCGAGCATCCACTGGACCCGGGGCGGAATGTCGGCGTCCCGGCGGCGCGACGGCGTGCGGCGCGACGACCGGGCCAGGTCGAACAGATAGGTGCGTTCGTCGTCGTCCAGCCGCAGGGCGCGGGCGACCGCGTCGAGGACGTCGCCGGACACGCCGCCGATGTGGCCCTTCTCCAGCCGCGTGTACCACTCCGTGCTCACGCCGGCCAGGACGGCGACCTCCTCGCGCCGCAGCCCGGCGACCCGGCGCCGGGCGCTGGTCGGCAGCCCGGCCTGGGCCGGGGTGATCCGGGCCCGCCGACTGGCCAGGAAGTCCCTGATCTCGGCGCGCCGCTCGTCCATGTCATCCACCGTATCCGCTGGTCACGGCGCAAAGGGGGTTGAGGTTGTCCCCCTGATGACCGCGACCTTCCCCACCGGCGGCGACCGCGGTCTTCTGGGCACCATGACGAACAACAAACTGGCGTTGGGCACGTGGGCCTGGGGAGACGACTTCGGGGCGGGCGGCGGGCAGTTCGGCAGCCGGCTGACCGCTTCCGGCCTGCGCGAGGTGGTCGAGAAGGCGCAGGCGAACGGGCTCACGCTCTGGGACACCGCGGTGGTGTACGGCATGGGCCGGGCCGAGACGGTTCTCGCACAGGCACTCGAGGGGTACGACCGCGGCGCCTACCAGCTGTCGACGAAGTTCACCCCGCAGGCCGCCGGCGACGGCGACAACCCGGTCGCCGACATGCTGGAGCAGAGCCTCGACCGACTGGGTACGGACTACGTGGATCTGTACTGGATCCACAACCCAGCCGACGTGGCTCGCTGGACGCCGCTCCTGATCCCGCTGCTGCGGAGCGGCCGGATCAAGCACGTCGGCGTCTCCAACCACAACCTGAAGGAGATCGCCCTCGCCGATCAGATCCTGGGTGAGGCCGGCTTCCGGGTGGAGGCCGTCCAGAACCACTACAGCCTTCTGCACCGCGATTCCGAGCGGGCGGGCATTCTCGATCATTGCCGCGAGCACGACGTACGCTTCTTCGCCTACATGGTCCTCGAACAGGGAGCGCTGACCGGCCGGGCCCACCCGTTGCCGGAGGGCAGCAACCGGGCGGCCGCGTACAACGGCATCCTCCCCCACCTGAAGGCGCTGACGGACCGCCTGGCGGCGATCGGCGCGGACCGCGGCGCGTCCGCCGCCGACGTCGCCGTCGCCTGGGCCCTCGCCAAGGGGACCACCCCGATCGTCGGCGTCACGAAGGCGAGCTACATCGACGGGTTGGCCCGTGCTCGCGACATCGAGCTCGCCGGTGAGGAGACCGCCGAGCTGGAGTCCCTCGCCGACGCCGCGAACGTCGACACGCGCGGCTGGTGGGAGCACGAGATGTAGCGCCGGCGGGGTTGGACAAGGACATCGAGTGACGGCGATACTCCGTTGCCGTGAAAGAACCGAGATCGCCGTGGTGGCGCGAGGTCGACGACGCCGTCGCTCTGTTGTCCTCGATGCTGAACAGCGCCGCCGGGCGGGCCGAGCGCGACGGGCGGTACGAGCCGCCGCCGGGAGCTCCGGTCCCCCGCCGGCGCCGCCGGCCGGCCTCGCTGCGGCACATCGCCGAGGTGATCAGGACCCATCGGTTCGCGGTCGGCGTCGACAAGGACGACGTGGCCCGGGTGCTGGCCGCCGAGCCCCGCGCGCTGGCCGATCCGCTGCTGGTGGTGGCCGTCGTGCGGGCGTGCCATCAGATCGCCGGTCAGGAGTTCGGGTTGCCGGACGCGGCCCGGTTCGCCGCCGCGGCGGCCCGCATCACGGCGCTGACCGAGGCCGCGCGGGCCGCCGACGAGCGCGCGCCCTTCCTGGTGCCGGCCGTGCGCCGCAGCGCCGCCCTGGTCCGGCCACCCGTTCGGGGCGAGGAGAACGAAAGCCAGCGCGCTCGGGGCGAGGAGAACGAAAGCCGGCACGCTCCGGGCGAGGAGAACGAAAGCCGGCACGCTCCGGGCGAGGCCAACGAAAGCCGGCGCGCTCCGGGCGAGGACAACGAAGGGCCGCCCGCGCTGGAGGCGGAGGCCGACGGACCGCGGGTGATCGACGGGCAGTTCGTCTCGCGGCGGTGGCGCTGGCCGCGCAGCTTCGGGCAGTTGGCCACCACCGCCGCCGTGGCGCTCGTCGCCGCCCTGATCGGCGCGGTGGTGGCCCTCAAGTTCGCGCAGCGCGCCGACCCGGCGCCGGCCGCCGTCGCCGATCTGCCCTGCCGCGACGGCGCGAGCGGGGCGGACCTGGTCGAGTCGAGCGTGGTCAGCCCGGACGAGCAGGCTCAGGTGATCGAGCCGTTCCTGGACTTCGACGAGATGAACGGCTCGGCCCGCTACAACCGCTACGCCGGGCGCACCTACTACTGGGGGCGGGCCGGCTCCGACGACAACGTGCCGCGCTCGGGCGGCGCCCGGATCCGCTGGCAGCCCGGCGACGGGCGGTGGCGCAGCTGCCCGGTGACGCTGGCCCGCTCCGAACGTGACTACGTGCGGACCATGGCCGTGGCCACCACGATCGACGGGCACGCCGTGCGGGTTCAGGTGTGCCTGTGGCGCGACGAGCCGTACCGGGAGAACTGCACCCAGGTCTTCTCCTGACCGCTCCTATCTGTCTCCGGGGACAGATATCCGCAGGCCGGGGACAGGTGACAGTTGTCAGCGAAAGCGCCCTTTCCGACCATCGATGCGAGGTCCGGTCGTACGGGAGGAAAGGGTTTGATGGTCATGGGAATGCACCTGGGACGTCGTGTGGGGGCCGTGCTGGCCGCCGCCGTCGCGGTCGTCGGGCTGGCCGCCGCACCGGCCGCGGCCGAGACGAAGGCGAACTTCGGGCCGTTCAATTCGAGCACTGACTGCGGGCGATCGGTCTATCTGAGCACGTTCGAGGTGAAGCTCTGGGCCTGCGCCCGCAAGGCCAGCGGGGCCACCAAGACTGGCATCGCCGTGCAGAACTACAGCGACAGCAGCGTCTATGTCGAGGTGTACTTCACGCGTTTCTGGACCTTCCAGAGCAGCCAGGCCAGCACGATGATCGACCAGTGGACCGGCGATCCGCTGATCTTCGGCCCGATCGGCATGCAGCTGCCGGCGAACCAGACGAAGGTGATCTACGACGACCGGTTCTGGCAGGGTCTCGAGCATCTGTGCAACGAGAATGAGGGCTGCCGCTACGACGGCGCCAAGGGCTACGCCAACATCTTCACCAGTTCCGCGAACGGCGCCCGTTCGGAGCACAGCGCCTCGGCGTACTCCCCGTTGCAGTCGTCGAAGGTCCAGTGCACCGACGGTCCGACGATCACCAACTGGCCGAACACCGGAAAGTGCGACCAATACCGATGATCCGGGCGTATCACCTGGTCAGACTACCGGGCGGAACGACTGATACCCGGTAGTTGATCAAGGACGTACCGTGGGCGCAGTGAAGTGGTCTGGAAGTGCGAAATTCCTGGTCTCGGCCGTTCTCGTGCTCGTCGTCGTGGCGGTGGTCGTGTGGGTGCGGCGTGACCCGCCGAGCGACGAGCAGGGGAACGCCGGTCCGGCTGTCGCCACCCCGGTGGACCCGAAGACCCCCTGGACCGGCACCTGGGCGACGGTCATGCAGGACGGCAAGGGAGCCGGCTTCCAGGCCGAGACGCTGCGGCAGGTGGTCCGCGCGAGCATCGGCGGCGACTCCGTGCGCGTCCGGCTCTCCAACGAGTTCAGCACGGCCCCGCTCACCGTCAGCGCCGTCTATCTGGCCAAGCATCTGAGCACCGGCGAGGTCGACCCGGCCACCAACGCGCACGTGACCTTCGGCGGCGCCGACTCGGTGACCGTCAAGGCCGGTGGGACCGCCGTGAGCGACCCGGTGGCGTACCGCCTGCCGGCCGGCGGCGACCTGGCGGTCAGCGCCTATCTCCCGCAGCCCGTCGCCTCGGTGACCCAGCACGAGTCGGCGAACCGCGACAACTACGTGGCCGCGGGCAACCAGAGCACGAAGGCCACGCTGTCCGGCGTGCGCTCGTTCTACAACTACTCCTTCCTCGCCGGCGTCGACGTCCAGAACCGCGAGGCCGAGGGCTCGATCGTCGCGCTCGGCGCCTCGATCACCGACGGGTACGACTCGACGTGGAACGAGAACCGCAGCTGGCACAACCTGCTCGCGCAGCGGCTGGGCGGCGAGGGGCGGACCGTCGGCGTGCTCAACGCCGGCATCAGCGGCAACTCGCTGCTGCAGGACGGCGTCGGCCAGAGCGCCCTCAACCGGCTCCAGCGCGACGTCCTCGCCCAGACCGGCGTCCGCTGGGTGATCGTGGCCGACCTCGGGATCAACGACCTGGGCGGTGCCGACGCGTCCACCGGCAACCGGCTCGTCGCCGGGCTGCGGCAGATGATCCAGCGCAGCCACGCCGCGAAGATCAAGGTCTTGTGCGCGACGCTGGTGCCGTTCGCCGACTCGGAGGGCTGGAGCAGCGCGGGCGAGTCCGGCCGGACGGTCTACAACCGCTTCGTCCGCTCCGCCGGCAGCGGCTGCGACGGTGTCGTCGACTTCGACGCCGCCGTCCGCGACCCGGCCGACCCGACCCGGTGGAAGAGCGACCTCGACCAGGGCGACCACATGCACCCCAACAACGCCGGCATGGCGGCACTGGCCGCCGCGGTCGACGTCAGTCTCTTCGCCCGGGCGTGACGCGCGCGCTCGACTCGCGCGGCACCAGGCGCGGGTGGATGACCTGCCGCGCGACGCGCTCGCCGGTCGCGATCCGCTCGACGAGCATCCGGAAGCCGACCCGCCCCAGCTCCACGAAGTCCATCCAGACCGACGTCAGCGGCGGCGCGAAATGGCGGGCGTCGGGCATGTCGTCCACCCCCGCTATCGAATAGTCGGCCGGCGCGACCAGGCCACGGCCGCGCAGCGCGTTCATGAAACCCAGCGCCATCTGGTCGTTGCCGCTGAAGACGGCCGAGAAGTCGCGGACGTCGACGCCGGCGCCGGCCTCGTAGCCGGACTGGGCCGACCAGTCCCCGCGCACCACCGGAAGAGCCGCGGCGCCCACTTCGGCCAGGGCGTCGCGGTAACCGCGCTCCCGGTCCTCCGTCTCGTTGATCTGCTCCGGCCCGGCGATGTGCAGGATCCGCCGGTGCCCGAGCTCGATCAGATGCCGCGTGGCCAGCAGCGCCGCCTCGTAGGAGTCGACGGTGGCCGAGTCGGCGTTCGGCCACGCGTGCCCGGACAGGATGACGACCGGGACGGTCCCCCAGACCCGTTCGAGGGTGTCCTCGATGCCCGGGTGGGGCGACAAGATGAGGATGCCGTCCACCCGGGCCGAGAGGAACCGGTCCAGGGCCTCGTGAACCTTGCCGGGAGCGCTCGCGTCGGCCGGGTCGAACTCCACCGAGCTCGTGAACAGCGCGTACCCGCCGTCGTGGGCGGCCTCGTTGAGGCCCTGGAGGATCGACCAGGTGCCATAGACCGAAGGACCGGTCGTGAGTACGCCCACCGTCCGGGTCGCGTTCACCCGCAGGTTCCGGGCCGAGCCGTTGAACTGGTAGTTGAGCTGCGCGATGGCCGCCTCGATGCGCTCGCGCGTCTCGGCGCCGACGTACCCCTTGCCGGTGTAGTACCGCGAGACCGTCTGGGCCGAGACGCCGGCCAGGCGCCCGACGTCCACCATCTTGGGACGCGGTTGTGACTCTGCCATTCAGCCCCTCCCAAGACCATCTTCTCTTGTTACCGACGTGTTACATACCAGGCCCTGTGCACCTCAGTGGGTTATCGATAACCTACCGCATAGGTTATCGATAACCTTCACCACCCCGACGCCATCGTCTGAATAGATATGCCTCCCTGCATCGACATGGCGGAGACATCGAAGGAGCACAGGTGGCCCCTGCATCCCGCCGCCGGATCGTCATCGACACCGACGCCAAGAACGAGGCCGACGACCAGTTCGCGATCGTGCACGCCCTGCTCTCGCCGTCGCTCGACGTCCGCGGGCTGATCGCCGCCCACTTCGGGCGGCATCGCAGCGAGCGCAGCATGGAGGAGTCGCGCGAGGAGATCGATCTGCTCCTGCGGCTCATGGATCTCGACGGCAAGGTCACCGTGGCCGACGGCGCGGCCGGGCCGATCGCGGACGAGACGACACCGCGGGACAGCCCGGGCGCGCGGCTGATCATCGAGGAGAGCCGGCGGGAGGGCCAGCTCTTCGTCGCCTTCCTGGGCCCGCTCACCGACATGGCCACGGCCATCCTGCTCGAACCGGAGATCGTTCACCGCGACGTCGTGGTGATCTGGATCGGCGGTCCCGGCTACGGCGGCGTCGAGACGTACCCGGGCCCGGAATTCAACCTCGGCAACGACATCGCCGCGGCCAACGTGGTCTTCGGCTCGGGCATCACCGTCTGGCAGGTGCCCTCCAACGTGTACTCCCAGGTCTCGGTGGGCTACGCCGAGCTCGAGGAGAAGATCGGCGGCACCTCCCGGCTCGCCGACTACCTGATCCGGCAGATGACCGAGTGGAACGAGGCCCACCACCCGGAGCCCATCGAGTCCCGCTCCCTGGGCGACTCGCCCGCGATCTCCCTGATGCTCTACCCCCGCGGTGGCCAGTTCCGCACGGTCCCCGCTCCCCGGTTCGGCCGCGAGGGCCACTACCTGCCCGGCACCGGCAATCCCCTCCGGGTCGTCGAGGCCGTCGACGTCCGGTTCCTGCTCGAGGACATGTTCGCCAAGATCCGCCGCTTCGGCCGGCCGGCCGAACCCCCGACAAGGAGATGACCATGAACCGACGCGGATTCCTCGGTCTGGGCGGCGCCGCCGCTCTCGCGACCGGACTGGCCGCCTGCACGGGAACCAGCTCATCGGACAGCGGAAGCGGGACGGGCACCGGCTCGAAGACGCTGCGGCTGTTCACCTACGAGGACAACTCGACCGTCGACCTGCTCAAGGCCCAGGTCAAGGCGTTCGACCAGAAGAACGGGACGACCACCACCGTCGACTCGCTGCCCGGCTCGGGGGCCGCGGTCTATCCGGACAAGCTGCGCACCGAGCTGCTGGGCGGCAAGGGCCCGGACGTGTGGCGCATCTGGGGCGGCCAGATCGGCGCCCCCTTCGTCAAGGCCAAGCAGGCCGCGGACCTCAGCGCCTACTACACGAAGTTCGGCTGGGACTCGAAGCTCAGCCCGGCCGCCATCGAGGGCATGACCTTCGACGGGGTCAAGGGCGGTGTGCCGTTCATCGGCGCCGGCATCGGCGGCTGGTACAGCAAGGCCGCGTTCACCAAGGCCGGCATCAGCGCCCGGCCCGCGACGTACGCGGAGCTCGAGGAGGCCAACACCAAGCTGGTCGCGGCCGGCATCACCCCGGCCAGCCTCGGCGGCAAGTACGGCTGGGACATCATGCGCCTGTTCGAATATCTGCTGGAGGTCTCGGCCGGCCCCGACCTGCACGACAAGCTGCTGACCGGCGCCGAGAGCTGGGACCGGCCCGAGGTGGTCACCGCGTTCACGAACTTCAAGAAGTGGCAGGACCAGAAGTGGCTGCCCGAGGGCGCGGTCGGCCTCGACCCGGCCGACGTGGAGAACTGGTACGTGCAGGGCAAGGCCGCATATACGCTGACCGGCGCCTGGACCGAGGCCCAGGGCATACAGGCCGCCGGCAAGAAGTCGGCCGACTTCGGCGTCTTCCCGCTGCCGACCGGCCAGAACCCGGTGCGGCACTCCGGCTTCGTCGAGGGCTACATGGTCAACGCGAAGAGCGGCAACCCGGACATGGCGGCCGCCCTCATCGACTTCCTCGTCCAGGTCGACACCATCGCGGCGCTGAAGATCACCAACTCCGTCGTGGTCGGCGCCGAGCCCGACAAGGCGACGCTGCCGCTGTCGTACGAGTGGTCCCAAGGTCCTGGAAAGCAGCCGTTCTACACCATCCAGGACCAGGCCCTGCCGAAGCAGCAGTCCGACCAGTACTTCGCGATCCAGAGCGACGTGTTGCAGGGCAAGACCTCGCCCGCCGAGGCGGCCAAGAAGATGCAGGACGTCATCAAGGCCTGGAAGAAATGACCAAGGCAAAGACCAGGCACGGGGGCCTGGTCGCCTGGGGGTTCGCGGCGCCGGCCCTCATCGTCTACTTCGTCTTCCTGGTCTATCCGGCGCTGTCGTCGCTGTGGTTCAGCTTCACCGACTGGGACGGGCTCAGCGCCGGCTACAACACCGTCGGTCTCGAGAACTACAAAAACATGGCGGAGGACCCGGTCGTACGCCAGGCCGCCGTCAACAATCTCATCTGGGCCGTCGTCACCGTCGTCGTTCCGGTGGTCCTCGGCCTCGTGCTGGCCGTCGTGCTCAACGGCAAGGTGCGCGGCAAGCCCGTCCTGCGGCTGATCTTCTACACGCCCGCGGTCCTGCCGCTGGTCAGCGTCGCCTCGATCTGGGGCTGGCTCTACAACCCGCAGTACGGCGCGATCAACGCGGCCCTGCGCGCCATCGGCCTCGACGGGCTGGCCCAGCCCTGGCTCGGGCAGGACTCGACGGCGCTCGGCGCCACCATGGTCGCCGCGATCTGGCTGCGCGTCGGCTTCCCCATGCTGCTCTATCTGGCCGCCCTGCAGAGCATCAGCCCGGACCTGTACGAGGCGGCGACCGTCGACGGGGCCACCCGGTGGCAGCAGTTCTGGCACATCACGATGCCCGGTCTTCGCCCGGCGCACTACGTGGTCATCGCGCTCTCGGTCATCGACTCGTTCAAGGTCTTCGACCTGATCTACGCCATGACGTACGGCGGACCCGGCACCGCCACCCAGGTCATGGGCACCTGGATGTACTTCAACGTCTTCCAGTACAACCAGGCCGGCTACGGCACCGCCATCGCCGTCGTGATCACCGTCGTCGCGATCGCGGTCAGCATCCCGTACGTCCGCTCCCAGACGAAGGAGCACGCCGCATGACGAAGATCAGAGGCGGCCTCGGCACGACGGTCGTCATGACGCTGGTCGCCCTGCTGTGGATCTCTCCGCTGGTGCTGCTGGTGATCACGGCCGTGCGGCCGCTGGCCGACTTCATCGCCCACGGACCGCTGTCCTGGCCCAGCACCTTCACGCTCTCCAATTTCGTGGACGCCTGGGGCATCGGCAACTTCGCGACGACGTACCGCAACAGCCTGATCCTGTTGATCCTGAAGGTGCCGTTGGGCGTCTTCATCAGCGCGATGCTCGCGTTCGCCCTGGCCAAGCTGCGGATCCGGTTCGGCCCGGCGATCATGTACACGGTGTTCCTCGGACTGACCATCCCGATCTACATCACCATCGTGCCGGTTTTCGTCATGGCCCGCAGCGCGGGCGTCACCGACAGCCTGATCGGCCTCATCGGCCCGTACCTGGCCTTCGGCATCCCGTTCGAGGTCCTGGTGTTGCAGTCGTTCTTCCGGCAACTGCCGGACGAGATCCTCGAGGCCGCCCGCATCGACGGCGCCGGCGCCTGGCGCAGCTTCCTGACCATCGTGCTGCCGCTGTCGGCGCCGGCCCTGGTCACCGTCTTCATCCTCGACGCGGTGGCCACCTGGAACGAGTTCCTGTTCGCCCTGATCCTGCTCAACTCGGACGCGAACAAGACCATCCCGGTCGGCCTGCTCAACTTCCAGGGCCAGTTCTCCAACAACAACACCGGCCTGGCCGCCGGCATCCTCATCGCCGTGGTGCCGATCCTCGTCGCCTACACGTTCCTCCAGCGCTGGATCGTCGGCGGGCTCACCGCGGGCGCCTCGAAGGGCTGAGCACATGAAGATCCGCGCCTGGCGCGAAACCGAGATCACGCTGACCGCCGAGACCGCCGTCCCCGATCCCTACACGTCGGTCGAGGTGTGGGCGGACTTCACCCACACCGACGGAACGGTGCTGCGCCGGCCGGCGTTCTGGGACGGCGGCCGGACCTGGCGCGTGCGCTTCGCCTCGCCGGCCGGCCACGGCACCTGGCGATGGACCACCACCGCCACCGTGCCCGATCTCGGCCTGCACGCGGTCTCCGGCCACCTCGACGTCGCCCCGTCCGGCGGCGCCGATCCGTTGCTCCGCCACGGATTTTGGCGGATGTCCCCCGGCGGCCGCAGCCTCGTGCACGCCGACGGAACGCCGGCGCTGCTCGTGGCCGACACCGCGTGGGCGCTGCCGTGGCGGGCGACCGAGGAGGACGTACGTCTTTACGCCCGCGACCGCGCCGCCAAAGGCTTCAACGCCGTCCTGCTCATGACGGTGCAGCCCGACATGCGCGCGACCGGGCCCCGCGACCGCGGCGCCGACGAGGGCTTCGACGTCGGTTTCGAAGACCTGCCGGCGGGCCGGCTCACCGAGCTGAACCCCGCGTACTTCCAATACCTGGACCGGCTTCTCGGCATCCTGCGCGATCACGGCATCGTCCCCGTCCTGCAACCGGTCTTCCAGGGCTTCGGCTGGAAGGGACTGGACGTCGCCGGCACCGTCGTCCCACCCGGCGAGTACGCGCGGTACTGCCGATATCTGGTGGCCCGGTACGGCGCCCGCCCGGCCGTCTATCTGGTCGGCGCCGACGGCTCGGGCACCGAACCGCAGATCGAGGCCGGCGGCCGGGCGGTGCACGACAGCGACTGCTACGGGCAGCCGACCGGCATCCACTACCGGCCCCACGCCCGCGCCAACGCCCATCAGGACGCGCCCTGGCTCGATTTCCAGTGGTGCCAGACCGGCCACGGTGGCGAACACGTGCCGGAACGGGTGGCCGGCATGTGGCACGAGACGCCGGTCAAGGCGGTCGCCAACGGCGAGCCCAGCTACGAGCGCACCGGCCATCCGGATCTCGCGGCGGGCTGGTGGCAGGGACACGAGGCGTGGAGCAACCTGTGCGCCGGTTCCACGATGGGCGTGGTCTACGGGGCGGCGAACATCTGGCAGTGGGTGCACCGCGACGGGGAGCCCGGCCACGCGCCGTACTTCCTGGGCCCGAAGGGAAGCTGGCGGGACGCGCTGAACTACGAGGGCTCTTCGTACGTCGGCCTGGTCGGCCGCATCCTCCAAGGTGCGCCGACCACCGACATGGCCCCGGACTGGGAGACGTTCCTCAGCCCGCGCGGTCTGCGGGTCCCGGGACGGCTGCACATCGTGTACCTCGAGGACGGCGGCCCACTGCGGATGGTGGCGGATCGCGGAACGCCACCGGACTACCGGATCGTCGACCCGAGAACCGGGCGCGTGACCGCCACCGGACGGCTGTCCCCGGCCATCGACACCGGCCGGGGACCCCGCGTGGTCATCTTCGGAGGTGGACCCGGCTCACCACTCCCGGAAGATCGCTGAGCACGTACAGCTCACCGTTCACGTCGGCGCCGAAGGCGGTCGGCTGGGTCGGGAGATTGCCGATCGTGGCCGACTCGTAGCCGCCACCGGGCTTGGGACGCACGGCGAAGGCGAGGGTCGAGCAGTAGTCGCTCGCAAGATAGGTGCCCCGGGCCTCGGGGGTCTCCGATCCCCGGTAGACCAGGCCGCCGGTCACCGAGCAGCTCTCGGTCATGTAGTGCTCGTACTCGAAGACGGGATCGACGTAGCGCACGCCGGGCCGGCATTGCTCCGGGTCGAAGACGGGGGTGCCTTCCTTGCAGGACCAGCCGAGATTCGACCCACCCTGCCAGGGGCGGATGTGGTTGATCTCCTCGACCAGCCCTTGGCCGACGTCGCCGATCCACAGCGAGTTGTCGATGTCGATGGAGAAGCGCCAGGGGTTGCGCAGCCCGTAGAGCCAGATCTCGGGCCGGGCGCCGGTTGTGCGCACGAACGGGTTGCCGGCGGGCACGCAGTACGGCTTGGCGCCGCAGGCACGGTTCACGTCGATCCGTACGATCTTGCCCAGCAGCGTGCCGAGATCCTGGCCCGACTTGAACGGGTCGTTGGCGTGCCCGCCGTCGCCGGTGGACCAGTAGAGAAGACCATCGCGGCCGAAGGCGACCTGCCCGCCGTTGTGGTTGCCGTATTCGGCGTGGTCCTGGGTGAGCAGAACCTGAAGCCGTTCCGGGGCGTTGATGGGCAGTCGGGCCAAGGTGAGAGCCCCGGCGGGCAGGCTGGTGTAGGCCACGTAGAGCATGCCGGTCCGCGCGAAGTTCGGCGCGGGGGTGATGCCGAGAAGCCCCCGCTCGTTGTCGGAGGTGTCGACCAGCGCGCTGAGATCGAGCACCGGATCAGCCGCCAGCCCGGTGTCGGGATGGTAGGAGCGGACGGTGCCGGCTTTCTCGGCGATGAGCATCCGCCCGTCGGCCAGCCCGGTGATGGCAACGGGCCGCCGCAGACCATAGGCCACCTGCTCGGATTCCACGCTCAGCTCGGCGAGAGGCACCGCCCGCACGCGGGAGGCCCCCGCCGCCGACGCCGACGTGAGCACCGACGGAACAAGAAGGAGCAGCCCGGCCAGCATAGTGACCGCACGACGACGCCCTAGCGACATGTTCGACCCCTCCATCCGTCGGTGATTGAGCTGGGAGCGCTCCCAGACAGGGTCGCACCAAACCTCTCGGATATCAACCGATGTCTATGGATTCACTCCATGATCACGGGTTCTTCAGCACGATCTCGGCGAACTCCTCCGTGCGTTGACGGATGAGATCCGGCGTCCAGGCGGCATATTTGAGCACCTGCACGCTCCGCGGAAAGTCGGAGACCCGGTCCGCGAGATACGTCGCCTTCTTGTCCTCGAACTCCTTCCGACCGGCGGAGGAGTTCTTGCTCTTACTCAACAGAACCAGGTTCCCGGCGGTGTCCACCAACTTGGCGTGCTCCTCGGACGGGAAGCTCGCGGCCCAGGCACTGCCCGGCTTCGGGTTCTGCGGAAGCACGTGCTCAATGGAGCGAACGTGGAAGTGGTGCGGGTGGTCCAGTTCACTGGTGACGATCTCCGCGCGTACGAGCAGGTACTTGGCGTGGCCGGCACCGTAGAAGTGCTCCGACCGGCAGGCCGCCTCGATGTGGCTCAGGTCGACGCCGATGCCGTCGATGACCTCTTGCGCTGACGTGGCCCTTTGGATGTCTTTCAGAATTTTCGTGTACGTGCCATATCGCTCGTCCTTCCGCACCGCCTGCACCCAGTGATCCAGGTAGACCTTCTCTATCGCCAGCATGAAATCGTACAAGTTGGCCTTGCCGAACTTGTCGGCGAAGTAGATGAGGCAGGCCTTCCACTCGGATGCGGGGAAATGTTCGACCATGGCGCCCATCATCGTCCGGTATTCGACGTGAACATCGACTGGCGTGTCCAGGTAGTCCCGATCGACGAAAAGGCGGTCGTAAAGATCCACGTATTTCGTCAGCTCTTCGATGAACTGCGCGCCAGGCTTGGGGGAATCACCCTTGCCCAGGATCCGGTCGACGAACTCCGTGTGCAGGTCGGTCGCGGGCTTGTCTTTCGTGTAGATCAGACGCAGAAGATGGAAGATATCCTCGAACCTGGACTCGCCAAGTTGAGTCTCCATGTCCTCCCACTTCTGCGCGTACTTGACTCGCGCATCCGAGTTGGGCATCCGGATCGGATCGAGGTTGTACGCCTTGAGGACGTCGATGCGGCGCAGCTGCTTGCCACGGTCGTTGACCACGGTGAAAAGCTGGAAGGCGTCCTCGAACGAGTCCGTGGCCAGGTAGATGAACGTGCATTCACCGTTGACGAAGACCGCGAACTTCTTGAGGATGTCCGGCGGCATGGTCCTGAGCTTCTCCCAGAAGACCTGCCGGGCCGACTCGTACCGTCCACCGGCGGCGGTGCTGGCGTTGAACTCCGAGACGGGCTTCTCGGTGGCGCCGATCGTTCCTATGAGCGCGTTGAAGACGCCCTGGTCTTTGACCTGGAGCCGATTCTTGGCGGGAATCCCGTCAAGCGTGTTCTCCTGCTCGTAGATTTTGGCATGAAGCTCGTTGGCCAACTTCTCCTCGCCGTTGTCACGGACAGCGTCGCGTATGCAGGCCAGGAGGATGCAAAGTGCCGTGAGCCGCTGCTGTCCATCCACAACGTCGTACTCGGATCCCGGCTGCTTCTGGAGAACGAGAGTTCCGAGGAAATACTGCTCGTCCCACTTCGTGTCGGCGAGATCGTCGATCAGATTGGTGAAGTCCTCGTCATCCCACATGAAAGGGCGCTGGTACTCCGGAATCCGGAAGAAGAAATCCTGGGAGAACAACTTCTTGACCGAGAGCATGCCGCTCTCGAGTTGCTTGGTCATCGCAAGCCCTCCACTCAACACCCGCCGCCCGCTCGTGGGCTCTGCACGGGGGAAGACTACGAGATTGAGCGCTGCTGTCTACAGTGCCCGTTTCGTTGGGTCCAAAGGGGCGTTCGGCTTGGCCGAGTCTGCATTCATGCGACTACCAGTCGCGAGACAACATTACTCATGTACAGATCTGTCGCGCACCGATTCAGTCGAACAGTGTCGGCTCCGTTGGTCTGATTGTCGGGGAACGGCGGCCCCGCAAGGCGAATCTGTCCGACGTGGCCGCGTCCGGCACGGGCAGGCCGTGCCGTCGCAAAGACCGGTGGACGCGAGCCCGTACGAGGTCGCGGTAATGCCGTGGCGTCTCCGCCCCCTGGGCGTACAGCTCCCCGTATCTGTCCAGAAGGCCTGGGTGCTCGCGCCTGAGCCAGAAGAAGAAAAGCTCCTTGACGCCACTCGCCAGATAGAGCGACGTCGGCAACACCGCACCGGCCCCGGCGCCGGTCAGCGTGCCGATCAGGTCGTCCAGCTGCTCGGCGCTGTCGGTCAGCTCCGGCAGGATCGGGGCCACGAACACGGTCGGCGCGAATCCGGCGTCCCGCATGGCCCGAAGGGTCTTCAAGCGGGCGCCGGTGGGCGGGGTGCCCGGCTCCAGGGAGCGCTGCAGCCTCTCGTCGAGGAACGCGATCGACATGCCCAGCTCGACGTTCACCCGCCGGGAGGCCGCGGCCAGCTGGTCGAGGTCACGCCGGATCAACGGCCCCTTGGTGAGGATCGAGAACGAGATTCCCACGCTGGTGATGGCTTCCAGGATCGGGGCATGGCGCGCCTACTTTTTCCAGGCCCTTGGAGCAACGAAATAAGGAACCGGAAATGAGCAAGCCGTTCACGCACCACAAGCCCGAGATGGAACTCGTCAGGCGCCGGACCGCTCTCGTGGTCACCGACCTGCAGAACGAGTTCTTCCGCCCCGAGGGGACGACGTACTACGAGCTCATCGCCGACTCGCTGGCCGAGCGCAACGTCCCCGACCACCTGGAGGACCTGCTGAGGGCGGCCAAGGAGAACGACATCCACGTCATCCACTCGCCGCACTTCTTCTATACGCCGGACGGCCAGTGGAGCGCCCCGGCCGGCGAGATCGGCGACTATCTGCTGAACTCGCCGAACCATTTCGTCTTCCGCCAGGACTCGATCGAGCTCGACGGATTCGCCGATTCCAGCGCCGACTTCCCCGAGCGGTACAAGCCCTATCTCAAGGACGGAAAGACCGCGAACACGTCGCCGCACCGGCTGTTCTCGACCCGCCACAACGACATCGAGCTCCAGCTGCGCATGCGCCGCGTCGAGACCGTCGTCATGGCCGGCCCGGCCGGCAACATGTGCCTGGAGGCGCACATGCGCGACATCATCGAGATGGGCTTCCAGGTCGCCATGGTCCGCGACGCCGTCGGCGGCGGCGTCAACGAGGAGGGCGACGGTTACGTGGCCGCCATGGTGAACTGGCGCTACCTGGCGCACGCGCTGTGGACCACCGAGGACACGGTCGAGCGCATGACGGCGCTGGGAGGCCGATGACGGCACGAACCTTCACCGAGGCCGAGCTTCCCGCGCTCTGCGACGAGCTCGGCTCCCGCGACCCCCGGCTGCGATACGTCGTGGACGAGTTCGGCTATCCACCGTTCTGGAGCCGCCCCAACACCTTCGAGTCGCTCGTCTGGTTCATCCTCGAGCAGCAGGTCTCGTTGGCCTCCGCCAAGGCCGCCCTCGAGAAGTTGCGGGAGCGGGTCGGGCTCATCACCCCGGAGAACGTGCTGGCGCTGAGCGACGAGGAACTGCGGGCAGCCTCCTTCAGCCGGCAGAAGACCGCCTATGTCCGTGGCCTCGCGCGGGAGATCGCCGACGGCCTTCTCGATCTCGCGGATCTCGAAGGCCGTTCCGACGACGCGATCCGGGAACGCCTGGTGCAGCTGAAAGGCATCGGCAACTGGACTGTCGACGTCTACCTGATCCTCGTCCTTCATCGAGCGGATCTGTTCCCGGTCGGCGACCTGGCCGCGGTCAACGGGCTCAGGCGACTGAACGGGCTGCCACGTACGGCCACGATCGATGACGTGACAGCCGTCTGGGCTCCTCATCGCACCGTCGGCACGATGATCGTCTGGCACTACTACCTGAGCCGGGCCTGAGTCAGGAACCGGCCAGCTTCACGTCGTCGAACCAGACCGAGCCCTTGTTGGCGCCGGACTTCAGGTGCAGCTGGAGTCCGGCGGCGCCGGCCGGGGCCTTCGCGGCGACGGTCAGCCGGGTCCAGCCGGTGGTTCCGGTCGGCAGGGTGGCCGAGCCGGCGCCGCCGAGCCAGCGGCCGTTCACGTCGAACCAGCTCAGGGCCACCTGGGTCGTTCCGGTGGCCGCCGTGCCACGGGCCCACGCCTCGGCCCGCCAGGTCTGGCCGGGGCGTACGGGTGCGAGGGGCGCGACCCGGTACGACGGCAAGCCGGCCGCGTTCTTGCCGGTGCGGGCCAGCCTCACCGACCCCTTGCCGGACCGGGCGACGTTGCCCACCTTGGTGGCCGCGCCCAGTTCGGGCATGAACGTGGTCCACGGCGTCTGACCGACCGGGTTCTCGAAGCCCAGGTCCAGCGCGCTCGCCGGGTACGCCTTGCCCGTCCAGGCCGCCTTCACCACGGCGGCCGCCGGCTTGGCGCTGCCGTTGGCCCGGTACAGCCCGAAGGCGTACTGGGCCGCCGATTTCGCCACCGCCGAAGGCGGGATCGCGCCCGTGCGGAAGTCGTTCAGCGTCCACGGCGCGACCGAGCGCACGCCGGCCGCGGCGGCGCCCTGGAACACCCGGGCCAGATAGGCCGCCTGCTCGCCCTCGCTGGTCGTCCGGGTGCTGGCGCCGGTCTCGCCGATCACCAGCGGGGACGGCGCGACGGCGGCCTGGGCCTGGCGGATGAGGGCCAGGGCGTTCTGCGAGTTGCCGTAGAAGTGATAGTCGTAGTAGTCCAGCGGGGTCGCCCCGAGCATCGTCTTCAGCTTCTTCAGACCGGCGACACCGGCCTGCCCGCTCACCGAGATCGTCACCGGTGTGGCCGGCACGACCGCCCGTACCACCGGAAGAAGTTTCCTGGCCCAGGCCACCGCGGCCGCGTTGGACGGGTCGAGCTCGTTCTGCAGGCCGATCGAAATGACGCGCTTGTCGTTGCGGTAGGGCGCGAGGATCGCCCGGGCCCAGGTGCTGCTGCCGGCGATGTCGGAGTAGCCGTTCCACCAGTCGAACAGGGTCAGCTTCACCGTCAGGCCGTGCCGGCCGGCCAGCGCGACGAACCGGGCCAGCTTCGCCGTGTACTCGGGCTTGGGCGCCGGATAGCCGAACACCGTGGGGAAGATGATGGCGCGGACGCTGGTGGCGCCCAGCGATCGGGCCTTGGCGAAGTCGGCGTCGAGCACGGCCGGGTCGAACGCGGTCCACATCCGGGTCCAGCCGGCC
Source organism: Actinoplanes sp. CA-131856 (assembly GCF_050956135.1). Lineage (GTDB taxonomy): Bacteria > Actinomycetota > Actinomycetes > Mycobacteriales > Micromonosporaceae > Actinoplanes. The sequence goes on along the minus strand of NZ_CP191849.1, from coordinate 2,390,028 downwards.
CCCGACGGGTAGTAGTTGATCTGCTTGGCCGTCGTGACCGCGGCCATCCGCCCGGCCAGGGTCGGCGTGGCGGCCGCCGACGCCGGAACCTCGGCCAGCGGTGACGCGGTGAGCAGAGCGCTGGCGAGTCCCAGAGCGAGCGCGGCGGCCTTGCGCATGAACAGATCAGCCCTTCACGGTCCGGCGGAGTGATGACCTCTCCAGTCGGCGGCGAGGGCGGCCCGGGCGAGATGAAGCGCCCGCCGATTCGGGTGCCAATCGGGGGTAGTCCGGTGGACGCCTACGCGGAGATCGTGAAGGGCGTGCCGTCGACGTCGTAGTCGCCGTGGAAACCGCGGACCCGGATGGCGCCGTCGGCGTCGGTGCGCATCTCGGTCGGCGGCAGCCACCACTCGCCCTTGATCAAAGATTCGAGGGCGCCGTACGACGGTTTGCGGCTCCCGTCCGCGCGGAGCAGCCCGACCGGCGCGCCCAGCCAGGCGCCGTTGTCGGTGATGCCCCAGTAGTTGATGGCGGCGACGGCCGGGTGCGCGACGAGCGACCGGTAATGCCGGGTGATCTCGTCGGCCTGCCGGGCCTCGCCCTCCTCGGTGCTGGGCCAGGACGGGATCCGGTAGTCGTTAAGGTCCTTGATCTCGGGCGGCATCAGGTGGCCGGAGACGATGGTGGTCTCGGTCAGGTGCAGCGGCAGGCCGTACCGGGCGAACCGGTCGAGCATCCGGCCCATGTACTCCTCGCCGCGGTAGCCCTGGTGCATGTGGGTCTGCAGGCCGATCGCGTCGACCTGGACGCCCGCCTCGAGCACGGCCTCGATCAGGCATTCGTACGCCGAGGTCAGGTCGAAGTCGTTGATCAGCAGGGTGGCGCCGGGGTTGGCCGCCCGCGCCTCCTCGAAGGCCATCCGCACCATCGCGATCCGGCCCTTCCGCCAGGCCAGCGGGGTGATCGCGTTGTCGCCGTTGGCGAAGACCGGCATGATCACCGCCTCGTTTATCGCGTCCCAGATGTCGATCAGGCCGGCGAAGCCTCCCGCGAGGTCGCGGATCCGCGCGCGCAGCAGCCGTTCGGTCTCGTCGGCGGGCAGGTCGAGCAGCCAGTCGGGCTGGACCGTGTGCCACACCAGGGGATGGCCCTTGACGGTCACGCCCCGCTCGGTGAGGTAGCGGGCGGCCGCGGTGAGACGTTCGCGGTCGGTCCGGCCCCGGCGCGGCTCGTAGCCACCCCAGTAGAACGGCAGGGTCGCGGTGTTGAACAGGTTGGTGAACTCCGCGGCCAGGGTCTCGAGGTCGAGCCCGGCGGCGCCGCCGAAAACGGACGGGCCGCCGGCCAGGAAGTCGAAGCCGATGTTGCCGAACGAGAAGGCGTGGCGGACCTGCCGGACGGTGACCACGTGGCCGGGAAGCGGCCGCCCCGCGGCGTCGCGGACGATGACTGTCGTTTCGCCGATCCTGTGCTCGAACATCCGGCCACCCTCGAAGAAAAGTTTCGCTGATAATTGCGAAAGTGTCGTTCGATCGGGAGCATAGGAGCGGCCGTACGGCAAGGTCAAGACCCACGGATAAGGTGATGCGCATGCCCAGCGAGCCCTCTGACCGGTCCCGAGCGACTCTGGCCGAGGTCGCGTCGCTCGCGGGCGTCACGGTGTCCACCGTCTCCAAGGTCCTCAACGGGCGGTCCGGCGTCTCCGGCGAGACCCGCGCGCGCATCGAGGCCCTGCTCCAGGACCAGGACTATCGCCACCGCGCCTCGAAACGGCAGGCGGCGCCGCTGCTCGAGGTCCTCTGCTACGAGATCGACAGCCCGTTCGCGGGCGAGGCGCTGGCCGGCATCGAGCAGGCCGCTCGGCAGCGGCGGGTCGGCATGGTGCTGACCAGCGCCACCGAGCGGCAGCGGCCGTACGAGGAGTGGGTCGAGGACGTGGTGCGCCGCCAGCCGGTCGGCGTCGTCCTGGTCGCCGCCTCGCTGGCCGAGGCCGATCTCCAGCGGCTGCGCTCGCGCTCGATCCCGCTGGTCGCGATCGACCCGGCCGGCGATCCGGCCCCGGGCGTGCCGTCGGTCGGCTCGGCCGACTGGAACGGCGGATTTCAGGCCACCCGTCACCTGATCGAGCTGGGTCACCGTCGCATCGGCATCATCACCGGGCCGCACGACATGATGGCCTCCACGGCCCGTCTCTCCGGCTATCGGGCCGCCCTCGACGCGGCCGGCCTGCCGGTCGACCCCGAGCTGATCCGGCCGGGCGAGTTCCACCACGCCGACGGCCTCGAACAGGGCCGGCGCCTGCTCGATCTCGCCGACCGCCCGACCGCGATCTTCGCCTCGTCCGACCTGTACGCCCTCGGCGTCTACGAGGCGGCCCGCTCGGCCGGGCTGACCATCCCGGGCGACCTGTCAGTGGTCGGCTACGACGATCTGCCCATCGCCCGCTGGGCCGGCCCGCCGATGACCACCGTGCGCGTGCCGCTGGCGGCCATGGCCGACCAGGCCGTCCAGCTGGTGCTGCGCCTGGCCGACGAGCCGGGCCTCGCCTTCAGCCGCATCGACATCGACACGTCGCTGGTCGTGCGCGGCAGCACCACCGCTCCCCGAGCCTAAGAAAGTTTCTTGGAAATCAAGAAAGCTTGACGAGCAAGTTTCGCGCGGCCTACTCTCGCCCCAGCACCGCTTCTCGCAGGCTTTTTCCTGCATCCCACGCCGATGACACCGGCGTTCAGCGCGCCCGCTCACCGGCCAGAAACTTTCGCGCCGCTCCACTGGAGGGTTCATGCGACTCCTGCCCCCGTCCCGCCTCCGGCCCCTCTCGGCTCTCGCCGTCGCCGCGCTCGCCGTCTCCGCCCTCGTGGCCTGCGGCGACTCCGGCGACGAGACTTCGAGCGCCAGCGCCACCTCCGGCACCGTCGACTGGTGGGGCTGGACCCCGACCGACAACGCGACCGCCGAGACCTACATCAGCGCGTTCAACAAGCAGTTCCCGGACATCAAGGTCAACTACAAGCTGGTCAACATCTCGGACTGGGTGGCGGCGCTGCGGCCGGCGCTCGCCTCGGGCAAGGGCCCGGACGTGTTCGACATGCAGCCCGGGGCGTACGTCTCGCAGTTCAAGTCGTTCGCCGAGGATCAGACCGCGCTGGCCCAGGAGGCGCTCGGTGCCGACTGGAAATCCAAGGTCGCCCCGATCGGCGTCAGCGGCCTCACCGCCGACGGCAAGCTGACCGCGATGCCGGTCGGCTCGGTCTACGCCGGCATGCTGTGGGCCAACGGCGACATCTTCAAGAAGTACGGGCTAACGCCGCCGAAGACCCTGGCCGAGTGGAAGAGCGTCTGCGCCACGCTCAAGCAGCACAAGGTCGGCTGCTTCGTGCAGGGCGCCGCGCAGGAGGGCTTCGACCAGGACACCCTCCAGTCGATCGCCAACTCCGTGCAGCCCGGCCTGTGGACCAAGGCGTCGAGCGGCGACGCCAAGTGGAACGACCCGGGCATCGTCAAGACCCTGGCCATCTGGAAGGACCTGTTCGACTCCGGGATCATGCAGGAGGGCGCGATCGGCTACCAGCAGTACCCGGACGCCAACAACGACTTCCTCACCGGCAAGTACGCCATGGTCATGATGGGCACCTGGTACACGCAGTACGCGACGACCAAGGCGATGACCGCGGCGCTCGGCGCGGCCGGGGTCAGCGGGGCCAAACCCTTCCCGATCATCCCGGTCGCCTTCCCCGACGTGGCCGGGGCCGGCAACACCAGCGGCATGTACGGCGACGCCGACTTCGGCCTGGCCATCTCGACCAAGTCCAAGGTGAAGCCGGCCGCGCAGACCTTCGTGAAGTGGATGACCACCTCCAAGGAGGGCCAGCAGGCGATCGCCGACCAGCTGAACGACCTGCCCGCCCTCAAGGGCGTCGAACCGGACTTCGACAGCATCCAGCTGGTCGACCCGGCCACCCAGAAAGCGCCGGTGGAGAAGCTCATCGAGCAGGCCGGCACGATCACCGAACCCCGTGAGGCGCTGCTCAACGCCGACGTGCAGAACGGCATCCTGGCCGCGGCGACGTCGGTGGCGACCGGCAAGGCGACACCCGAGCAGGCGGCCGAGGAGCTCCAGAAGGCGGCCGAAGCCGCGGGAGTGACCTTCAAATGAGGCGGCCGCCCGGCCTGCCCTGGATCCTTCCCGCGCTGGTGCTCAGCGTCGGCCTGATCTACTACGCGATCGGCTACACCGGCTATATCTCGACCCTGAACTGGGACGGGATCAGCCCCGGCCCGGAGCACCTGGGCCTGCGGAACTACACCCGGATCTTCCAGGACCCGGTGTTCTGGGCCGCCGTCCGGCACACGGTGGTGTTCTTCGTGGTCACCTTCGTCGTCCAGACGGCCCTGGGGCTGGTGCTGGCCGTGCTCATGCACGCCAAGCTGCGCCTGGCCGGGCTGTACAAGGTGATCGTGTTCATCCCGGTCGTGCTGGCGCCGTCGATCATGGCGCCGGTCTTCCGGCACCTGTTCGCCCCCGACGGTGAGCTGAACTGGCTGCTCCAGCACGTGGGGCTGGGCTCGCTGGCCCAGCCCTGGATCGGGCAGACCAGCACCGCGCTGCCGGTCATCATGTTCATCACCATCTGGGAGTGGACCGGTGTCACGTTCGTCCTCTACTACGCGGCGATGACCCAGATCGACCCGTCGGTGCTGGAGGCGGCCCGGATGGACGGCGCCGGCAACCTGCGCACGCTGGTCAGCATCATCTGGCCCGAGATGCGGGGCACCACCGTCGCCCTGGGCATCCTGGGCGCGATCGGCGCCCTCAAGACCTTCGACGTGCCCTATCTGGTGACGATCGGCGGTCCGAACAACGCCACCGAGTTCCTCGGTACGTACATCTACCGGCAGACCATCCCCCTCAACCATGTGGGGTACGGGGCCGCCCTCTCGATCATCCTGCTCGTGGTGGCCCTGATCATGGCGCTGATCCTCCAGTTCGCAGGCCGGGAAAGAGCCGGCCGGGAGAGAGGGGCGCGCTGATGCTCTTCGAGGTCCGCACCCGGCTCGGCCGGGTCCTGCTCCAGATCGTGGCCACCATCCTCATCCTGCCGTTCCTGTTCCCGCTGATCGTGATGGTCAAGGGCGCCTTCGCCGGCGAGGGCGCGGCCGCCAACTTCGGCGCCGTGCTGCGGGTTCCCGGCTTCGCCCGGTTCTTCGGCAACAGCCTGATCATCGCGGCCGCCGTCATCGCGCTGGTCTACGTGGTCACGATGATGGCCGCGTTCGGCTTCTCGAAGCTGCACATCCGCGGCCGCGAGGTCTACTTCTGGCTGCTGCTGGCGTGCCTGACGCTGCCCGAGGTCGTCCTGCTGGCGCCGTTGTTCGTCACCGACACCAAGCTCGGCCTGTACGACACGTACTGGGCGGTGATCCTGCCTCTGTCGGCGCTCCAGGTGCCGTTCGCCGTGCTGCTGACCCGCAACTTCATCAACGGGCTGCCCAACGAGCTGTTCGAGGCGGCCCGCGTCGACGGGGCCAACTCGTGGCGCGGCTTCCGCTATCTCGTCATTCCGCTGACCCGGCCCATCGCGGCCGCGGTCATCATCTTCACCCTGGTCGCGGCCTGGAACGACTACCTCATGCCGCTGGTCTTCCTCCAGTCGCCCGACCTGCAGACGATCACGCTCGTCCCCCAGTTCTTCGTGGGCGAGTTCAGCAACGACCAGACCAAGATCCTGGCCGCCGCCGTGATCACCGCCATCCCCGAGGTCATCGCGTACCTCAGCCTCCAGCGCCTGTTCGAGCGCGGCCTCTCGGCCGGCGCCATCAAGTAAGGACACCTTCGTGCCACTGATCCAGATCCACCTCGACCGCGAGGTGTTCGACAAGTCCCACGAGGCCATCGGCGACGCCGTCCACGAGGCGCAGATCGCCGCGCTCGGCATCCCGGCCGACGACCGCTTCCAGATCTTCCAGCCGCACGGCGCGGGCGAGCTCAAGTTCGACGCCGGCTACAACGGCGTCGACCGGCGCCAGCTGCTCGTGATCCGGGTGATCGCCGTGCACATGTACCCGGTGGCCACCAAGCGGGCGTTCTTCGAGGCGGTGGTCGAGCGGCTCGCGCCGATCGGCATCCGCGGCGAGGACGTGCTGATCAGCCTGACCGAGAACGGCTTCGAGGATTGGTACGCGGGCAAATGACGGGCTTCGACAGTACGGATCTGAGCGTTCTCTTCATCGGCGGCACCGGCACGATCAGCGCGTCCTGCGTGCGCCTCGCGGTGGCCACCGGCATGCGCGTCACCGTGGTCAACCGGGGCCGCAACAGCCAGGAACGGGTCCTCCCGGAAGGCGTGGAGTCCCTGGTGGCGGACGTCGCCACCCTGGACCGCGCGATCGGCGACCGGCACTTCGACGCGGTGGTCAACTTCCTGTCCTACGACGAGGACGACGTACGGCGGATGGTCGAGCTCTTCGCGACCAGGACCCGGCAGTACGTCCACATCAGCTCCGCCTCGATCTACAGCAAGCCGGTGCGCCAGGTGCCGATCACCGAGTCGAGCCCGGTCGGCCCGAACCCGCACCTGGCGTACGCGACCGCGAAGTGGCGGGCCGAACGGGCGCTCCAGGACGCGTCTCTCCCGGTCACTGTGGTGCGCCCGTCGCACACCTACGACGACGCCAATCCCCCGCTGCCGGGCGGTTGGGCGGCCGTCGACCGGATCGCCCGCGGCGAGGAGATCGCCGTGCACGGCGACGGGACATCACTGTGGACACTCACCCACGCCGAGGACTTCGCGCAGGGGCTGGTCGGGCTGCTCGGCAACCCACGGGCCATCGGCGAGACGTTCAACATCACCGGTTCCGACGTCTACACCTGGGACCAGATCTACACCATCGTGGCCGAGGCGCTCGGCGTCACCCCGCGGCTGGTGCACGTCGCCTCCGAGATGTACCCGCTGATCGCGCCGGACTGGTTCTGGTCGGGCGAGATGATCGGCGACATCGGGCACAGCGCGGTCTTCGACACCACCAAGATCAAAACCTTTGTTCCGTCGTACGCGCCACGACTGACCTTCCATCGGGCCGCGACCCGGATGATCGCGTGGCGCCGGGAGCACCCGGAGTCGACCCGCGGCGACGGTGGCGACGAAGCCGTGCTCTCCCGCATCGTCGGCGCCTACCATCGGGCACGTGACGTCTTCCGGGAGGCGACGGCATGACTGAGCTCGGCCGCACCGGCCTGCGGGTCAGCGAGATCGGCATGGGCACCAGCCCGCTGGCCAACATGCCCTTCCTGTACGGCTATGAGGTGCCCGAGGACCGCGCCGTGTCCACCGTCGACGCCGTGCTCGCCGACCGCCGGATCAACTTCATCGACACCTCCAACGGGTACGGGCACGACGGCGCGGCCGAGCGCAGGATCGGCGCCGCCCTGCGCGCGCGGGGCGGCCTGCCGCCGGGCACGGTCCTGGCCACCAAGGTCGACCCGGACCCGCACACCGGCGACTTCTCCGGCGCCCGGGTGCGGCAGTCACTGGCCGAGAGCATGGAACGGCTCGGCCTCGACCACATCGACCTGCTGCACCTGCACGATCCGGAACGCATCACCTTCGCCGAGGCGACCGCCCCCGGCGGAGCCGTCGAGGCGCTGGCCGACCTCAAGCGCGAGGGCCTGGTCTCCCACCTCGGCGTGGCCGGCGGCCCGGTCGCCCTGATGCGGCAGTACCTGGACACCGGCGTCTTCGAGGTGGTGCTGACCCACAACCGCTACACGCTGCTGGACCGCTCGGCCGAGGCCCTCTTCCGGACCGCGCACGCGCAGGGCATCGGCGTTCTCAACGCGGCGCCGTACGGCGGCGGCATGCTGGCCAAGGGCCCGAAGGAGCAGACGAAGTACGCGTACGGCGAGCGCGACGACCGCATCGCCGCGGCGGCCCGGGCCATGACGGCCGCGGCCGACCGGGCCGGCATCCCGCTGGCCGCCGCGGCGTTGCAGTTCTCCCTGCACGCGCCGTTCGTCGACTCCACGATCGTCGGCGTCTCCTCCCCGCAGCGCGTGGCCGAGACCCTGGACCTGGCCGAGATCCCGATCCCGGACGACCTGTGGGCCGAGCTCGAGTCCCACGTGCCGCCGGCCGGTCTCTGGCTCGACCCGCCGGCCTGAAGGCTCCCTCTCCTCCGCGCCGCACCGGAGCCGCGACGCGGAGGAGAGGGCTTCACGGCTCCCGGGGCACGAGCTTGCCCATCAGCTCGCCGAAGGTGGCCAGCTCATCGGCGCTCAGCCCGTTCCTGCTCCTGCACGGCGGCGGCGGGCCACAGACCGTGGCCGGCTTCGCCGACCTCCTGGCCTCTCTGCCGGCCCGCGTGGTCACCCCGGTGCATCCTGGCTTCGGTGGCACAGCTCGCCCGGATGATCTGACGAGGCCCGGGCAGCTCGCCGTCGCGTACGACGAACTCCTGAAAGACCTTGACCTCGACGGCGTCACCGTGGTCGGCAACTCGCTCGGTGGCTGGATCGCGGCCGAGATGGCGCTGCTGAGCAGCCCCCGCGTCGCCGAGGTGATCCTGGTCGACGCGGTCGGCGTTGAGGTGCCCGGCCATCCGATCGCCGACTTCTTCGCGCTGAGCCTCCCGGAGATCGCCCAGCACAGCTACTACGAGCCGGACAAGTTTCAGATCGACCCGGCCGCACTGCCGGCGATGGCCGGCAACCGCGCCGCCCTGACCGTCTACTCGGGGAACGGCCGGATGTTCGACCCGGGGCTGCGGGAACGCCTGGCCGGCGTCACCACCCCCGTCCGGGTGATCTGGGGCGAGGCCGACCGCATCGCCGATCCCGGCTACGGCCGCGCCCTGGCCGCCGCCATCCCCGGCGCCTCCTTCACCCTGCTGGACAAGACCGGTCACCTGCCCCAGATCGAGACCCCCGAGCGGCTCCTAAAAGCGGTGGCGCGACCGTGACAGCCGTGCCACGGTGAAGGCCATGAGAGCAAATTCCACGCCCCGGACCCTTTCCCGTCCTACCGTGGAGTTCTGCTTTGGCATTGTTGAACCTCGGGATCGTCGCCCATGTTGACGCCGGCAAGACCAGCCTGACCGAGCGCCTGCTCTTCGAGGCGGGCGCGGTCGACCGGCTCGGCAGCGTCGACGCCGGCACCACCCGCACCGACTCGATGGAGCTGGAGCGCCGGCGCGGCATCACCATCCGGGCCGCCGTCACCTCGATCCGGCTCGGTGACCTCACGGTCAACCTGCTCGACACGCCCGGCCACCCCGACTTCATCGCCGAGGTGGAGCGGTCGCTGGCCGTGCTCGACGCCGCCGTCCTGGTGGTGTCGAGTGTGGAGGGTGTGCAGCCGCAGACCGTCGCCATCTGGCGGGCCCTGCGCCGCATCGGCGTGCCCACCATGTTCTTCCTCAACAAGGTGGACCGCACCGGCGCCGACGTGGAGCGCGCGGTGACCCAGCTGCGGGAGCGGCTCGCGGCCAGCCCGCTCGTGCTGACCACGGCCGGCGGGGGCCTTCTCCCGCTCGACGCCGAGCCGGTGATCGAGGCGGTGGCCGACGTCGACGACGCCCTGGCCGCCCGCTGGCTCACCGGCGGGAGGATAGGCCCGCGCCACGTCCGACGGGCGATCCGGCAGGCCGTGCGGGGCTGCCGGCTCTCACCGGTGGCGTGCGGATCGGCCATCACCGGAGCCGGCATCCCGCAGCTGCAGCGCCTGCTGACCGACCTACTCCCCCGCAGCACCAGCAACGACGGCCGCAGCACCAAGAACGACGGCCGCAGTGCTGGGAACGACGGCCGCGGTGCCGGGAGCGGCGACCGCGGCGCTGGGAGCGGCGGTTCGCTGGCCGGCACGGTGTTCGCTGTCGACCGGGATGAGCACGGGCGGCGGGCCTGGCTGCGGTTGTGGTCCGGGGAGCTGCGCGTGCGGGACCGGGTGCGGCTGGCCGGCGGCCGTCCGCAGCGCGTCACCGAGATCGCAGTGAGCGAGCCCGGTGGCGTTCGGGTCCGGCCGTCGGCGTCGGCCGGGCAGATCGCGGCCGTGCGCGGACTGCCGGCCCGCATCGGCCAGCACGTGGGCGACCCGCCGCGGCGGCACCTCTACCGTTTTCCCCCGCCGACCCGGCAGGCGCTGGTCGAGGCGGTCGATCCGGCCCAGCGGCTGGCCCTGTTCGCCGGCCTGGCCGAGCTCGCCGACGAGGACCCGCTGGTCGACCTGCGGCTCGACGAACACGAGGCGCAGGCCGTGATCCGGCTGCACGGCGAGGTGCAGAAGGAGGTCATCGCCGCCCTGCTGGAGGACCGCTACGGCGTCCGGGCCCGATTCTCGGGCACCCTGACCGCCTGCATCGAGCGGGTCGCCGGCACCGGCGCGGGCCAGGACCGGATCAGGGAGCGCGGCAACCCGTACCTGGCCGGCATCGGCCTGCGTGTCGAGGCGGCCCCGGCCGGGCACGGCGTCGAGGTCCGCCCGGGCATCGAGCCGGGCCGTCTGACGCCGGCCTTCATCGCGGCGATCGAGGAGGGCGTCCGCTGCGCCCTGCGCCAGGGCCCGCACGGCTGGCCGGTCACCGACTGCGTGGTCACCATGACCTCCTCGCAGTACTGGCCGCGGCAGAGCCGGCCGCACCAGAAGTTCGACAAGTCGATCTCGAGCGTGGCCGCCGACTTCCGCAACCTGGCCCCGGTCGTGGTGGCGGCCGCGCTGCGGGAAAGCGGCACCCGGGTCTGCCAGCCGGTCGAACGCTTCGACCTGAACCTGCCACCCCGGACGTTCGACGCGGTGGCGGCGCTGCTGGGCCGGCTGGGCGCGGTCATCGACGACACCGCCACGACCGGCGGCTATCTGGAGGTCGGCGGCACCCTCCCGTCGTCCCACGTGCCGGAGGTGGTGGCCGCCCTGCCCGACCTCACCGGCGGCGAGGCCGTCCTGACCACACGCTTCGACCACTACGCCCCGGTCACCGGCGACACTCCGCCGGTTCTGCGCCGGCGCGGCCCCGACCCGTCCGACCGGGAGGAGTGGTTCCGCGCCGTCCCCCGCTGAGGTGTCGGTCGATCGAGAAGCCGTTGGTCGTGCGCGGAGCCACCACGTACGCCCGTGGCACCCGACAGCCGCGGGCCGCCATCACCGCGATCGGCGCCGGTCATGACCGCTCGTTCTGCAAGCCCGTGATCAGGGCGCCGACCATGAAGCGATAGCTCTCGGTCAGGTCGCGGTCGAGGCCGAAACCGCCGGCCGCCTCCAGTGAGGCGAAGCCGTGCAGGCTGGAGCGCAGGGCCCGGGCGGCGTCGACGGCGCGCGACTCGGGCAGGCCGAAGCCGGCCAGCACGTCGAACAGGATCCGGACGGACTCGTCGGACACGCGCCTGTCCTCCTCGTCACCGGGCTCCGGGGCCCGGATGGTGGCGGCGTAGCGGCCCGGATGCTCCAGGGTCCACGCCCGGTAGGCGTCGGCGAAGGCGTGGACCGCGGCCGCGCCGGACTGGCCGACCGCCGCCCGGGCCAGGGCCGCCGCGAACTCGGCCTTGGCCCGCATGCCGATGCCCCGGCGCAGGGCGTCCAGGGATTCGACGTGCTTGTAGAGCGACGGCGTGCGGACACCGACCCGCTCCGCCAGCAGGCCCATGGTCAGGTTGTCCAGGCCCACCTCGTCGGCCAGGTCGGCGGCGGCCTCGACGACCGCCGCGGGAGCCAGGCCCGCCCTAGGCATGTTCCACCATTGCCGCGCACCCCACTGTTGGCTAGTTATGTTAGCTACTAGCTAACCATATTAGCCACAGGCGCGACGATTCAGCGGCGGGCCAGCCGGCGAGCGCCGGAGATGCCGGTCTCGTACGGCACGTTGTAGTGGGCGAAGACGTTCGGCTCCTCGGTGGCGGCCAGCTCGCCGTCCAGCTCGATGCTCGGCGCGTCGGTGACCTGCTTCTTGCCGTAGCGGACCCGGACCGCCTTGGGGGTCACGGTCGCGCCGGCCAGGGGCACGAAGACCAGGCGGTGCCGCCCGATGAAGCCGACACGCACGGTCGCGTACGCGGGTTCGTCGTTCAGCGTGTCGACGTAGACCGCCTCCAGCTCACCGATCTTGGCGCCGTCGGGGTCGATGACGTTCTCGCCGCGCCAGTCGCGCAGGTTCTCAGCAGGGAACACACATGGGGTTTGCCCGTCACGACCGGGCCGAAACCCGGCGCAGCGGAATGGGGTTGTCCTCCGGCAGAACCGTCCACACCCGCTCGGTCAGCGGCGCCAGCAGGGCGGCGCCCTTTCCCGGCGCGGCGGCCAGTCGATCGGTCAGAGCTTCGACCTCGGCGTACGCGTCGCGCCCGGCCTCCGTCGCCACGCCCTCCGAGGTGAGCCACCCACGATCGGCCAGGCGCTCCCCCGCCGCCCGCCACTCCTCGTCCGTCCACCCGCGCGCGGGCTGGGTGACCTCGCGCAGCCGGCCCCCGTCGAGCCCGGCCCGCCACACCAGCGACTCGCAGCCGTCGACGCTGGCCGTGAGCAGCGCCGCCACGTGCCCGTCGCCGCGATGCTCGCGCAGAATCGTCGCCGCGTGCCACAACCGCGCCACCGGTTCCCGCGGCCACGGCAGGTCGGCGTGCGCCGCCGCCAGCACCCGCCCCGGCAGCATCACCGCCCGAGCGGTCTCCTCGAGCGCGTCCGCGGCGGCGGCCACAGTGGACGGCGCAACACCCTCGAACAGGGCGGACAACGCCGCGGCGGCCCCGGCCGTCCGAGCCGCGACCGCGTCCGGCGGCGTGATCCGCGTCCACACACTCGGCAGCGCCCGCTCGACCATCCGGGGCGCGAAACCGAAGAACGCCGCGGTCACCGGCCCCGCCCCCACCGCGCCGAGCGCCGCCGCCCGGCCCGCGAAATATCGCCGCCAGAATCCGGTCAGGCCAGCCGCTTCGAAGGCCGCTGCCGCCTGCGGCGTGAAGTACGTGACGGCGTGCAGGGGCTCGAACAGCGACCAGAACTCGCGCGGGGACGTCATGGGCCGATGATTCCATCACGCGGGCTGGAGGTGAACATCCGTTTCCTGCCAGCGGTTCGCGACGACCGTGACCCGCCTGGTGGCCGGCCGGTAGCCGTCGGCGGTGAACGAGAGCTCCCAGACGCCGGGCTCCAGCGGCCAGGCGTACCGTCCGTCGGCGCCGGTGACGGCGGCCTGCAGGTTGATCGGGCGGACGGGGTCGATCGGCTCGCGGGCCACGGCGGCACCGGGCAGGGCCGCACCCGCGGCGCCGGTCACCCGGCCGCGGGCGCCCTGCGCTTCCGGCACGCCGGGCGTGGCAACGTGCGATGTCGCGCCAGAAGCGGGAGTGCCAGAAGCGGGAGCCTGCGGCGGCGGCGTGTCGCCGCCGCAGGCCGAGAGCAGGCAGAGCGCCAGCAGCGGCGCCCAGGGAGCGCGGCGCATGTCAGGGCCAGTTCGTGCGGCCCCAGGCGCACAGGTTGGTGAAGCCGGAGCCGCTGGCCATGACGTTGCCCATCTCGCTGCCGAACGGGAAGATCCAGTCGGTTTCTTCGCCGCTGACGACGCCGATCACCCGGGCGTCGCCGTTCCACCAGCCGAACATCGGGCCGCCGGAGTTGCCACCGGTCACGTCGGCCCGGGTCTCGAGCTCGCTGCCGCCGTTGGAGTCGCCGTCGACGTCGAAGACCGAGACGCTGCCCTCCCACGAGGGACGCTCGCCGGACGCCACACCGACCGGATATCCGGCCAGCGTCCAGTACGGCTGCTTGTTCCAGGACTCGCTGTATCCGTTGTAGCCGAAATAGCCCAGCGAGTTGCCCAGCGGGTTGTAGAGCCGGCAGACCGCGAAGTCGTAGCCCGCCACGTCGGTCGTGTTGAAACCACGGACATCCGAGACGTACGACTCGACGCCGGCGCCGTGCAGCGACGCGCCGTTGTAGTACGCCGGCACGAACCTCATCCACCAGTTGCCGGCCGAGACGCCGGCCCACGGCACCATGTGGCCGGCCGTGACCAGCAGGCGCGGGCCGATCAGGGCGCCCGAGCCGACGAAGCCGGCGCTGTTGAAGATCTTGCCGACCACGCCCCACGGCCACGAGGCGTCCTGGAACACCGCACGGTTGTCGGGCGGGAAGACGTACAGCGGCCTCGTCGCCTTGCCGTTGAACCGGCGCAGCAGGGGCGGCTCGGCGGCCGCGGCCGGGCGCGGCGTGGGGAACAGCGGCATCCAGTCGGGGCGGTAACTGGAGAAACCGACGCCGGGATCGATCGCGGCCGCGATCTCCTCGGGCGATTCCCGCACGGCGGAACGGCCGGGCAGACCGGGCGCGACCGGCAGAGTGACACGCCAATAATCCTCGTTCTCGACGCGCTGGGTCTCGGGGCGCGCCTCCCGGGGCAGATAGAACTCGCGGTTGTCACGAAGGCGTACTAAATCGTCGGGAATTTCGCCCTGAGCGAGGACCGGATTTTGCGCGTAGACGTCGGCGAGCGGGGTCGGGCTCGACTGTTCGCCGGAGAATCTGAGCTTTTCGACAGTCATCACGCACCCCTTACCAGTACATGACGGCGGAGTCGCCGGACGCCCACGCGTAATAGAGCCGGACCCGCACCACGTAACGGCGGCCCGCGAAGAGCTTGACGTTGATCAGCGCGTTGCGGTCCTCGCCGCTGTCGTCGTCGCCGGCCAGATAGCGCAACTCGCCGTCGACCTCCTCGAACAGCACGAGGACGACGTCGGCCGCGCCGAACGTGCCGATGCTGTACTCGCGGCTCGCCTCGGGGACGATCTCGGCGTCGAACTGCTCGCCCGGCGCGAGGTTCATCGGCGTCGACTGGAACGGCGTCAGGCGCGGCAGCTCCGGCTGCAGGCCCGGGTACCAGATCAGCACCTGCTCCTGGTCGATCTTCGAAATGGTGCCGGGTGGGCGGATGCCGTTCGTCCTGTACTCCTCCGGAGTGATCACCAACCCGGACGGGAAGCTGTACTCCATGACCGACTCGGGATCCCAGTCGGAGCCCTTGACCTCGGCCGGGTCGAGTTTGCGGAGCACGTTGTGGAAGGTGGTCTCGCGCGGCCAGTTGTTCGGCGGCCCGCCCAGGAACGCGTAGACGGCCTCCTCGTCCCAGACGATGCCGGCGTTCGGGTTCTGGTGCTCGTGCGGCATGCCGAGCGTGTGGCCGATCTCGTGGCGGGCGGTGGTCCGGCCGTGCGGTGTCGTGAGATCCCACCCGAAGTTCATGGTCCGGTCGTTCTGCCCGATCTGCAGCACGTCGCGGCCAAGATAGGACCACGAGCCGTCACCCTGCTCGAAGCCGATGCGGACCTCGGCCTCGGCCGGCGAGGCGACCTCTTCGAAGTCGAGGCCGATCCCGATGCCCTTCCACTCCGCGAAGGACTCACGGACCACGGCTTTCTGGTCGTCGCGGCCGCTCTCCATGAAGGCGTAACGCAGCTTCGTCCCGTTCGCCCACATGGCGCGGCCCAGGACGATCGCCCGCCTCCGCTCGGCCGGCATGTCGGACGGCAGCACCGGCATGGTGCGCGGCGGTGCGGCGCAATACCTCAGCTTTTCCATGACGCCCTCTCCCCCCAGAGAAAAAGCACGAAAGAAATGCCCGCCGAGAATCATTTGTCGTCCGGCGCGGCGAAAATCGTGCACCAAGCTTTCTCTTGATTTCTTGGTCAAGTCAATGACCTGCGAGAGCGTTGTCGGAAAGCCGTCGGGGAGGTATCCGCACCTACTGTTCGGCCATCCTCCGCACCAACTCATCGATATCGATGGGCTTGGCGATGCGGCGGCCGGCCCCCGGCTCGCCCGGCACGGACAGGGAGGACCCCGAAGCGCTCGCCGTCGCCGGGCGTCGACGGATCGAGCAGCACGATGCCGATCTCCGGATGCTCGTCGAGCAACCAGTGACCATCGGTGCGGTTGTCGGCGTACAGGACGTTCAGCCCGTGCATCTCCAGGCCGCTGGTCACGGCGAAGACGTTCCGGACGTCGTCGTCGACCAGCAGGACCGTGGCCCCGTCGGGCAGCGCCGGATCCGGTGGGGAGGCCTCGACGGGCGGCGCGCCGGGCAGATAGAGCGTGAAGGACGAGCCCTCACCCGGCCGCGACGACGCCACGATGGTGCCGCCGAGCAGCGCGGCCAGCTCACGGCTGATCGACAGGCCCAGCCCGGCGCCACCGGCGATGCGGCAGCTGCGGGTCGGCGCGCCGCCGGTGTCGCCCAGCCGGGGGAAGTCGACGATGACGCGGACCGCGTCGCCGGGGGGCTCGTTCGAATCGGCGCCGTGGCCGAGGGCGGCGTTCACCACCTGAGCGCTGGTGACGATGTGCCGCGTGTCGACCAGGAAGCCCAGCCCGGCCGGCTCGTCGGTGCCGCGCACGAGGATCCGGACCAGGAATCCGTCGCGTGGGGTCGGCGTCCGGGCCAAGCTGGGCCTCCACGGAAGGGACTGCGTCAGTGGCGACAGCATCCCACGGGTGAGGTCAGGTGGCGGTGCACGAAGGGCTCATCGCGGCGCTGTTTCCGGTGGCCTGGAAGCCGAACTCGGTGGCGCCGCCGGGTGGGAGGGCGCCGTTGTAGGCGACGTTGGTGAACTGGACGGAGCCGCTGGTGGCGCTGCGGTTCACGTTCCAGGCGTTCGAGATGGTGACACCGGCCGGGAGCGTGAGTCCGACGTTCCAGCCTCTCACGGCGGTGGCGCCGGCTGTCACCCGTACGGTCGCCACGAACCCGCCCGACCACGAATTGAGCGTGACCGCGGCCGAGCAGCCCGACCCAGCCGGAGGAGGCGTGGTCGGAGGAGGCGTGGTCGGAGGAGGCGTGGTCGGCGGGGGCGTCGTGGGAGGAGTGCCTCCGCCCAGCGTGGGGGTGGTCCAGTCGATCCAGTCGGCGAGGCGGCCCTGCGCCTTGCTGGAGATGCGCATGCCGCCGGTGGTCGCGGCCGTGTTCCGGAGGAACTTCTGGATGTTGGCGGTCAGCGGGGCCCGCCATTCCGGGCGGCTGGCGCAATGGGTGCCGTCCTGGACGTCCGACCAGTAGGTGATGTTCTCAGTGGCGCCCAGCGCCCGGTAGACCTCAGCCCCGGCCAGGGCGGCCACGCTGGCCGAGCGCGGGCCGAGGTTGGCGATGTGCGGGTTGTCCATGATGAACAGACCGCGCGGCGCGACCATGGCCACCATCTCGTGGGTGTCCACCGGCAGGCGGGACGGGTCGGAGGTGAACGAGCCGAAGGCGTCGCCCAGCCACGGCTGTTCGCCGTAGGCGCTGCTCAGGCTCTGCGCGCCCTCGCCGGGAATGCCGCGGAAGATGGGCACGCCGGCGCTGCCCGACTCGATCGGCATGGTCAGGGCCACCCGCTGGTCGAACGCGCCGGCCACGAAAGCGCCCTTGCCGAACCGGGAGCAGCCGGTCACGCCGGTGGCGTCGGCCCGCAGGACGCCGCCGCCGGACTGCTCGAGCACGTCGATGATCCGGCTGACGCCCCACGACCAGGCCATCAGCAGGCCGGTCGGGCTGGACGAGCCGTAGACGCTGTAGAACGCGCCCTGCTTGTTGGTGCGCGGGGTGCCCTCGCGGCCCACCACGTACGGGTCGTAGCTGATCACGGCGGCGCCCGCGGCCTTGATGGCGGCGGTGTCGGCGCCGAAGCCGCCGTAGACGATGACGGCCGGGAACGGGCCGGTGCCGCCCGGCAGCTCGACGCGGGCCGAGAAGCTCGAGCTGCGGCCCTGGTCGGAGACGTTCACGGTGATGCTCGACGCGCTCACCGTGCCGGTCACGGTCGACGGCCGGGTGGGCTTCTCGCCGTACACATAACGCTCGGAAAGCTTTTTGATCTCCTCGCGGCGGCAGGTCCACTCACCGGTGGTGGTGATGCGTGTGCCGTCGATCTTGCGGAACGGGTCGGGCAGCTTGCCATTGCTGGTCAGCGTGATCTGACCGGGCGCCGGGCAGGCCGCGCCCTCGTTCTCGACGGGGGCGGCGATCGCCAGCGCGGCGACGAGCACCGCGAGGCTCGACTTGAGGATCACTGGAACTCCCTCCGGGGACGGGATTTGGGAGCGCTCCCGGAGACCTCAGTGTCGGTCCGGACATCGAAACAAGTCAATAAGTTTCGGAAACGTCCGGCGATGTGACGGCGGGCACCAGCGCCCGGACCAGGGTCGAGCACGGGGTCCCCGGGGGACCGGGCGGGGCAATGGTCGCTGAGGAAGACATGACGGAAGGAAAAGTTTCGATGCCACCGCCGCGCCGGGTTGCGCTGACGCTGATCCTCGGATCTCAGCTGATGATGACCCTCGACACCTCGATCATCACCACCGCGCTGCCGAAGGTCCAGCAGCAGTTCGACTTCTCCCAGGGCGCGCTGTCCTGGGTGCAGAACGCCTACGTGCTCGCCTTCGGCGGCCTGCTGCTGCTCGGCGCCCGGGCCGGTGACCTCCTCGGCCGCCGCCGGGTGTTCGTCTTCGGCATCGCACTGTTCACCCTGGCCTCGCTGGCCGCCGGCCTGGCGCCGACCGGGCCGTTCCTGATCGTGGCCCGGGCCGTGCAGGGCGTGGCGGCCTCCCTCGCCGTGCCGTCGACACTGGCGCTGCTGGTCTCCGGATCACGCGACGCCACCGACCGGGCCCGGCTGATCGCCCTCTACAGCGCGGTGATCGGGGCCGGCGGCAGCGTCGGCATCGTCATCGGCGGCGTCTTCACCGACCTGCTGTCCTGGCGCTGGGGACTGCTGGTCAACGTGCCGATCGGCCTGGTCATCACGGTGCTGGCCCCGCGTTTCCTGGCCGACACCGCCCGCACCAAGGGCAGCTTCGACCTGGGCGGCGCGTTCACCTCGACGCTGGGCATGACCGCGCTGGTCTACGGCTTCATCTCGGCCTCCGAGGCCGGCTGGGGCGACGTCACGACCATCGTCTCGCTGGCCGCGGGTGTCATCCTGCTGATCGCTTTCGTCCTCATCGAACGGATCGTGGCCCAGCCGATCACGCCCCTGCGGCTGTTCGCGAGTGTCGAGCGCTCCGGGGCGTACGCGGGAAGGCTTTTGATCGTCGGCGGAAACTTCGCCGTCTTCTACTTCCTGAGCCAATATCTGCAGGAGGTCCTGGGGCTGAGCGCGCTCCAGACCGGCTTCGCATATGTGCCGGTCACGGGCATGTTCTTCGCGATGGTGTACGTCGTCAGGCCGCTCCTGGCCCGCTTCGGCCGCCCCGTGCTGCTCGTCGCGTCGCTCGCGATCGCGCTCGTCGGCACCTGGTGGCTCTCCCGGGTCTCGGCCGGATCGACGTACTTCCCCGACGTCCTGCTGCCGCTGCTGGTGATCGGAGTCGGTCAGGGCATCGCGATCATCCTGATGACCAACGGTGGCGTGGCCGACGTCGAGCCGCAGGACGCCGGCGCCGCGTCCGGTCTCGTCAACGTGGCCCACCAGGTCGGCGGCTCGCTCGGCATCGCGATTTTGACGATTGTGTACGCCAATTCGCTGCCCCACGGCAAGGTGGCCGCCTTCCACAACGCGTTCACCGGCTCCGTCTACTTCTTCGTCGCCGCGCTGGCCCTGGGAATCGTCGTCGCTTTCGTCACCCGCCGCCGGCGCACCGAGAAACCCGCCGAAGTTCCCACTCTCGTCCCGATCGACTAGGAGAAAATCATGATCACCAACGACAAGCTCTTCCTCGGCGGCGTCTGGACCGCCCCGTCCGACCCGGCCCTGCTCGACATCGTCTCGCCGCACGACCAGTCGGTGATCGCCCGCGTCGCCCAGGCCCAGCCGGCCGACATCGACCGCGCCGTCGAGATCGCCCGCGAGGCCTTCGAGAACGGCCCGTGGCCGCGAACCGCCCCGGCCGACCGGATCGCCGTGCTCCGCCGTTACAACGAGCTGCGCGAGCAGCGCGCCGACGAGATCGCCGAGGTGATCGCGGCCGAGAACGGCTCGGCCCTGTGGTTCTGCAAGGCCGGGCAGCCCGGCCTGTCCCGCCAGGCCAACTCGTACCTCAAGGCGGCCACCGAGCTCGGCTGGGAGGAGACCCTCACCCCGTCCGACCCGAACGCGCCGTTCACCTCGGTCGTCCGCCGCGCCCCGGTCGGCGTGGTCGCCGCGATCATCCCGTGGAACTCGCCGTTCTCGGCGGCCAACGCGAAGATCATCCCGGCCCTGCTGGCCGGCAACGCGGTCGTGCTCAAGGTCTCCCCCGAGAACACGCTCAGCATGAACCTGCTGGCCGACCTGCTCGTGGAGGCCGGCGTGCCCGAGGGCGTGATCAGCGTCCTGCCGGCCGACCGCGAGACCAGCGAACACCTGGTCAAGCACCCCGGTGTCGACAAGATCGCCTTCACCGGCTCGACCCGGGCCGGCAAGCGGATCGCCTCGCTGGCCGGCGAACAGCTCAAGCGGGTCAGCCTCGAGCTCGGCGGCAAGTCGGCCGCCATCATCCTGGACGACGCGGACCTGCCGTCGGCGGTCGCCGGTCTCAAGTTCGGCTCGCTGCTCAACAACGGCGAGTCGTGCATCGCCCAGACCCGGATCCTGGCCCCGCGCAGCCGCTACGACGAGGTGGTCGCGGCCCTGGCCGAGATGGTCAAGTCGGCCAAGGTCGGCGACCCGGTCGACCCGGACACCTTCATCGGCCCGATGGTCCGCGCCGACCAGCAGCAGCGCGTGCGCGACTACATCGACGTGGGCGTGGCCGAGGGCGCCACCCTGGTCACCGGCGGCTCGCAGATTCCGGACGGCCTCGACAAGGGCTTCTACGTCACCCCGACCCTGTTCTCCGATGTGGACAACAGCATGCGCATCGCCCAGGAGGAGATCTTCGGCCCGGTGCTGGCGGTCATCGCCTACGACGACGAGGACGACGCGGTCCGCATCGCCAACGACTCCGAGTACGGCCTGTCCGGCGGCGTATGGTCGGCTTCGGTCGAGCGCGCGCTCGCGGTGGCCCGCCGGATCCGCACCGGCACGGTCACGATCAACGGCGCCCCGATCGGCTTCGACGGCCCGTTCGGCGGTTTCAAGAACAGCGGGATCGGCCGCGAGTACGGCGTGGTCGGCCTCACCCAGTACACCGAGTACCAGACGATCACGCGGGTGAAGTGACAATGGCCAAGGTATGGCTCGTGACCGGCTGCTCCGGCGGCCTGGGACGCCAGATCGCCGCGTCGGTCCTGGCCGCCGGCAACCGCCTGGTGGCCACCTCACGCCGAGCGTCGTCATTGGCCGGCCTCGCGGCCGAGTTCCCCGGCGCCGTACGGCTCGTGGAGCTCGACGTCACCGATCCCGACCAGTGCGCCACGGCCGTGGAGGCGGCCGTGGAGACCTTCGGTGGCCTGGACGTGCTGGTCAACAACGCCGGATACGCGGACATGGCGGCCTTCGAGGACATGCCCCCGGCGGTCTTCCAGGCCCAGATCGACGCGAACTTCACCGGCGTGGTGAACCTGACCCGCGCGGCACTGCCGGTGATGCGCGCTCAAGCTCGCGGTCACATCATCCAGATCTCCTCCGTCGGCGACCGGGTAGCGGTGCCCGGCCTGAGCGGCTATCAGGCGGCGAAACACGCGGTCAACGGCTTCTCGGCCGCGCTGGCCCTGGAGGTGGCCCCGCTGGGCATCAGGGTCACGGTCGCCGAGCCCGGCGGCATGCGCACGGAGTGGGCCGGCACGTCGATGACGACGCTGCCCCTCTCCGAGGCGTACCGTCAGGTCATCGAGCCGGTCGAGGCCAGCCTCCGAGCCGCCAGCGGCCACCAGCCCGGCGACCCGGCCCGCATCGCCCAGGTCCTGCTCGACCTGGCCGAGGCCACCGACCCGCCAACCCGCCTGCTGCTAGGCACCGACGCGGTCGAGGTGGCCCGTCAGGCGGCCGAGGCCCTGGCCGCGTCGGACACCCGCTGGCAGAAGGTCAGCGAGTCGACCGACTACCGCTGAGTCACGGGGCCGGGGCGAACGCCCCGGCCTCACGGCTCCACCCGCACAGGCCTTCCGCCGATCGCGCCGGAAGGTGATAGGCGCGCACATCCGCGACCGTTCCCCGATGGCGCGTCGGTCCCGCCCGGGATGAGCCACTGCTCGACCTCAGGCGCTCACCGACGCCGGTTCTCTACGTCCGGCTCGCCCAGTAGGGGTTTGCCAAGCACCTCGAACATCTCATGCGAACTGCGCGACACCAAAGACACAGCCTCACGCATCCTGCGGGCTAGCCGCCGCGAATCTCGGCGATCGAAGGCGAACGAGGGATCGGTGGACGGCCGACGAGCGGCACACGCCAACACCATCGAACGGCCGCCCGCTCTCAAGGAGGTGGCTCACCGCCGCCCCGCACCCACGGCGCGCCGGCCGTGGTCTCATCAATCCGAGCGACGACCCCGAGCCCGCTGGGGCACCACATCATGACAGTCCTCATCGGACACCTTCATCTCCAGACCTCCGTCCTGACGCTGCCGGGCCGAAGCGAAAAACGTAACAGGATCGGTGAGGGTGGCACATCAGACCAGGGGTTGACCCTCAGCTGAGCTTCGCCGAGAGGGCATCGACCAGCTCGCGGTAGGCGGTTCCGTCCGCAGCCGGTGGGTCGGAATCCGCGGCGACCTCGTCCGCGACGACGGCGGACTCGGTGAGCTGGAGGAGCAGGTCGGTCCAGCGAGGACCGGTGAGGGTCATGCGGGTGCTGGTGCCGCCGACATCGGTGCCGGCGCGCAGCAGGCGCTGCTGGGAGGCCGAGAGCGTGATGGTGTACGAACGGTCCGGGCGCAGGCCGAGCTCGTTCAGCGCCTCCAGGCTGACGTCGCCCAGCTGCCGGTAGTCGACGGCGGCCGGGGAGACGGTGAACTCGCACCAGCGCGACCAGGCGTCCGCGCTGTCGATGGTGTCGATGCGCGCCCGCCAGCGATACGTGGCGCCGGGAGCGAGGTCGCCCGGCCCGAACTCGAGGCCGGGGGAACCGGAGGCGCCGGTGGTGTCGCCACCGTTCAGGGTCTCGTATTCGTAGGCGATCGCCTCCCCTGGGGCGGCCGTCGCCGTCACCGTGGCCAGGGCCGTGCCGAACACCGGACGGGCGGGACCGCTCACGCAGTCGGCCGGCGTCGGGGCCGACACCGGCCGAGTCGGAGTGACCACACCGCCGGGGTCCTCACACCGCACCCCGGTCGAGATGTTCGGGGTGTCCCGATATCTCTCGGCCAGTTCCGCGAGAGCCTTCCGGCAAGCGTCGTCCAGCGGCTCGCCGGCCACCGCCACGCCGTCCACGGTCACATCACGCAAGGCCACGTCGTCTGACGCCGCGCCGCCCGACGACGGCATCGATCCCGCCGCCGTCGCGAGGACGATGACGAGAACGGCGATACCGGCCGGCCAGCGCGCCATCGTTGCCTCCCTCAAGCTCGATCGGCCGCAGTCTAATGGATCTTGATAGAGATTGACACAGGTCGATGTGAACGTTCACTATCGGGGTTCCCACGAAAGGAGCTCCCATGTCCCTGCATCGAATACGCGCCGCCGCCGCGGTGATTCTCATGCTTGTGGCGACTGTTGTCGCCGTTGTGCTGCGACCGGCCGGAGCGCAGGCGGCTGTCACGTTCACCAATCCGCTCGCGGCCGCGCCCTATGGCGCCGATCCGTGGATGGGCTATGACAACGGCTACTACTATCTGGCCGCCACGACCTGGAACTCGCAGATCGTCATCAAACGGGCCACGTCGGTGGCGGCCCTGCCCGGTGCGGCCGAAACGGTCGTCTACACCGGGACGGGCTCGGCCAACTGCTGCAACGTGTGGGCGCCGTCCCTGCACAAGATCGGGACGCGCTGGTATCTCTACTACTCGGCCGGTCCGGCTACGTGCTGCGACGGCCAACGGTCGTACGTCCTGGAAAGCTCCGGATCTGATCCTCTCGGTCCCTACACCTATCGCGGGCAACTGAACGTGCAGGCCGGCAACGGGTGGGCCATCGACGGCAGTGTCGCCACCATCAACGGCCGCAACTACTTCTTCTACTCGGCCTGGGTGGGAGATCTGCAAAGCCTGTTCGTCGCGCCGCTGAGCAACCCGTGGACCGTCGGCTCCTACGGAACAAGGATCTCTTATCCGACGTACGCCTGGGAAAAGATCGGGAGCAGCGTCGAAGAGGCACCGTACGTCCTGCAGCGCAACGGAGTCACTCATCTGACCTTCTCGGCCAGTTCGTGCAACACCCCGGACTACAAGCTCGGCATGCTGACCCTGACCGGCAGTGATCCCCTGGCGGCGTCGTCGTGGACCAAGAAGAGCACGCCGATCTTCCAGCGCAGCGATGCCAACGGGGTCTACGGGCCCGGCGGACAGGGGTTCTTCAGCTCCCCCGACGGCAGCGAGACCTGGCTCGTCTATCACGCCAACGAGACCACCGGGCAGGGCTGCGGCGGCACCCGCACCACGCGGATCAAAAAGGTGAGCTGGAACAGCGACGGCAGCCCGAACCTGGGCACACCGGATCGGGTCAGCAGCACGCTGACCGCGCCGGCCGGCGACCCGGGCGGCAGCGTGACGTTCCCGGCCGCGGGCACCCGCTATCGCCTGGTCAACCAGAACAGCGGCAAGGTGCTCGACGCGGCCAACTGCGGCACGGCCAACGGCACGGCGATCCGGCAGTGGAGCTCGCTCGGCAACGCGTGCCAGCAGTGGACGTTCACGAAGACGACGAGCAACTACTACCGGATCACGAACGCCAACAGCGGCACCGTGCTCGACGCGGCCAACTGCGGGTCGGCGCTCAACCTGTGGGCCAGCCTCGGCAACACGTGCCAGGAGTGGAGTGTGACGCCGGTGAGCGGCCGTTATCTGATCGCCAACCGCAGCAACGGCCAGGTCCTGGACGTGGAGAACTGCGGCACGGGCGACGGCGCGGCGGTGCGGCTGTGGGCGGCGCTCGGCAACGCCTGCCAGCAATGGAGCATCACCCCGTAGCCCCCGGCGGGTGGTCTGCGGTTAGGCTTTCCTAACTTCGAAGGACGGGGTTGGGGATGGCGCAGCCGGAGTCGCTGGCGGAGCTGCTCAACGGGCGGCGCGCGGCGATCGACGCGACCGTGCCGGCGGCCGGATATGTCGTGGGGTGGCTGGCCGCCGGACGGTCGATCTGGGCCGGCGCCATCGTGGCGGTCGTCTGCGCGCTGGCCATCTCGTGGTGGCGGCTGCGACACGGCGACAAGCCGAGGGCGGTGCTGATCGGCCTGCTCGGCGTCTGCGTGGCGGCGCTGATCGCGTTGCGCACGGGTAATGCGGCCGACTTCTTCCTGCTCCAGCTGTTCAGCAACGCGGCCAGCGCCCTGGCGTGGGCGGTCAGCATCGTGATCCGCTGGCCGCTGCTGGGCGTGATCGTGGGGGCCGTGCTGGGCCAGAAGACCCGGTGGCGCCGCGATCCGGCGCTGCTCAGGGCGTACATGCGAGGCAGTTGGATCTGGGTCCTGCAATATCTGATCCGGGTCGCGGTGTTCCTGCCCCTGTACGCGGCGGACCAGGTGACGGCGCTGGGGGTGGCCCGGGTCGCGCTGACGTGGCCGCTGGTCGCGGCCTGCCTGGCGGTGAGCTGGTGGGTGATCAGGCGTTCTCTGCCGGCGGACCACCCGGGCCTGCGCCATCCGGTGACGGCGGCGGCGTAGCCGTCAACAGCGCGTCAAAAATCCCCTACGCCTCTGGCATCTGTTGTGCGGTGGAGTCACCGTAGCCCGGTGAGCGATTCGAAGGTGATCCTCGGGGTGTCGTCGTCCCTGCCCGGGCTCGAGGCCGCGCGCTTCGCGGTGAGGCAGGCGAGGCAGAGGTCGGTTCCGCTTTTGGCGGTACGGGCATGGATGCTGAACACCGGACCGAGGTCACGCCCGAGTCTGGAGTGGGAGCGAGCGCTGGCCGCGGAGGCCCGTCGCCGCGTTGACGAGACGTTCGAGCTGGCCCTGGGCACGACCCCGGCCGAGCTCGACGTGATGGTGCGGGTGCCGTCCGGTTCGGCCGCCGCCGCGTTGCGCCACTACGTGACCGGCGCCGACGACCTGATCGTGATGGGCGCCCCCAGCAGCCGCTGGTGGGGCGGAGGCACAGTCCGCCGCTGTGTGCGAACCGCCGCGTGCCCGGTGATCGTGGTGCCGCCGCCGGCGCTGTCCCGCATCCCGTCCCGGCGGCTGGCTCAGGAGGCCATCGACTACACGAGCCGCTCGTAAGCCCCTTCACGCCTCCCGGCCGCTGCCGTCGCGGCTCGTTCCGGACAGAACGGGCACAAGCTCGTCGGCCGGAAGCTTCACGGTGACGGTGGTGCCGACGTTCTCGGTGGAGCGGACCTCGATGGTCCCTTCGTGGTTGCCGAGGATGGTGTGAACGATCGCCAACCCGAGCCCGGTGCCCGGCACCGCCTGCCGAATGGCGTTGCTGGCCCGGAAGAACCGCCCGAACAAAGCCTCTCTCTCATCCTCGGGAATCCCCATACCCGTATCGGCGATCACAAGCACGGCGTGGTCACCGCGCCGCTCGGCGGTAACGGTGACAGTTCCCTCGGGCGGCGTGAACTTGACCGCGTTGGACAGCAGATTGTCGAGCACGCGGTCGAGCTGGGCGCTGTCCCCGCGCACCGGAACGGGCCCGCGCACTTCGGCGTGCAGCCCCACGAAGTTCTTGGCCGCGGTCGGCTCGACCGAGGCAACGGCCCGCAGCACCACTTCGGCCAGGTCGAGCGGCCCGCGCAGGGTCCGGAAGTCCCCCGACTCGATCCGCGACAAGGTCAGGATGTCCTCGATCAGGTCCCGAAGCCGCCGAGCATTCCGGGCGATGACATCGAGCATCCGCTCCTGCGAAGCGGTCAACTGCCCCGGCTCGGCGTCCCGCATCAATTCCACATACCCGGAAATGCTGGTCAAGGGCGTCCGCAACTCATGCGACACGGTAGACATGAAATCCGTCTTCACCGTGTCGATCTCATGCAGCCGAGCAACGACAAGCTCCTCGTTACGCCGCATCTCCTCGGTACGCTCAGCCGCCGCATCCAGCGCTTCCGCAATAGCCCGAATCTCCGCCGGCCCATGCCGGCCCCGATCAGCGCCAACCGCATCCGCCGTTCCACCAGCCGCCGCCCCGACTCCCTCAGCGCCGCCTCCCGCTGCGCTGTCCCGCGCTACGCCGGTCGCCGCTCCGCCGCTCGCCGAGGACGCTCCGGCCGTCGCTCGCCTCTGGGCTTCCGTGACGACCGCGGTCAACGGTTCGACGATCCGGCGCCGGGTGCGGATGGCCGTGAGCACCGCGAGCGCCGCGGCCACCACCGTGAGCAGGGATATCACCCCGATGGTCACCCAGCGCAGCGCCTCCGCCCGATCACCGAGATCGGCCGCGCGCTCCTCGGCGGAGATGCGCAGCTCATCGTTGGCCGCCACGAACGCCCGGAACAGCGGTTCCCCCTGCTCCGCGTACCCGGCAGCCTCCTCGCTGCCCGGCGCCGCCCGCCGTTGCAGCTCCGCGATCGCCCACCAGCCGTCGGCCTGATCGATCTGCGCGGCGGCCACCGCGGCGTCCCGATCGGTGCCGAGCCGGACCAGTTCGTCGCCCACGAGCCCGTACTCGCTGCGGGCCACCTCGTAGGTGTCGAGCATCCGCTCGTCCCCCGTCAGCGAGTACCCTCGCAGCCCCGCCTGCGCCTCGCTCAGCACCGTCCGCAGCTCGGCGTTGGCCACTTGAAGCGGATGAACCTCGGCGACCAGTTGCCGCTCCGCGTGATGCTCCACGAGCACCGCCGTAAGCTCCACCGCCCCGCACCCGACGACCAGCGCGACCAACCCCGTGAAGGCACTGGTCAGCAGCCGGCCGACCGAGCCCTCACGTCGCATCGTCCGCCCGGGCGCTGCTCACGCCCGGGCTCGGCTCAGCAACGCCTGAATGCGGGAGACCAGCTCGCGCGGGCTGAACGGCTTGGTCACGTAGTCGTCGGCGCCGGCGCTGAACCCGCCTTCGACGTCCTGCTCCTGCACCCGCGCGGTCAGCATGATGATCAGGATCCCCGCCGTGGCCGGATCGGCCCGCAGCATGCGGCACACCTCGATCCCGGACAGCCCCGGCATCGACACGTCGAGAACCGCCAGCGTCGGTTGCCGGCTCCGCGCCTGCTCGACGGCGCTCTGGCCGTCCTCGACGGCGATCACCTCGAACCCCGCCTGCTCCAGCTTGAACGCCACCAGGTCGCGGATGTCGGCGTCGTCGTCGGCGACCAAGACCACCGTCACGGCAATCTCCCTCTGGTTGGTGGACGCAGCTTTCGCTACTTATTGGGACCATATCCGGTTAGTCCGAGTTGTGAGGCCGCTCCGCAAATGCTCGGCACCCATCGCCACCTCCCGCCCCACGGCCGGGGCGGTGCGCTGCCGCGCCGCGTCAGGTGTTCTCCACGGCGCAACCCACCCGCACCCTGCGCGCAGCGGGCCTGCGCCCGCGCTCCGGTGTTCTGTTTGCAGACGCCCACTCTCCTTTGAGCCGGCAGGAGGTTCCCGATGCACGCCGTGATCGACGCCATCCGCACCGAGGCGCTTTTCGCTTCGAACCTGCAGCGTTCCCAGAGCCCCACCCCCGAGCTGATCCGCGCCGCCGTGAACTCGACGGTCGACCGCCTCGGCGAGGCCCGGTGCGCCGAGGTGGTGGCCCAGGAGTTCGGCGAGCACCCGGACTGCGCCATCGGCCGCATGCGCTGGGCCCGCAACGCCGTCCGCCTGGCCTTCGCCTGACGGCCCAGCCCGGCCACCCGACCCGGCCCGGCCAAACCGGCCAGCCCAGATCGGCCAGCCCAGATCGGCCAGCCCAGATCGGCCAGCCCAGACCGGCCCGGGCTGGCTGGCCCAGCCCGCCCGGCGCGATCAGCCCGGCCCGGTCCGTGTGGCGTGTCCGTTGCGCCGGCCCGTGACCGGGCCGTAGGCTCGCCCTCATGTTGCACGCGCGCTTGAGCATGTGGTGGCCCGCCAGACCGGCGGCCACTTCTCCCCGCGCGTAACCACTTCACGCGGCCGCCTCCCCGAGGCGGCCGTTTTCGTATGGTCGGACCTCGGTCGGCGCCGCCGAGACCCGAAAGAGGACCACCATGCGGCCTTTCGCCCTGCTCCACCGGGACGGCGCCGACCACGTCGAGGTGCTGACCGGCGACGTCGTGACCGTAGCCACGCTCGACGACATCCCCTTGCACCGCGGCCGTCCCACCTTGGCTGTCATCCCCTATCGCCAGATCACCGAACGCGGCTTCGACTGTGTCGACGACGGCGCCCCACTGGAGTGCCTGGTGGTGCGCTCGACGCGGAACGAGCCGCTGAGCTCTTTCCCCGCCGCACCCCTCAGCGTCCGCGACGGCCGATTCGACCTCTCCGACGCTGAGTACGGCTCGATCGTCGAGGACGTCCTGCGCGACGAGATCGGCCACGGCGAGGGCGCCAACTTCGTGATCCACCGCGTCTTCCAGGCCACCGTCGACGGCGACCCGATCGCCGCCGCCCGAGCCGCCTTCGGCCGCCTGCTGGCCCACGAACAGGGCACCTACTGGACCTTCCTCGTGCACACGGGAACCCGCACGCTGATCGGCGCCACCCCGGAACGCCACGTCAGCGTCGCCGACGGCATCACGATGATGAACCCGATCAGCGGCACGTTCTGCCACGGCTCCGGCGACCTGCTCGACTTCCTGCACGACCCGAAGGAGACCGAAGAGCTCTACATGGTCCTGGACGAGGAGCTCAAAATGATGGCCACCGTGGCCGAGCACGGCGGCCAGGTGGCGGGCCCCTATCTCAAACAGATGGCCCATCTGACCCACACCGAGTACCTGCTGGCCGGCCGCGGTTCCCTCGACGTCCGCGACGTGCTGCGCGAGACCATGTTCGCCCCCACGGTCACCGGCAGCCCCATCGAGAACGCCTGCCGCGTGATCGCCCGGCACGAACGCCGCGGCCGCCGCTACTACGCGGGCGTCCTGGCCCTGCTCGATCATGACGATCAGGGCCGCCAGACGCTCGACGCCCCCATCCTCATCCGCACCGCCGAGATCTCCCCCGACGGCACCCTGCGAGTCCCGGTGGGCGCGACCCTCGTCCGCCACTCGACCGCCGCCGGCGAGGTCGCTGAGACCCACACCAAGGCCGCCGGCATCTTGGCCGCGCTGGGTGCCACCTCTTCCGGTTCCTCCGCTGTACGCCCACAGGCCGAGACGCCGGAGGTCCGCGCCGCCCTGGCCGCCCGCAACGACGGCCTGGCCCGATTCTGGCTCGACTCCCGCGCCCCCGGCGCGCTCACCGTTCCTGCCCTCGCCGGCCGGACGGCCCTGATCGTCGACGGCGAGGACACCTTCACCGCGATGCTGGCGCACCAGCTCAAAGCCCTCGGCCTGACCGTGACCGTGGCCCCGTGGACCGCCTTCGCCCCCCATCCCGGCCTCGCTCCCGCCGCCCCCCGACCGGACTCGGCAGCCGATCTCGCCGGCCTGCTCGCGGGCGAGACATCTCGGATCGATCCGCTCGCCGCCGACCTGCTCGTGGCCGGACCCGGGCCGGGCGACCCGGGCAACGCCGACGACCCGAAGATGGCCGTCATGCGCGATCTCATCGAGGCACGGCTGGCCGCCGGCAGGCCGCTTTTCGCCGTCTGTCTCGGGCACGAGATCCTCGCCGTCCTGCTCGGGCTCGCTCTGCGCCGTCGCGAAGCCCCTTATCAGGGCCTCGCTCGCGAGATCGACCTCTTGGGCCGGCAGCGCCGGGTCGGCTTCTACTCCAGCTTCGCCGCGGTCTCGGAGGTGGACGAGCTCGCCACCCCACACGGCACGGTGGAGATCGCCCGCGACCCGGCCGACTCCGCGGTCCACGCGCTGCGCGGGCCCGGCTTCGCCGGCGTGCAGTTCCACCCGGAGTCGGTGCTCAGCCGCGATGGACTGACCGTGCTCGCCGAGCTTTTGCCGATATTGATGGCTGACGTGGTTAGCCCGGCCAGGAACGGGTAGCGAAGAGGGTTGCCGGTGGTTCAAGGGGATCGAGAGCCTCCGCTTGGGCCACCGGCCCGCACCACTATCTGGTGCGTGCGCGGCACCTGCCCCGCCGGCCGGCACCGGAGCCGGGACGACGGTCGCGCGCTCAGCCGGCCAGAACATCGTCAAGCACCGCCACGAATCGGTCCGGCTGCTCGAAGATTGCCCGGTGTCCCGCCCCGGTAATCACGACGAGCTCTTTTCTCGGTGCCCGCAACTGCTCGTACCACTCGTCGAAGAGCACCTCGAGTCCCCGCATCTCATCGGCACCCTGCACGAACCACGCCGGTACCGGCAGGCTGGGCGCGTCGCGGCGCAGATCGATCTCCTGCATCCGCGGGTAGAGCACCGACCAGGTGTCGAGGATCGCGTTGATCGTGTGGGCCTTCTCCAGCAGCGTGTACTCGCGGACGCCGATCTCGAACCCGAGGGACGGCTGCGCGTACGCCTCGTTCTCGTACAACATGATCGGCTCGTATCCCCAGACGTCCGGATAGGGTGGCGGCCCTTGACCGGCCAGCTGCTCCGCCACGTCGTTTCGGCCGGTGGCCCGGGCCCAGGCCAGGATGTCGTCGTAGAAGATCCGGTCGCTGGCCCGCAGATCGACGCCTTGACCGGTGCCGATGTAGGCCGCGAACTTCTCCGGGGCACGTTGCAGCGCGAGCACCGACAGAACCGAGCCCCCTGAATGCCCGAGCAGATAGATCTTGTCGCGGTGGAAACGCTCCCGTAGATAGTCCGCGACATCGACGATGTCCTGCACCATCCGGTCGAGTGTGGCCCTCGACGTCGGATCGAGCGCCGGATAGGAGGCCCCGCCGCCCCGGCGATCGAGGGTCGCCATCACGAAGCGCTGCTCGACCGCGCCGAGATGGTTGCGGACAGCACCGAGCTCGGAGCCACCCGGCGCGCCCGGAACGAACAACAGCACCGGCGCGTCGGCGTGCGCACCCCTGATCATGACGTTGAGCCGGCCGACCATCGCCAGCTCGGTCACGCCGCCCGGAATCGGCGCGGTGCGGGCCGGAATGGCGATCGCGGTGATCAGGAGCAGAACCCCCGCGGCCGGTAGCGCGACCAGCACCTGCCCGAGCCGCCGGCGGACTCCCCGGCCGATCACCAGGCCGAGCAGCATCGGCAGAAGCGTGAGCACGAATTGAAGGCCACGACCGGCGACCAGCACGACGAGGCCGAAGACGCTGGCATGCGGTGGCCCGGTGGACGGGCCGGCATAGCGGGACCGGGCGATCTCGAGCCCTAATAAGAAGGCCACCGGCACGAGGGCCAGCAGGAGACGGGAACGGCCGACGTGGCCGGCGGCAAAGCCGAGCGCCGCGCTGACCGCCACCGAGCACAGCGCCTCGGTGATCGTCAGGGGGCCACGCGGGGTCCAGAGGCCGGCGGTGACGCCCCAGCCGGCCGCGAGCACTGTCCACACGATCGATGTCATGCCGCAGAGGATGGCGGACGGACCGGGCCGGGCACACGATGCTTTGGAAGGGGTCGTACCCATACTTTGGTAGGTCCTCAACGGACGCCCGCCCTCGTAGGCTGCGGGTCATGTCGTCGCTGCCGTTCCAGTTGCTGGTGCCCGATCCGCCGGGCGGCCGGCGCTCGGTCGTCCGTGACCGGGCCGCCGACCTCATCGCTGTGCTGTGCGCTCTGCTCTACGGCGCCACCATGGTGCCACTCGGCGACGCGACCTCGCCGTCCGCCGCCATTCCCTGGCAGGCCGATGTGGTGGTCGGTGTGCTGTGCGCGCTGGCGCTGTTCGGCCGCCGGCGATGGCCGCTCGCCGTCTGCCTGGTCCTGCTACCCGTCGGCGCCGTTTCGGTGATGGCGACGGGCGCCATCCTCATCGCGCTCTTCACCGTGGCGATCCGCTATCGCGCCGGGGTCGTCCTCATCCTCGCCGCCGCCCACGTCAGCACCGGCATCGTCTATTACGCACTCCAGGACAACCCGCCGTTCCCGCTCTGGGTCGACATCGTGATGCGGGCCGCGACCAGCCTCGCCACGATCGGCTGGG
Source organism: Actinoplanes sp. CA-131856 (assembly GCF_050956135.1). Taxonomy (GTDB): domain Bacteria; phylum Actinomycetota; class Actinomycetes; order Mycobacteriales; family Micromonosporaceae; genus Actinoplanes. Next base: position 2,357,030 of record NZ_CP191849.1, on the reverse strand, counting down.
GACTGTTCCTGCGGGCGTACCGGCGGTTGACCCTGTCTCTGCGCCAGGAAGCGCTGCGGGCGATCGAGGAACAGCAGCTGCGGATCGACCAGGCTCGGCTCACCGAGCGGTCCCGCATCGCTCGCGAGATGCACGACGTGCTGGCGCACCGCATGTCGATGGTGAGCCTGCACGCCGGTGCGCTCGAGGTGAGCAGCGACGCGCCTCCCGAGGAGATCGCGGCGGCCGCGCGGACGATCCGGGTGAGCGCGCACGAGGCTTTGGAGGAGTTGCGCGCCGTCATCGGAGCGCTGCGTGAAGAGGGGCCAGCGCAGCCCGAGCCGCCGCAGCCCGGGCTCTCCGATGTGGAGGAGCTGGTGAACGGCGCACGCACCTCCGGCATGACTATCGACTTCGTCTGGATGAGGCCGCCCGTCGAACCGTCGCCCGTGCTCGGGCGCACGGCCTACCGGCTGATTCAGGAAGCGCTGACCAACGCCCGCAAACACGCGCCCGGCGAGTCGGTGGATGTTCGCCTCGACGGCGCGACGGGCGAAGACCTTCGCATCCTGGTCACCAACGCGCTGCCGGCCGGCGCAGGCGACAGCGACTCCGGCTGGCACCACTGGCCCCGATCGGATGGTGGTGCCGATGAAATGCCCGAGTCGGACGAGGCGGCCGACGGCAGGCCGGGGAGGGCCGAGGCTGTTGACAGCGTGCCGGGGTCGGGCACCGGCCTGGTCGGGGCCGGCGAGCGGGCAGACCTGGTCGGCGGGCGTGTGGAGTACGGGTGTGATGATCAGCGCTTCCGGTTCGAGGCTTGGCTGCCATGGCGGGAGTGATCGAGGAGAAGCGGCCCATCCGGCTGGCGATCGTCGACGACGACGCCATGGTTCGGGGTGCGTTGCGGCTGCTCTTCCGGCAGCAGCCCGACATCGAGGTCGTCGCGGAGGCGGAGAACGGCGCCGAGGCGATCACTGTGGCGGCCGCGAACTGGCCCGACGTCATGCTCATGGACATTCGGATGCCCAAGCTCGACGGCATGGTCGCCACCCGGCAGATCCGGAGCCAGGCGGCCGCGCCGCAGGTCATTATGCTGACGACGTTCAACATCGACGAGTACGTGGTCGAGTCCCTGCGGTGCGGGGCCAGCGGCTTCTTGCTCAAGGACACGGATCCGCAGGAGATCATCGCGGCCGTGCGGAGGGTCGCGGCCGGCGAGAGCATGCTGTCGCCGGCCGTGATCAGGAAGGTGGTCGACTACGTCGCCGATCCGGCGGCCGGTTCGCGGCGGGCCAAGGCCAAATCGAAGCTCGCGGTCCTGACCGACCGGGAGCACGAGGTGGCTATCTGCCTGGGTGATGGCAGCTCCAACGCCGAGATCGGCGCCGCCCTCGGCATGAGCCTGCCCACGGTGAAGGGCCATGTCTCACGTGTCATAGCCAAGCTCGCGCTGAACAACCGCGTGCAGGTGGCCATCCTCGTCCACGATGCGGAGCTGTTGTGAACGGCGAGCGCCCGCGTGACGGGCGCCCGCCGTTCCCGCGGTCAGGACGCGGCCACTCCGGCCGCGCGGCCCTCGTGCAGGGTGATGTTCTTGCCGTCGCGGGGGTCGAACAGGTGGATCTTTTCGAGGTTCATCCAGACCTTGGCGTCGGCGCCGTCGCGCACCCGCGACTCGGCCGACAGGCGGGTCACCAGGCTGTCCTGCGGCGGCAGGTCCGCGCCGCCCGCGTCGGCGGCCAGGTCCTCCAGGTCGGCGGAGGCCGCGTGCTCGCCTTCGACGGTGAAGTAGACGTACTTGTCCGAGCCCATCGACTCGACCAGGTCGACCGGGGCGGTGAACTCGAATCCCTTCGCCCGCTGGGTCTCGTCGATGAGGCGGGCGTCCTCGAAGTGTTCGGGACGGATGCCGACGATCAGCTGGCGTGGGGCGTCGCTTCCGCTGAGCGTCCGCTTCATCCGCTCGCCGAGCGGCAGGTCGCCGAGCGGTGTGCGCAACATCGACTCCTCGACGGCGGCGGGCAGGAAGTTCATCGACGGCGAGCCGATGAAACCGGCCACGAAGAGGTTGACCGGGTTGTCGTAAAGGGTCTGCGGGTCGCCCACCTGCTGGATGTATCCGCCGCGCATGACCACGACCCGGTCGCCCAGCGTCATGGCCTCGGTCTGGTCGTGCGTCACGTAGACCGTCGTGGTGCCCAGCTGCTTCTGAAGACGCGACACCTGCGTACGCATCTGCACCCGAAGCTTGGCGTCGAGGTTGGAGAGCGGCTCGTCCATGAGGAACGCCTTCGGGCTGCGGACGATCGCCCGGCCCATGGCGACCCGCTGGCGCTGGCCGCCCGACAGGTTGGCCGGCTTGCGGTCCAGGTAATCCGTCAGCTCCAGGACGCGGGCCGCGTCCTCGACCTTCTGGTTGATCGTGGCCTTGTCCATCTTCGCGAGCTTCAGCGGGAAGGCCATGTTCTCCCGGACGCTCATGTTCGGGTAGAGCGCGTACGACTGGAACACCATCGCGATGTCCCGGTCCTTCGGCGCCTTGTCGTTGACCCGCTGTCCGCCGATGCGCAGCTCGCCGGAGGTGATGTCCTCCAGGCCGGCGATCATGTTCAGCGTCGTGGACTTCCCGCAGCCCGACGGGCCGACCAGGATGATGAACTCGCCGTCGGCGATCTCCAGGTCGATGCCGTGCACGGCGGTGGTGCCATCCGGATAGCTCTTCGTGACCTTGTCAAGAACGATGTCAGCCATGGAAACCTAACCCTTCACCGCGCCGGACGTCAGGCCCGCGACGATGCGCCGTTGGAAGAACAGCACGAACAGGATGATCGGGATCGTGATCACCACGGCGGCCGCGGAGATCGCGCCGGTGGGGTCCTCGAACTGCGAGGCACCGGTGAAGAACGACAGCGCCGCCGGGACCGTGCGCGAGCGCTCGGTCGAGGTGAGCGAGATGGCGAACAGGAAGTCGTTCCAGCAGAAGATGAAGACGAGGATCGCGGTGGTGAAGACGCCCGGCGCCGCCAGCGGGGCGATCACCTTGCGGAACGCCTCGCCCTGCGTGGCGCCGTCCATCTTCGCCGCCTTCTCCAGGTCCCACGGGATCTGCTTGAAGAACGCCGACAGCGTGTAGATCGCCAGCGGCAGGGCGAACGTGATGTACGGCAGGATCAGGCCGGCCCATGTGTCGAACAGGCCCGTGTTGCGCTCGATGTTGAACAGCGGCGTCACCAGCGACACCTGCGGAAACATCGCGATGAGCAGCGACACCCCGACCAGCAGTCCCTTGCCGGGGAAGTCGAGACGGCTGATGGCGTATGCCGCCATGGTGCCCAGGACGACAGCGATCGTGGTCGCGATCAGCGCGATGCCGATCGAGTTGATCAGAGCGCGGACGAACTGGTCGGTCTGGAAGATCAGCTTGTAGTTGTCGAGCGTCCAGTCGCGCGGGATGAAGTTGCCGTCGGTCAGCGTCGGCGTCGTCTTGAACGACAGCGACGCGATCCAGAGCACCGGAATCAGGGCGAAGACGACGACCACCGCGTCCAGCAGACCCCATTTGACCTTCGCGGAGGTGTTCACGGTAGCCATCTAGCGTCGACCCTCCTCGCTGGCGCCCGGCGCCGCGGTGCCGAACAGCTTCACGAAAATGAACGCGATGATCGCCACCGTCAGGAAGATCAGCACGGACATCGTCGAGCCGATGCCGAGGTTGAGCCCCTTGATCAGGTTGTTGTAGGCGATCATCGACACGGACGACGTCTCGTTGGCGCCGTTGGTGAGCACATAGATGTTGTCGAAGACGCGCAGCGCGTCCAGGGTGCGGAAGAGCAGGGCGACCAGGATCGCCGGCTTCATCACCGGCAACATCACCTTGGTGAACCGCTGCCACCAGCTCGCGCCGTCCATCGAGGCCGCCTTGAGCAGGTCGTCGGGCACCAGGGCGAGACCGGCCATGAGCAGCAGGGCCATGAACGGCGTGGTCTTCCAGATCTCGGCCAGGATGATGATGGCGAGCGCGCTGGCCCGTTCCGTCAGCGGCGCGCCCTCGGGGCTGACCAGGTTGGCCAGATATCCGGTGCCCGGTGTCCAGGCGTAGCGCCAGCTGAAGGCGGCGACGACCGTGACGATGCCGTACGGGATGAGGGCGGACGTCCGTACGAGCCCTCGCCCGACCAGCGTGCGATGCATGATCAGCGCCAACCCCATGCCGAGCACCAGCTCGACCACGACGGAGACGACGGTGATCAGCATGGTGACGCCGAAGGCCGTCCACCAGTAGCTGTTGGACAGCACGGTCACGTAGTTCTCGAACCAGACGAACTGCCGGTCCTCGGGGAACTTAAGGTCGTAGCGCTGCAACGACAACCAGAACGAGTAGAGGATCGGGTACGCCGTCACGACCACCATGACCAGCGCGGCCGGCGCGCACAGCAGCCAGCCCAGCTTGCGCTCCTGCTTCTTGCCCTCGCTCAGTTCGGCGCGGCGGCGCTGACGTTGGCGCGGAATCTTCTGCTCCGCGGTCTCCGCCGCCGGCGTGGTGCTGGAGATGCTCACGGCAGCACTCCCTTCGATTCGAGGGCGTCCTGGATGGAGCTCTTGAGCTCGGCGCCGGTGCGGTCCGGCTCGATGCTCGCGGGCGGCGAGAGCTCGGCCGAGACGACGGTGGAGAGGTTCTGGTACGCGGGGGTGCGCGGCCGCGGAGCGGCGTCCTTCAGCTCCTCGAGCAGCGTCTCCTTCATCGGGTACGCCTTGGCCATCTCCGGCTCGTTGTATACGGCCTCGATCGACGGCGGCTGTCCGGCGTTGATGGCGAGGTACTTCTGTGCCTCGGGGCCCCGCAGGCACCTGGCCGCCTCGAACGACTGCTCCGGGTGCTTGCTGAACGCGCTGACCGCGACGTTGGAGCCGCCGATCGTCGTGATGCTCGGCTTGTTCGGGTCGATGCCCGGGTACCGCGCCCACGCGACGTTCTTGGCGAGGTCGGGGGCGTCGCTCTGCATCGAGGCGTACACGTACGGCCAGTTCAGCTGGAACGCGCCGCCACCGTTCTGGAAGGCGAGCCGGACGTCGTCCTCGATCGAGTTGGAGAACGAGGGGCTCGTCACGCCGGCGGTCGCGAAGGTCTTCAGAGTCCGCAGGGCGTTGACCGCGCCGGCGTCCATCACGGCGGACTTGCCGTCCTCGCTCACCACCGTGCCGTCGGAACTGGCGACGAGGCTGTTGAACAGCACGACCAGGCCCTCGTACTGGGCGCCCATGGTGAGCACCTGGTACGTCTTGCCCTCCGCCTTGAGCTGCTGGGACATCTGGATCATCTCGTCCCATGTCTTCGGCGGGGTGGGTACGAGGTCCTTGCGGTACCACAGCAGCTGCACGTTGGTGTTGTTCGGCGCCGCGTACAGCTTGCCGTCGTACTCACCTGACGCGAGCGGTCCGGGCAGCGTGCCGTTCTCGACCTCACTCTTGTCAGCGCCGGTCCACTCCTTGATCCAGTTGGCGCTGGCGAACTCCTGGGTCCAGGTGACGTCCATGCCGAGCAGGTCCATGCTGTCGTCCTTGGCGGCGAGGCGGCGGACCATCTGGACCCGCTGGTCGTCGGCCGCCCGGGGCAGCACCTGGTACTTGATTTCGTACTTACCCGCCGCCTGCTGGTTGCACATGTCCACGACGGATTGCATGTTCTCGACGGGGAACTGGTACAGGTTGAGGACGGGTACGCCGCCGTTGTCGTCTGATCCGCAGGCTGCCAGCGGTGCTGCCAGGGCTAGCGCGGCCCCCGCCGCGAGTGCCCGAGCGCGCAGGGTGCGCCTTTGCGGATGTCGGTCGATAGTCGCCATTGACCCTCCATCCGGCCGAACGTGCGTCGAAGTGATCTCTGTCACTTCGACGGCCAGTGATCCTCCTGCCCCACACAGCGACGAAACAAACCCCTCCTGGTTCCGGGAAACGCAGGCCCGGCGGCCCCTAGGCTGTGATCCATGGAGGCCACTTACTACTTCGATCCCGCGTGCCCGTTCACCTGGCGCACCTCGCGCTGGCTGGTCGCGGTCGCCCCCGAGCGCGACCTGACCCTGCGCTGGCGCGCGTTCAGCCTGAAGATCCTGAACGGCGACAACATCCCCGAGCAGTACCGGGCGGCCACCGACGCGTCCTTCCGGGCGCTGCGACTGGTCGAGGCCCTGCGAGCTGATCGCCGTGAGGAGGTGGCGGCGGCGTTCTACACCGAGATCGGCACCCGGGTGCACGACGGCGGGGCGGCGCTCACCGACGAGCTGGTGCAGGAGGCCGCGGAGGCCGCCGGCATCGAGGACGCCAAGTCGGTGCTCGACGACGCGAGCTGGGACGACGCCGTGCGGGAGTCGCACGAGGCGGCGCTCGCCCTGGCCGGGCCCGGGATCGGCTCGCCGGTCGTGCACGTCGAAGGCGCCAAGCGCGGCCTCCACGGTCCGATCATCGGAGCGGTGCCCGAGCGCGACGAGGCCCTGGCGATCTGGGACGCGGTCGCGCCGCTGAGCCGCATCGACACCTTCTTCGAGGTGAAGCGCGGCCGCGGCTGAGAGTTGGCTGTGGACACGTCGTGGGTGGGGCTTGATGCGTTTAACGGCGTGAGGGGGGCGGGTATCCGCGTCGCGCCGCAGAACACGGGAGGGGTACATGGCCGAGCCACAGGTCACCTTGGATCCACAGAGCCTCAACCCGGTGGAGGAGAAACTTCGCGAGCCGCTCGAGGAGCAACTCACCTCGGCGTTGCAGGTCGCGACGGACAAGCTTCGGCACGAGTATGCCGGGCAGAGTGTCGACGAGCTCACCGCGGTGCTCCTGGACGAAACCAGGTCGCATCTGCATCCGGACATCGCCGCCGGGTTCCACCCGGATCACTACCAGCTGCGCCAGGTGGCGGAAGCCATCGCCGCGGAGCACTGAGACGGTGGAGCACTGACACCGTGCAGCGCTGAGACCGGGCAGCGCTGAGACGGTGAAGGGCTTGGGCGAAAGAGGGCCGGCCGTGGGAACGGTCGGCCCTCTGTGGTGTCAGGCGCGGACCAGGTCGCGCAGAGTGTCCATGGCCTTGAGGCGGGTCGGGCCGGTGCCCAGGAGGGCGTCGGGGATGATCAGCTCGTCCAGGCCCAGGGACTCGTACTCGGCTATCGCGTCCTTCAGAGCCCCGATCGAGCCGCCTATCACCGGGGCGGTCAGGCCGTCGGGGATTGAATTGTCGACGACCGTCAGTGCCTGGGCGGTTCGGGCTATTGTTCGCGGGTCGCGGCCGATTGTGGCGCAGTGGTCGTTCAAGACCTCTGACTTCTGGGCTATGTGCGACGGCACTCCCCACGTGTTCCACGCGTCGGCGTGCTCGGCCACTATGCGGAGCATCCGCTTCTCGCCCTTCGCGCCGATCAGGATCGGCGGCGGGGTGCGCAGCGGCTTCGGGTCGCATTCGGCGTCGGTGAGCTGGTAGTACTCGCCTTGCAGGGTGGTGCGGGGCTCAGTCAGCAAACCCTTGATGGCCAGCAGGCCCTCGACGAAGCGGTCGATGCGCTGCTTCACCGGGGGCAGCTCGATGCCGTACTGCTCATGCTCGTTGATCTGCCAGCCGGCGCCCACACCCAGCCGGAAGCGGCCGCCGCTGATGTGGTCGACCGTTGCCGCCATGTTCGCGAGGACGGCCGGGTGACGGTACGTCATGCCGTACACCAATGTGGTGATCTCGATCCTCGGCACCGCCGCCGCCAGGGCGGCCACCACCGAACCGCACTCGAGCACCGGGCCCGAACCGCCGTTGGGCATGAAGTGGTCGGCGAAGTGCACGCCGTCCCAGCCGGTCTCCTCGGCGTGCCGGGACGCCTCGAGCACGCCCGCGAAGCTCTGCCCCGCGCCCGGCCAGATGGAAAGTCGCATACCGCGATCATCACATTGTGGCGGGAAGGCCGGGCGGCGCGGGGCCGCCCGGCCGGAAGGATCAGGCTCGGCGGAGCTTGCCCGCCGCGTTCAGCTCGGTGATCACCGCGTTCAGCTCGTCCAGCTCGTCGTCGCCGTTGGCCGCCGTCACCTGGGCCCGGAAACCCACCTGGTCGCGCGGGACCAGCGGATACGCCGCCAGCGTCACGTAGATGCCGCGGTTCCACAGCAGCTTGCCGACCTCGTCGATGTCCTCGCCGTCGGCCAGGGGCAGCTCGATCACCGGCGTGTTGCCCGTGTTCGGGGTGTAGACGCCCAACGCCCGTACGTGGTCCAGGACCTTCATGGTCTTCCGGTAGAGCTCGGCCCGGATGTCGTCGCCCCGCTTCTCGTTCACCGACAAACCCGCCAGCACCGTCGCCAGCGACGCCGTCGGGGCCGGGCCCGAGTACAGGTACGGCGGCGCCGACACCTTCAGGTGGTTCTTCAGCCACGTCGGCAGGGCCAGGAAGGCCAGCAGCGACGAATAGCTCTTCGAGAAGCCGCCCACCAGCACGATGTTGTCGTACGTCTCGCCGGCGTACTTGACGATCGCGTTGCCCTTGAGGCCGTACGGCGACTTCTCGTTGACCCCACGCTCGCCGATCACGCCGAAACCGTGCGCGTCGTCGACGTACAACAGCGCCCCGTACTCCCGGCACACCGCCGCGAACGCCGCCAGGTCGGGCGCGTTGCCCGTCATGCTGTTCACGCCGTCCATCGCCACGATCTTCGAGACGCCGGTCGGGGCGGCTTTCAACATGGCCCGCAATTCGGACAGGTCCGAGGCGGCAAAGCGATGGACGCTCGCGCCCAGCCCTCGGGCGTACATCGAACCGTCGTAAATGGTCTTGTGAGCCTGCGAGTCCAGGAAGATGTGCCCCTTGCCGGCCAGGATCGGCAGGACCGACATGTGGATGTGGGTGATCGTCGGCAGGACCAGCGTGTCCGGCGCGTCCAGCAGCGCCGTCAGCTTCTCCTCGATCTGCGGGTAGAGCGCCGGGTTGCCCAGCAGCCGCGACCAGCTCGGGTGGGTGCCCCAGCGGCGCACCTCGGGCTCGATCGCCTCCATGATCTCGGGCTCGAGGTCGAAGCCGAGATAGTTGCAGGAGGCGAAGTCGGCCAGCCAGTGGTCGCCCACCCGGATGCGGCGGCCCTTCACCTCTTCGATGGTGGCGTCGTACATGGGGTTGCCACTGCGCAGCCGCTCCAGGTCCGCCCACTTACCGTCACGCTTGACGAACTCGAGACCGTCGCTCATGAAAGACCCTTCGTGAGAATCATGGATTGGAACTCTTCGGATGTGACCGGCTTGGAGAACAGGTAGCCCTGTCCGTACGGGCAGCCCATCGAGACCAGGGCCGCGCGGTGTTCCTCCAGCTCGATGCCCTCGGCCACGACCGCCAGGTCGAGCGTGCGGGCCAGGTTGACGATGGTCTCGACCAGCGCCATCTGTTGCTTGCTGTGCAGGATGTCGTCGATGAAGGACTTGTCGATCTTCAGAACGTCGACCGGCATCTGGCTCAGGTAGCTCAGCGACGAGTAACCCGTGCCGAAGTCGTCGATCGCGATCCGCACGCCCATGGCCCGCAGCTCGTGCAGGTCACGCCAGACCTGGTCGGCGTCGTGCAGCACCAGGCTCTCGGTGATCTCCAGCAGGAGCCACTTCGGGTCGGCTCCTATTTCGGCCAGCACCGCCTTGACTTGAGAGACGAAGCCGGGTGTACGGAATTGACGGGCCGACACGTTCACGCTGACGTACCGCATGAGACCGCCGGTGTCCGAGCGCCGCCATTCGGCGAAGGTGCGCAGCGCCTCGCGCAGCACCCAGCCGCCGATCGCGACCACCGCCCCGTTCTCCTCGGACAGCTCGATGAACTCGTTCGGGCCGAGCAGCCCGCGGGCCGGGTGCTGCCAGCGCACCAGGGCCTCGAGGCCGATCGTCTCGCCGGTCGGCAGGTCGACGATGGGCTGGAAGCGCAGCCGCATCTGGTCGCCCGGCACCGCCTCGTTGAGGGCCGAGCGCATCTCGAGGCGGCGCAGCATCGCCTCGTGCATCTCGTCCTCGTAGCGCTGCCACGTGTTCTTGCCCTCGGTCTTCGCCCCGTACATGGCCACGTCGGCCCGGCGCAGCAGCTCGGTGATCCCGGCCGCCTCGGCGCTGGTCGCGACGCCGACGCTGGCCGCGCCGCGCACCAGGTGCGTGGCCCCGGTGGCGTCGGTGACCTCGATCGGCTCGGCCAGCGCGGTCACGATGCGGCCGGCGATCTGCTCGGCGTCGGCCTGCGCGTCGACCTGCTCCAGCAGCACGGCGAACTCGTCGCCGCCGGTGCGGGCCACCGTGCTCAGCGGGCCCACCACGGCCGAGATGCGCTCGCCGACAGTGGTCAGCAGCTGGTCGCCGGCGGCGTGCCCGAGCGTGTCGTTGACCTCCTTGAAGTCGTCGAGGTCGATGAACAGGACCGCCACCTCGTGCCGGCGCCCGTCGGCGAAGTGGGCCGCGTGCTCGAGCCGGTTCTGGAACAGCGCGCGGTTGGCCAGCCCGGTCAGCGCGTCGTGGTACGCCTGGTGGGCCAGGTCGTTCTCGAGGCGCCGGCGCTCGGTGACATCTCTTATGGTCACCACGAGCCCGCCCACGGCCGGGTCGTCGCGCAGGTCGCGGCAGGTGCACTCGACCTGCAGGAGCAGGTCGTCGCCGCTGATCGCGGTCAGGTCGACGCCGTCGCGGAAACCGTTGCCGGAGCGCACCTGGTCGAGCAGCTCGGTCAGCTCGGCGTGGTCGGTCGCGGCGATGAGCCGGCGCAGCGGCATGCCGACCATGTCGGTGTGGCCGAAGACGGGCAGCGCCGACGGGCTGGCGTAGCGGATCACCTCGTCGTCGCCGACGATCATGATGACGTCGGAGGCGCTCTGGATCAGCGCGCGGAAGTAGTCCTCGCTGCTGCGCCGGTTCACCTCGGCGGTCAGGTTGATCCGCTCGACGGCCATCGTGCCCTGGGTCATCAGGGCCACGAAGGCGGGCTCGAGCGCGGTCAGCACCTCGTCGGCGGCGGCCAGGTAGAGCCGGCGGTGCCGGCGGGGCTCGCCCGGCTTGCGGGGCGAGGCGATCGCCTCGGCGCACAGGGCCCAGGTGAAGCCGTCGAACGCCTGCGCCACGAGGGCCGGCTCGTCGGCGATCAGCACCTTGCGGGTGCCGACCAGGCCGGTCGTGTTGCCGGGCCGGGCGTCGACGGAGAGCACGAACTCGGCCCACGGCTGCCCGGACGGCACGATCGCGTTCAGAGCTTTCTTCAAGGCCTCGTACGCCTCGGCCTCGCTGCTCGCCGCGACCAGGTCGGCGCCGGTGATGCGCAGGGTGCGCTCCCGGGCCGCGGTGGTCCGCTGGGTCTGCATGAGCCCGGCCACCCGCAGCATGACGGCCAGGAACATCAGCGCGCTGGCGGTGGCGATCATCGGGGCGTCGGTGACGTCGCCGCCGAGGTCCTCGATGAGCAGGACGGCCGGGGCGATCAGGGCCGCGGTGGCCATGAGGGCGATCCGGCGGCCGCCGGCGATGGGCTCGGTGCTCCGTTCGCCGTCGACGGTGAGCTCCCGCATCGACGGGTGTAGCGAGGACAGCGCGATGGCGGTGTAGAACAGGATCCAGCCGAAGTCGACCGGCCCGCCGACCTGCCAGTTGTCGGCGAGCTGGCGCAGGCCGTAGATGACGTCGGTGACCAGCAGGCTGGAGACGCCGACGACCAGGATGGTCAGCGCGGCCGGCTTGCGCCCGCCGCCGGTCAGCAGCCGGGCGAACATGGCCAGGGCCAGCACGTCGCCGAGCGGATAGGCGATCGAGACCAGCTTGTCGGGCAGGGTCAGGCCGGTGTCGTGCACGTACGGCGCGATCAGGAAGACCCAGGAGAGCAGGCCGAGACCGGCCGTGGGCACGAGCGCGTCGAGCAGCGCGGCCCGGTTGTCGGTGCCCGACCGGGCCCGGATGAAGATCAGCAGGGCTACCGCGAGCATCGGGTAGATGATCAGGTAGAACAGGTCGGCCAGCGACGGGAACGGGTTGGCGTACCCGAGGTAGTCGGTGAGCACGTTGTAGGTGGTGTCGCCCAGGGTGAAGCAGGCGACGACGGCCGAGAGCAGATACCAGGGCAGCTTCCGCGACGGCCTGTGCAGCCGGATGCCGACCAGCACGGCCGCCGCCCCGGAGAGCCCGATCGCCGCCCAGGAGTACATGCTGTACTCCGGCAGTGCGTAGAAGACCACCGTCAGGGCAGCCACCCACGCGGCGAAGCACATCTGCATGCGCGCGGCGGACATCCGGGCCTCCGATCTAGGGGACAACAGGCCCCTAGATCGGCCGTCGGTGCCGCCGCTTTACGAAAACCGGTGCAGAGTGGCGCGGAGCCGGTCCAGGTCACGCCGCCGGCGCTCCAGCGTCATCGCCAGCATCACCAGCAGCAGCCCGGCCGCGGCGAGCGGGATCCACCGCGGGAGCAGATCCCACACCGGGGCCAGCTCGTGCAGCGCGACCAGGGCCAGGGCGCCGCCGCCGAGCAGCACCGGCGCCCGCAGCCCGGCCCGGGCGCCGGCCAGCACGATCCCCAGCGCGCCGAGGCCGAGCAGCAGCCGGCGCAGGTGCTGCCCGTCGCCCGCGAAGATCGCGATCAGGCTCGGCAGCAAGGCCACCACCAGGGCAAGGCCGTAGGTGGTCCAGCTTCCGGCCGCCGGGCGGGCCCGGCGGATGAGGAGTCCGGCCAGGAGAGCGACGCTTGCGGCGGGCAGGGTGTACGCCTCCAGCACGCTCACACCCGCCTGGGCGAGCGCCAGGATCGCCGCATTGACGATCACGGTGTACGCCCCCAGCAGCGCGACCGACCTTCGCCAGGCGGCCGGAACGAGAACGACCGTGGCCGCCTCGAGCAGCGCGAGCGCCACCGGAACCGACCAGTCGGCCCGGGCCGTCGAGACCTGATCCACGGTCACCACGAAGACGGCGACACCGAGCACCCCGGCCGCCGAGGAGGCCCCGATTCGAGCCCCGAGCAGCCGCCACGACGGCAGAGCCACCACCAGCACCACCGCAGCGACGTCGATCAGCCACCCGGCCGGGCTCAGCACCGCTGTGACCCGCCCGGCCGCGATGACGAACGCCACCACGAACAGGGCCACCGCGATAGCCCGTGCGATCGTCTGCCGCGCGACGACAGCCCCCGCGACCACCGCAAGGGCCGCCGCGATCAGCGCCGCCGCCGGACCCACCGGCTCGTCCGAGACGAGGCCGAGGAGAGCACACCCGGCCGCCACCACCACGGCCACCCCACCCGTCACCGCCGAAGCCACGCGCAGGCGACCGGTCGCCAGCACCGCCACGTCGATCGCGGCCACCCCCACGAACGCGAAGGCCCACCCGGTCAGGGCCGGCCCCGCGATCGCCACCAGCAACGGCAGCACCGGCTGCGCCACCAGCAACGCGGCATAGCGCGGAGCCACCAGCCCGGTGAAGTGCTCGTACCCCGCCGCGACGGCCCCGGTCACGGCGCAGACGGCGGCCGCGTAGCCCCAGGCCGACCCCTCGGCGACTCCGAACAGGTTGACGTGCCAGGCGGCGTACCCGTCAAGCAGCGTCAGCAGAAGTCCCACCGCGGCGAAAGTCTCGGCCGTGGCCGTCAGGCCGCGCCGCTTCACCAGCGGCGGCACCGCGAGCGCCACCCCGGTGAAGCCGGCGAGCACCACGGCCCGCCCGCCGACCCCGAACTGCGCCCAGGCGACCGCCGTGAACACGACCGCGGCCACCGCGAGCAGCAGCCCACCCAGCAGGAACAGAACATTCTGCGCAAAACGGGGAGTGCTGACCGGAGTCCGCACCCGGGCCGCGGCCGCGTTCCGCCGCGCCCACACCTCGTTGAGCGCCGCCTCGATCTGCGTCACGACCAGACGGGCCGCGCCCAGCTGCCGGATGAGGTCGGTGATTTCGGCATCCGCCCGGATCACCGCGATCGCGTCCGGATCCGGACCGTGGCCGCAGGCCGGACAGCCGCTGGTCTCCGACGCCGTGTTTCCGCACTTCGCGCAGGGATAGGTCACGTCAACGATCCTCGTCGCGCCCGTCGCCGAGCGGATGAGTCCGCGTACTCACTTGACCCGGGCGTGAATAATGCCGTCGATGATCGAGATACGGGAATTGACGAAGACCTACGGCGGCATCGACGCCGTCAAGGACGTCACGTTCACCGCCTCGCCGGGCCGGGTCACCGGTTTTCTCGGGATGAACGGGTCGGGCAAGACCACCACCCTGCGCGTGCTCCTCGGCCTGAGCCGCGCCACCTCGGGCCAGGCCCTGGTCAACGGCCGCCGCTACCGCGATCTCGACCAGCCGTTGCGCCAGGTCGGCGCCGTCCTCGAGCAGGGCCTCAGCCATCCCGGCCAGACCGGCCGCGGCCATCTGCGCACCCAGGCCTTCCTCTGCGGCGCCGGCGCCGACCGGGTCGACGAGCTTCTGGAGTACGTCGGCCTGGCCGACGCCGGGAGCAAGCGGACCGGCGACTATTCGCTCGGCATGCGGCAGCGCCTGGCCGTGGCCACCGCCATGCTGGGCGAGCCGCCGGTCCTCGTGCTCGACGAGCCCGCCAACGGCCTCGACCCGTCCGGCATGGCCTGGCTGCGCGGGCTGCTGCGCGGCCACGCCGCGGCCGGCGGCACCGTGCTCATCTCCAGCCACCTGCTCGGCGAGCTGGAGCAGCTGGTCGACGACGTGGTGATCATCGCCGACGGCCGGATCCGGCTGGCCGACCCCCTCGAAGCACTGACCGGACGGCAGGCGGTGCGGCTGCGCGTCCGCGGCCGCGACCCGCACGCCCTGTGGGCCGCCTTCGAACAGGCCGGGGCGGCCGTGACCACCGATGGCCAGGTGCTGCACGTGACCGGGCTGACCCCCGAGGACGCCGGTGACATCGCCTTCGCGGTCCAGCAGCCGATCTACGAGCTCACCGTCGACACCCCGACGCTGGAGCAGCTCTTCTTCCAGCTGGCCGGGAGCGCCGCATGATCGCCGTGGTCCGCAGCGAGCTCTACCGGACGCTCTCCATCCGCTCCAGCTGGGTCTCGCTGGCCGGCACGATCGCCCTGGCCATGGTGTTCGGCTTCCTCAGCGCCGACTTCTGGTCGCTGTTCGCCGGGCTGGGCGCCTTCGGCATCGCCGTGGTCACCACCTCGGCCCACTATCAGCACCGCACCGCCGTGCTGCTCTTCCTCGGCCGGCCGCGACGGCTCACCGTGCTGGCCGGCCAGTGCGTGGCCGCCGTGCTGATCGCGGTGGCGCTCGCCGTGATCAGCGGCTTCACCTTCATCGGCGGACAGGAGATGAAGCAGTTCACCGGCACCCTGGTCGCCGTCCCGATGATCGCCCTGTTCGGCGTGGCCAACGCGACCCTCGTACGCCGCCCGCTCTGGCTCTTCGTCGGTTACATCAGCTTCATCACCTTCGTCGAGGGCCTGCTCGGCCAGCTCAAGGACCCGTGGCCGTTCACCTCATTCCTCGACGCGGCCAGCGGCAAGCCGGAGGGCCTGCTCAAGTTCACCCTCTGGACCGTCCTGGCCATGGCCGCGGCGATCTGGAGCATCCGGCGAGATCTTTCCGGCGATTAGATGTCACAACCGCGAGGGCTGCTTACGTCTCGCGGGCATGAACATCTTGATTCTGGGCGCCGGATACGCCGGCCTGGCCGCGACGAGCAACCTGGCGGGGCGCCTGCGCCACCGCGACGACGTGACGATCACCCTGGTCAACGCGGAGGAGCGGTTCACCGAACGCCTCCGCCTGCACATGACCGCGGCCGGCCGGACGACCGCCGACCTGAGCATTCCCGAGCTGCTGAAGGACACCCGCGTCCGGTTCGTCCGGGGCCGGGTGACCGGCCTGCGTGACGGTGTCGCCTTCATCGACGGTGAACCACTCCCCTACGACCGGCTCGTCTTCGCGCTCGGATCTGCGGTCGTCGCGCCCGATCACACGTACACCCTCAACAGCTGGACCGAGACGCAAGCGCTGGCGAAAGACCTGGCCGGATCGGTGGTGGTCTGCGGAAGCGGCCTGACCGGCGTCGAAACCGCGACCGAGATCGCCGAGGCTCACCCCGGCGCGTCGGTCACGCTGGTCGGCCGCGAGATCCCGGGGGCTTCGATGTCGGTCAAGGCCCGTGCGCATGTCACGGCCGCTTTGGCCCGATTGGGGGTACGGGTTCTGAGCGGCGTCACGGTCGACAAGGTGTTGCCCGACGCGGTGGTCCTGGACGACGGTTCGTCGGTGCCCTCGGACTACACGCTGTGGACGGCCGGCGTGCAGGCCTCTTCCCTGGCCGCCGAGGCCGGCTTCACGGTCGACGACCACGGGCGCATCGTCACCGACGAGAGCCTGCGCTCGGTCTCCCACCCCAACGTCTACGCCGTCGGCGACGCCGCCCACATCGAGCAGCGGTACGGGGTCATGCACGGCACCTGCCAGGGCGGCATGCCGACCGGCGTGCACGCGGCCCTGTCGATCGTCCGCGAACTCGACGGCGAACAGCCGAAGCGGTTCCGGTTCGGCTACTTCCACATGCCGGTCAGCCTGGGTCGCGGCGACGCGGTCGTCCAGTTCACCCGCCCCGACGACAGCCCCCGCCGTATATACCTGGCCGGACGCGCGGCCGTCCGGTACAAGGAGACCGTGACCGCGAGCCCCTGGCCCACCTTCCAGCGCATGCTGCGCATGCCCCGATCGGCGTCGTTCTGGACGTACGGCGGGCGGTACACCCGGTGACGACCGCCTTCGACGACTATCGCAACCTGCTGTTCGCGGTCGCCTACCGCATCCTCGGCTCGGCCTCCGATGCCGAGGACGCGGTGCAGGACGCCTGGCTGCGGTGGTCGGCCGCCGACCGTTCGGACGTGAGCGACCCCAAGGCCTATCTGACGCGCATCGTCACCAACGTGGCGATGGACCAGTTGCGCTCGACCCGGCGGCAGCGGGAGACGTACGTCGGCCCGTGGCTCCCGGAGCCGATCCTGACCACGGCGGAGACGGCCGACGCCGACTCGGTGTCGATGGCGATGCTGGTGGTGCTGGAGTCGCTGAGCCCGCTGGAGCGGGCGGTGTTCGTGCTGCGCGAGGTGTTCGACTTCAGCTATCCGGAGATCGCGACGGCGGTGGAGCGTTCCGAGGCGGCGGTACGCCAGTCCGCGCACCGGGCCCGCGAACATGTGCGGGCCCGGCGCCCCCGGTTCGCGGCCGACCGGGCCCGGCAGCGCGACGTCACCGACCGTTTCCTGTCCGCCGCGACCGGCGGCGACATCAACACGCTGATGGAGGTGCTGGCCCCCGACGTCACCCTGTGGACCGACGGCGGCGGCAAGGTCCGCCAGGCTTTGCGCCCGGTGACCGGCGCCGAGAAGGTGGCAGCCTGGTTCGCGGCGGTGGGCCGACGGCCGTACGAGGGAGTCACCCCGGCCGAGATGGACGTGACCTTGACGGAGCTCAACGGCGGCTTCGGTCTGGTCTTCACCGGCGCCGGCCGGGTCATCTCCACCGTCACCTTCGAGTTCGACAACGACGGCCGCATCACCGCCATCCACAACGTCGCCAACCCGGACAAGCTACGAGCCGTAGCCAGCGGCATTCCCCACTGACCACCTACTCACCCCTGGCACCGCCAACCCAGCTTGTCCACTTTTTTACCGCTATTTCGATATATGGGCCGGCCGGTGCGACGAGCCTGTACTGCGGATATTTGGCGATCAGCTCGCGGATTCCCGCGGGTGCGTCCTCGCGGACCCGGGCCACGCCGTCCGCCCGTACCCACCAAAGGTTTTGCCAATCGCTGTCGTAATGGTCGGCCAGGACGCTGACGCGCGGCTCGGCGGCGATGTTGGCCAGCCGCTTCAAAGCCCGGCTCCGCTTCGGCTTGCCGTCCACGGCCGAGACGATCACGTCGCCGACCAGGGCGAACACGATCGGCACGAGATGCGGCGCCCCGTCCGCGCCCACCGTGGCCAGGCGGGCCACCGGCTGTGCGGCGAAACGCTCGGCCGGTGTCACCGCCCGACCAGCTCACCGATCGCCTTCTCCCACTTCTCCAGGGCCGGCTCGACCACACTCCACGGACCCGACGGCAGCCACACCGACGCCCGCTCGACCCCCGCCTCGGCGCACTTCTCCAGGGCCTTCGGATCGGCCGGCACGCTCAGCATCTGGATCTGCAGGTATCGGTCGGCCCGCGCGCGCAGCTCGGCCACCCGCTCCGCGATGTTGTCGTCACGCCACTGCGGGAACCATCCGTCGCCGTACTCCAGCACCCGATCGACGACGCTCTCACCGCCACCACCGATCAGCACCGGCGGGTTCGGCTTCTGCGCGGGCTTGGGCCACGACCAGATCCGGTCGAAGTCGACGAACTCGCCGTGGAAGCTCGCCTCCTCCTGCGTCCAGATCTCCTTCATGGCCTTGATGCGTTCCCCGAACAGCCGTACCCGCGTCCGCGGATCGGTGCCGTGGTTGCGCATCTCCTCGCGGTTCCAGCCGATCCCCACCCCGAAGTCGAGCCGCCCGCCGCTGAGGTGGTCGACGCTGGCCACCTCCTTGGCCGTGGTGATCGGATCACGCTCGATGACCAGGCACACCCCGGCGCCGATCCGCAGCCGGCTGGTCGCCTCGGCCGCGGCCGTCAGGGCGACGAAGAGGTCGTACGTGTGCGAGTACTTCTGCGGCAGCACGTCACCACCGGGCCAGGCCGTCTCCCGGCTGGCCGGAATGTGCGTGTGCTCCGCGAAGTAGAGCGCGGCGTGCCCGCGCTCCTCGACCCGCCGAGCGATCTCACCGGGCCGAACGCCGTCGTGGGTGGGGAAGTAACCGACACCGAAGTCCATGCCGTCGATCCTATGAACCGGCCCGCCACCCCGCGACGTGTGAGGGGAAAGCGCGGGAGGAGAGTCCCATGATCCTCGTTATCGCAGTCGCCGCCGCCCTGCTGGTCGGTTTTCTGGCCGGCGTGGTGTCCTTCAAGAAGACCAACGAGTATTGCGACCGCCACGGCGTGACCCGCCTCTGTCCCCTGTGCGCGGACGCTCAGGAGCCCAGCACCGGGGAGCTCGCCTCCACCGCGAAGGCGTGAGGCGTGGCGAGAAGCAGCAGCGCCACGTCGTCGTCACGCGTTGCGGCGCCGTCGTGCCTCAGCAGGCGGTCGGCCAGCAGCTCGATGTCGTCGGTGGCGTGCTCGGACAGCAGGCGCTGGACGCGGGCCAGGCCGGCGTCGATCGTGGCCGTGCGGCTCTCGACCAGGCCGTCGGTGTGCAGCATGACGACCGTGCCGGGTGGTAGGTGCTGGGTCTGGTTGCGGCGGGAGACGCGGCGCACCGCGCCGATCAGCGGATCGTGCCCGCCCAGGGAGAGGACCCGCCCGTCCGGCCGCAGCATGACGGGTGCTGGATGCCCGGCGTTGGCCCAGGTCATCTGATATCCGCCGGCGTCGTCCGGCTCGAGGTAGGCCAGCAGCACCGTGGCCAGGTTTTCCAGGCCCACCGACCGGCGGGTGTGCTCCAGCCGGCGCAGCACGGCCGACGGTGGCTCGTGCCGGTCGATGACGAGGGTGCGCAGCATGCTCCGGTATTGGCTCATCGCCGCGGCCGCCGTCACGCTGTGGCCGGTGACGTCGCCCATGACCAGCACGACCCGATCACCGTCCAGGGCCAGCGCGTCGTACCAGTCGCCGCCGACGTGGTCCTCACGGTGGGCCGGGGCGTAACGGGCCGCCATCCGCAGCTTCGGATGGTGGGGCAGCGGGCTGAGCAGCGCCTTCTGCATCACCGCGGCGGCCGCGCGCCGGTCCGCCAGCACATTGGCGCGGGTCAGCGCCTGCACCACGAAACCGGACAGCGCGGTGAGGATCGCCTGCTCGCCCGGGTTCAGCGCGTACGGCTGCTTCCACACGAACGTCAGCGCGCCGGCCGGTCCGGTGGGTCCCCGCAGCGGCACGCTGGCCGCCGACTGCCACCCCAGCTCCTCGAAGGTGCTCAGCGCGTCCGGCGCCGTCGCGGCGACCGCCGTCAGGTCGGGCAACAGCACCGGCCGGCCGGTCCGCGCGGCCAGCGCCGACGGGGTCTTCGAGCCGGCCGGGTAGCGCGCCCACCGTTCGGCCTGCGCCGGGGGCAGCAGCCTCTTCGACGGCAGTGCCACCTGCTCGCCCTCCCCGAGCAGGGAGACACCGACGTACGCCGGGTCGAGGGTGCCCGTCACCAGCTCCCGCACCGCGTCGACCACCTTGTCGACGCTGTCGGCGTCGGCCAGGGCCGAGCTGGCGTGCAACAGCAGCCGGGTCCGGCCGGCGACCAGTTCGGCCGCGAACCGGGAGATCCGCGCCCGCAGGGTGTCGGAGCAGGCCGCGGCCAGGTCGGCCAGCAGCGACAGCTCGGCCCCGGTCCACTGCCGGGGCTCGTGGTCGATCGCGCAGAGGGAGCCGAGCACCTGCCCGTCGGCGTCGGTGAGCGGCATTCCCGCGTAGCCGACCACTCCCAGGTCGTCGATGGCGAGGCTGTCGCGCACCCGGTCGTCGACCCGGGCGTCGACGACCACCAACGGCTCCTGGGTGGCGACCACGTGCTGACAGAACGAGTGGGACAGCGGCGTCTGCCGCTCCTCCTGCCACGGATGGCCCATCCCGCAGGCGCCCGGGAAGACCTGGCGGTCGTCGCTGACCAGGGACACCAGCGCGACCGGCACGCGCAGCGCCTGGCGGACGATCTCGGCGAACCGGTCGAACGCCTCGTCGGCGGCCGCGCCGAGCCCGGTGTGCCGGAGCGCCTCGAGCCGCGCCTGCTCGGTCAGCGCCCTGCGCAGGTCGTCGTCGGGACTCGTCACGAAGACGACGCGATCAGCATCCGAGAATTATGACCACAGATACCGGCCGGTAGCCACCGGCCGATCGTGCTGACGGTCAGTCTCTTCGGCCGTGCTCCATGAGCCCGCCGCGATGCGCGATCGCCACCAGCTGGGCCCGGCTCGACGCGCCCACCTTGGTCAGGATGCGGCTCACGTAGGTCCGTACGGTGTCCGGACTCAACCGCATCTCCCTCGCGACCTCGGCGTTGTCGCCGCCCTCGGCCACCGCGACGAGCACCTGGCGCTCCCGCCGGCTGAGCCGGCTCAGCCGGGGATCGGGCACCGGCGGGGTGGGCGAGTCGGCGGCGGTCGCCATGACGCGCCGTGCCACGCCGGGCGAGAGCACCGGCTCCCCGCGGGCGGCCGCCCGCACGGCGGCCCGCAGCCGTTCCGGCTCGGTGTCCTTGAGCAGGTAGCCGTCGGCGCCGGCGCGCAACGCCCCCAGCACCTCGGCGTCCGTGTCGAACGTGGTGAGCATCAGCACGGCCACGCCGGCACACTCAGGGTCCGCGCGCAGGGCCCGCGTGGCCGCCACCCCGCCGACGCCGGGCATCCGCACGTCCATCAGGACCACATCCGGTCGGGTACGGCGGACCAGCCCCACGACCTGGGCCCCGCCGGAGGCCTCGCCGACCACGGTGATCCGCTCGCCGTCGCCACCCTGGAGCAGCACGGTCAGCCCGGCCCGCACGATGGCCTGGTCGTCGGCGAGCACCACCCGCGTCATTCGGCATCACGGGGGATCGTCGCCTCGACGCGCCAGCCGGCGGTCAGGCGGCCGCCCAGGGCGGCGACGTCGGTCCGGAGGCCGTCGAGCCCGGTGCCGTCGTCGACGCGTACGACGACCTGGTCCTGATCCTGACGCACCTCGACGTCGATGGAGCGGAACGGGGAATGGCGCAGGGTATTGGTGATCGCCTCGCGGACCACGCGGTGAGCGGCGGCGGCCGGCACCCCGTCGACCGGGTCGATGCTGGTGCGTACGTCGTAGCCGGCCGCCCGCGCGGTGTCGGCCACCATCTCGATGTCGGCGGCCGTGGGCCGGCCGGCGTGCAACCGTCGCACGGCGGTCCGCAGCGCCGTCAGCGCCTCCGAGATCGAGGCGGTGACCTGGTCGAGGGCCCGCGACGCGGCCGCCGGATCGCGGCGGACCTCCTTGGCGACACCGGCGTGGATCGCCGCCACGGTCAGGGTGTGCCCGATGGAGTCGTGCAGCTCGCGGGAAAGCTCCTCCTTGTGCTCGGCCAGCCGCTGCTCGGCGGCCAGCGCGACCTGCCGCTCGGTCAGCTCGTCGATGCGGCGGCGGGCCCGGACCAGCTCACCCAGCGCGATGGCGGCGACGGCCAGCGCGACGTGCCCCACCATGTCGTAGAGCAGAACGTACCGCTCGCTCTGCCCCTCGAGGATCCGGAACACCGCCGAGACGCCCAGGGCGACGACGGCGGCCACGGCGGCCGAACGGCGATGCCCGGCCTCGGCCGCCGAATAGAGGGCGGCCGCCACCGGCACGGCGACGCCGATCGCCGGATAGCCGGCGGTGTAATAGGCGAACAGCCCGAACACGGTCAGCGCGAGGACGAGCCGGGGATAGGCGCGGCGGCGCAGCATCAAGGCGCCGAGGGCCACCGCCCACACGTACGCGCCGGGGCCACCCTGTCCACCCTGGCCGGCCGAGACCACGACGGCCAGCACGGCCGCCACCCCGACCGCGAGTGCCGCGTCTCGTCTCACCATTGCGATGCTAGGAGCTTTCTCGTACGCCCAGAAGCGACAATCGAGGCCGCCCACAGCGGGAAGTGGCCGGCTTTACGGTCGCCGCATGAACCTCGGTCTGCGCCTCTGGGTGATCGTCCTTCTCGGCCTGTTGGCCGCCCCGCGGGCGGTGCTCCACGACCTCGACCTGATCCACGAGGGAACGGGCGTCAACGCGGCCCTGGTCTTCGTTCCGCTGCTCGTATGGGTGGCCGTGGCCGTCCGCTGGTCGACGAACCCGTTCCTGTCGCTGCTGGCCGCCGGCGGCGTCTACGGAACAGCCCTGGCCGTGATCCACAACCTCCTGTGGGACGGCGACGCCGTGCTGCTGCGCGGCGCCATCACCGTCAGCAGCCTCTTCACCGGCCTCGCCGTCGGCGCGATCTGCGGCGCCGTCGCCTGGCTGGTCAGCCGGATCCGCCGATGATGTCCTCGTTCAGATCTCGTCGAGGACGATCTCCAGGTCGCGAGGCGCCCGCGTGCCGGCGGTGGCCCACGCCCAGCCGGGGAGGGCGACCGCCTCCGTGAAGAACTCGTCGAGAGTCTTGCCGAAGGACCAGACGTGACCGGACGCCAGCGCCTCGGTCCCCGCGCTCGGACTCCAGTGAAATGTGCAGCTCAGCTGCCATGTGGATGGTTCCTCGACGAGCTGCCGTGTGAGGCCGGCCGAGAACTCGCGCCGGCCCCTGAAGTCGTATGTTCCGTATTGGGCGACGATCCCGTCGCCATCGTCGTCCGGCTGTCCCGCGTCTTCGACGGGGATCTCGGCGAACCGCCGGAAGACCTCGAGCGTGGTCCGCACGTCGCCAACGCTCGCCGAGCCCGGGCGTACGCCGGCGTCGTCGAGCATGGACGTCAGGATGCCCCTCGCGGTGCTGATCAACATCTGCTCATCCTCGGCGCCCGACGACGATGTCCTTCAGCTCGCTGAGGGTGTCGACGCGGTGGCGAGCCCGTGTGAAGTCCTGCGACTTTGTGAAGTCGTTGTGGACGACGGCGCAGTCGATGCCGGCCGCCACGGCTGAGTTCAGACCCCTCGACGAGTCCTCGATGACCAGCGCCTCCTCCGCGGCCGCGCCGAAGCGCTTCAAGGCGGTCAGGTACGGCTCCGGGTGGGGCTTGCTCCGCTCGTAGTCCTCGCGCACCAGCACGAAGTCCATGAACTGCCTGATCCGCCGCTTCTCGTGGATGAGGTCGAAGTCGGCGCGCTTCGCGGTGGTCACGATGGCCATCCGGACGTGCCGGGACAGGTCGGCCAGGACCTCGGTCACGCCCTCGATCTCGATCGCTTCCGTCCGCAGATGGTCCTGGTAGTAGCGATCACGAACCGCTCGCAGCCGGCTGATCGCCGGCTCGTCGACGCCGGCCGCCCGGGCCTGGGCCCAGGTGCCCTGCCCCTGGCTCATGTCGCGGAGGTACCGGTCCTTGTCCAGGGTCAGGCCGATGTCGGCCAGGGCTCGTTCGCCGGCCTTGAAGTACCACGACTCGGTGTCGACCAGCACGCCGTCATGGTCGAAGAGCACGTACTTCTTCACAGGCGGCGGACCCGCAGGGCCTCGGCCACCGACCACGCCTGGAACGGGCAGCCGGTGGCGGCGTGTGGGGCGTTGCCGTCGGCCGTCTCCGAGATGGAGCCCAGGCCGTACTCGGAGAGGTGGTCGTCCGCATCGGAGATGATCTGCGTGGCCGGCACTCCTATACGGTGCCATGCCGTGACGAACGGTCCGATCAGCCAGGGCCAGACCGTTCCCGTGTGATAGGCCGCGTCGCGTTCGGCCGGGGTTCCGCGGTGGGTGGGGTGATATCCGGGGGTGTTCGGGGCCTGGCTCCGCAGGCCCAGCGGGGTCATCAGGGCCGCGCCGATCGTCTGCAGGGCGGCCGGGGTCGGTCGCAGCGGTGCGTACGGCAGCGACCAGGCCAGCAGCTGGTTGGGGCGCATCGTGGCGTCGTCGCCGGCGGGGCCGTCGACCACGTCGTAGAGCGTGCCGGCCGGGGCCGGGAAGCGGCGGGCGAAGCTGGTCAGGGCCTCGGGGTGGGCCTTCACGGCCGGGCCGGCGCCGGAGCGGGCCTGCCAGGCCAGCTTGATGACCATGGCCAGGGCGTTGATCCAGAGGGCGTTGATCTCGACCGGCTTGCCCGCCCGAGGGGTGATGGGCACGCCCTCGACCCGGGCGTCCATCCAGGTCAGGGCCTCGCCGGGGGCGCCCTGGCGCAGCAGGCCGTCGGCCCGGTCGACGGCGATGCCGTAGCGGGTGCCGCGCAGGTGGTGGTCGACGATGTCCAGCAGAGCCGGAAGCAGCGCGGCGGCCAGGTCGACGTCGCCGGTCACGGCCACGTGGCGGCCCACGGCGTGCACGAACCAGAGGGTGCCGTCGGCGGTGTTGTACTCGACGCTGCCCGTGTCGGCGGTGTTGGCCAGCATGCCCTCCGACAGCGTCGCGGCGTACGACAGCAATAAAGATCTTCCCTCGTCGAACCGGCCGGTGGACAGGAAGAGGCCCTCGTAGCTGATCATCGTGTCGCGGGACCAGGCGCCGAACCACGGATAGCCGGCGACAACGTCAAGACCTTTGGCCGTACGGACGATGAAAGCGTCCGCCGCGAGCGCCAGCATCGCCTGGTCGTCGTCGGCCGGAGCGGCCGCCGCGACCACGGCGACGTTGCGGGCGCGGGCGGCGGTCACGACTTCCTCCGCCGGCGGTGGCGGCGCGCCGAGATCGCCCGACCAGGCCGTGACCGAGGCCGTGGCGCCGGGCTGGCGGAGCTCGGCGTGGAAGCTGCCCGCGTACCAGAGATCCTCGGTCGGGGTGAGGCCCCGCGCCGCCTCCTCGCGGTGCCGCACCCCGCGCCACCACGCGCCGGCCGGGCGGAACTCGGGACCCCGCAGGCGGTACGCCTCCTCGACCACACACCCGCCCTCGGCCGCGGTGACCTCGGGTGGCGGGCCGGCGGCGGTGCGCTCGCCGTGGATGTCGCGCCAGGTGCACAGGGCCTCGAGCGTGAGGCTGACCGGGCCGCCGGTGAGCAGGCGGTGGACCACGGCGACGGCCGACCGGCCCGCGACCATGGCCAGCGTGCGCTCCAGGACCACGTCGCCGATCCGCCAGCGCCAGCGGGGCAGGCCGTCGATCAGCTCGAAGCCGGACAGCAGCTCGTGGCCGCGCGGGGCGATGGTGCCGTCCGACCATTCGTGCGTGGCCAGGCGTACCGACGTACCCGAAGCAAGCGTGAGAATCGGATCGAGCGAGGCCACCGCCAGCCGGCGCGAAGCCGGCGTTTCTCCCGCGACGACGAGTAAACCGTGGTAGCGCCGGGTTCGCAGGCCCCCGATCGTGCCCATGGCGTAACCGCCGGCGCCGTCGGGTACAAGCCACTCACGAGTGGCGGACTCGGCGAGGTGCCCGCACGCCTGGGGGCCGAACGCCGTCCTGCGCAGCGTAGCCATCAGATGACCTCCAGTTCTCGGGCACAATCAATCTGGGTGACATCGGATTATGGGGGTGAGACACGGCGTGGCGGAGCGCTTACGCCTGGCGCAGGCGGACTCCGGCGAGCAGCCGTGGCGGGCATGGGGCCCCTACGTGGCGGAGCGCGCGTGGGGCACGGTCCGGGAGGATTACAGCGAGCACGGGACGGCGTGGGACTACTTTCCCCATGACCACGCGCGGTCGCGAGCCTACCGGTGGAACGACGACGGCATGGCCGGTATCTGCGACGACCGGCAGACGTTCTGTTTCGCGCTGGCCCTGTGGAACGGGCAGGACCCGATCCTCAAGGAGCGGATGTTCGGGCTCGGCGGCGACGGCGGCAACCACGGCGAGGA
This sequence comes from Actinoplanes sp. CA-131856, assembly GCF_050956135.1. Taxonomy (GTDB): domain Bacteria; phylum Actinomycetota; class Actinomycetes; order Mycobacteriales; family Micromonosporaceae; genus Actinoplanes. The sequence continues at coordinate 2,330,631 of NZ_CP191849.1, read as the reverse complement.
CGCCAAGGAGTACTGGTGGTACCAGGACTCGACGCCCACCCACTCGTGGATGCGGTGGCGGTACCACTATCCGCAGGAGGCGTTTCCGTACGACCAATTGGTCCGGGTGAACGGGCAGCGCTCGCGGGAGGAACCGGAGTACGAGCTCGCCGACACCGGGGTGTTCGACGAGGATCGCTATTGGGCGGTGACTGTCGACTACGCCAAAGCGTCGCCAAAGGACATGTGCATCGCGATCCACATCGCCAATCGCGGCCCGTCAGCGGCCACTTTGCATGTGTTGCCGACGTTGTGGTTCCGGAACACGTGGTCGTGGGGCCTGCCCAATCGTGCCGTGCCCTCGATCGTCGGCCGTCCGGGTCGTCTGGCCGGTCGTCATCGCACGCTCGGCAGCATCGTCCTCGAGGGCGACGACCGTGGCGTTCCTCTGCTGTGCGACAACGAGACGAACTCGCAGCGCCTGTGGGGCCAGCCTGGTACGACCATGTTCCCGAAGGATGGCATCAACGACTTCCTGGTCTCGGGCGCGCCGACGGTGAATCCCGCGCTCACCGGGACAAAAGGCGCATTGCATTACTCGATCACCCTCGGGCCCGGTGAGAGTCGGACCATCCGCCTTCGGCTGGCGGCCGACGACGATCAGGTCGGCGCGCTCGATCTGGCCGAGGGGTGGAACGAGGTCATGCGGGAGCGGCTCGCGGAGGCCGACTCGTATTTCGACTCGGTCATACCGGCCGCCGCGTCGGCCGAGGAGAAGGCGGTGGCCCGGCAGGGCATCGCCGGTCTCATGTGGGGCAAGCAGTTCTACCACTTCGACGTGAAGCAGTGGCTGGCCGGCGATCCCGGCTCGGCGCCGCCGCCACCGGGACGGCGCTACGGGCGCAACAACGCCTGGTGGCACATGAACAGCTTCGACGTCATCTCCATGCCCGACCCGTGGGAGTACCCGTGGTACGCGGCGTGGGACCTGGCGTTCCACTGCGTCTCCATCGCCCGCGTCGACCCCACGTTCGCCAAGGCGCAGCTCGTGCTGCTGCTGCGCGAGTGGTACATGCACCCCAACGGCCAGATCCCGGCCTACGAGTGGGCGTTCGGCGACGTGAACCCGCCGGTGCACGCGTGGGCGGCGCTGCGCGTCTTCGAGATCGACGGCGGCCGCGACTTCGACTTCCTGGCCCGCGTCATGCACAAGCTGCTGATGAACTTCACCTGGTGGGTCAACCGCAAGGACGTCGGCGGCAACAACGTCTTCGAAGGCGGCTTCCTCGGCCTGGACAACGTCGGCCCGTTCGACCGCTCGGCCGCCCTGCCGGTGGCCGGCGTGCTGGAGCAGTCCGACGGCACCGGCTGGATGGCCATGTACGCGCTGAACCTGCTCGACATGGCGATCCGCCTGGCGTTGCACGACCGCACCTACGAGGACATGGCGACGAAGTTCTTCGAGCACTTCGCCTACATCGCGGAGGCGGCCTATCGGCAGGGTTTGTGGGACGAGGAGGACTGCTTCTTCTACGACCAGCTGCGCCTGCCCGACGGCCACAAGCTGCCGCTGAAGGTCCGCTCGATCGTCGGCCTGCTCCCGCTGGCGGCGACGACCCGCATCACGAAGGCCACGCTGGACCGCCTGCCCGAGCTGAGCGCCCGCCTGCGCTGGCTGCGAGCCTCGCAGGGCGAGGTGGCCGACGTGATCAGCGCCCGCCGCCTGTCGCCGGAGGGCCGTCAGCAGCGGCTGCTGGCCATGGTCGGGCAGGATCAGCTGCTGCGCGTGCTGGGCCGCATGCTCGACCCGGAGGAATTCCTTTCGGCGTACGGCATCAGGACCCTTTCCCGCTCGCACCTGGAGAAGCCTTTCACGGTGTCGCTGGGCGGCTCCGACTTCACGGTGGGCTACGAGCCGGCGGAGAGCACGAGCGGCCTGTTCGGCGGAAACTCGAACTGGCGCGGCCCGATCTGGATGCCGGTCAACTATCTGCTGATCGAGGCCCTGCGCGAGTACGCCGGCTTCTTCGGCCACGATTTCAAGGCGGAGTACCCGACGGGCTCGCAGCAGAAGGAGCCCTTGGCCGACATCGCCGACGACATCTCGAGGCGCTTGATCGCCCTGTTCCTGCCGGACGAGAACGGCCACCGCCCCATCTACGGCGCCTCGGAACTGCTGCAGACCCACCCCGACTGGAAGGACCTGATCGTCTTCCCGGAGTACTTCCACGGCGACAACGGCGCCGGCCTGGGCGCCTGGCACCAGACGGGGTGGACCGCCCTGGTCGTCGACCTGATCCTCACGCTGCGCCGCTAGAGCCCGGGACGGTCAGCACGATCCGCCCGAACACCCGGCCGGCGTCCATCAGGCTGTGGGCGTCGACCGCCCGGTCCAGCGGCAGCACCTCGTGCACGACAGCGGTCAGATCCACGAACGCCCTTTCCCGTACGGCTCGGAGCGCACCGGCCGGCACCGTGTCCGCGCTGAAGGTCGCCACGGTCAGGGACTTACGGAACGCGGCCATGAGCCGCCCGCCCAGGTCCGCCGGTGGCGGCCCGTCCACCGCGCCGACGATCACAAGGCGGCCGTTCGCGGCGAGCCGGTCCAGCATCAGACCTTCACCGGCCACGACATCGATGATGACGTCGTACGCCTCGGGGCCGTCCCCCGCACCGGACCGGTCGAGCACGTGCGTCGCGCCGAGCTCCCGCAGCCGGCGGCCCCGTTCGGCCGAGCTCGTCGTGACGGCCACCGCCGAGGCTCCACCCCGCGCGGCCAGCTGAACTGTCGCGATGCCGAGACTGCCCGCCGCGCCCCGCACCAACACGGTCTCCCCCGCCACGAAGCGCGCGTGCGCCAGCCCGAAGTGACCGACCACTGCGGCGCTACCGAGGGTCACCGCGTCGACCGCCGAGACACCGTCCGGCAGCGGCACTACGTCACCGACCGCCACGGCTGCCTTCTCCGCGTAGCCACCGCCGGTCCCGGTGAAGGCCCACACCCGCCGCCCCACCCAGCCTGGATCGACGCCGTCACCGACGGCCGACACCGTCCCCGCCACTTCCCCGCCGGGCACGAAGCCTTTCGGGAAGCCGTACGCGGCGAGCGCGCCCCGCCGGATCAGCACATCGACGCCCGCGACCCCGGCCGCTTCGACCGCGACAAGCACCTGCCCGTCCCCGGCCACCGGCTCACCCAGCTCGACGACGCTGAGCCCTTCCGGGCTCCCGAACTCCTTGATCACCACAGCTTTCATGCCAGACGACGCTAACGGACGCCCCCGTCCACTTGGCTAAAGTGAGAGGGTGAGCCCCCATTTGCCTCAGACACCGCTGCGCTCCGACGCCCGGGACAACCGGGACCGCATCCTCGAGGCGGCTCGCGCGGTCTTCGCCACCGAGGGCCTCGACGTGCCGATGCGCGAGATAGCCCGTCAGGCCGGCGTCGGCCCGGCCACGCTCTACCGCCGCTTCCCGACGAAGCAGGCGCTGATAACAGAGGCTTTCACCGAGCAGATGTACGCCTGCTACGCCATCGTCGACGAGGGCCTGTCCGACCCCGACGCGTGGCGCGGCCTGCGCACGGTCATCGAAAGGCTCTTCGCCCTGCACGCCGAAGACCGCGGGTTCGCCCGAGCTTTCACCGACACCGCGGCCCGCGAACGCGGCGTAGTCTCCTTGGCCGAGCTGCTCCGCCGAGCAAAGGCCGCCGGCCACTTGCGCCCCGACGTCACAGTCGACGACCTGATCCTGGTCCTCGTGGCCAACTCCGGCCTGCGCGCCACCTCAGCCACCACTCGGGTGGCCGCTTCCCGCCGCTTCGCCGAACTGACCCTCCGCGCCTTCGCCGCAACCCCCGACCTCAGTCCGCCCCACCCCTGAAACACACCCTTCCAGCACACCCCCTCCGCGCGACCCTCCCGCGCCCCCACCAGCGAACCCGTCCCACGCCACTACCGCACACCATCAGCGCGCCCCACCGGCGCGGCCATCCCCAAGATCACCAGCGCCTACGCGGAGTTGATCACGGCCCGACCGACGCAAATCCTCCCGCGCGGCCTGCCGGCGCCGCTTCCCCACGGGGCAAAAGCGCGCCCAACCAACGCACCCCCTCGGCCGAGCCCACCGTCTCGTCCCAGTGGGACGTCAAGGGGGCGCCATCGGCTACGACCATCGAGGAAGGCACACCCACGAGCCGGGAGGGCGCATGTCACGCAACACGGAGACTGTGGAGAGGTACCTCGACGGGTTTCGGCGGAACGATCACGAGCAGGTCCTGTCCTGCCTGACCGATGACATCGAGTGGACCGTGTTCGGGGCGTTCCATCTCACCGGCAAGGCCGCCTACGACGCGAACATCGAAGGGCCGGGCTTTGCTGGGCCGCCGCAGCTCGAGGTCGTACGGATGGTGGAGCAAGGCGACACCGTCATGGCCGAACTGAGCGGGTCGGCGACGCGTGACACCGGTGATGTCATGCGCATGTCGATGGCTGAGGTGTTCCGGATGCGGGACGGGAAGATCTGTGAGCGGCGGGCCTGGGTGATCGAGCTCAAAGAAAACGATCATCGTTAGGAAATGGCCGAAAGTACTAGCGGAATTGCTTTGCGGAAACGACACGCCGCATTTGCTATCACTTCCCATCGGCGCGGCGCCCTAAACCAATAAAACGAGGGCCGCACCCGTCGCCGGGGTGCGGCCCTCGCCGTGTAACGAAATTACCGGTGACCGTGCGGGCGGTTCGGGCCGTGGCCGTGGTGGTGGCCGCGGACGTCCTTGGTCACCTTCAGCGCGACCCAGCCACGCTTGAAACCGCGCTGCACGCGGTCGCAGTCGAACCGGTCCCACTTGTCGTGGAACTGGCCGATGCGGCCGACCTTCCAGCACTGGCTCTGCGTGCGGTAGAAGCCGACAAGGCGCTCGCCACGGGGGCTCTTGTGGTCGCTGGCCTGCGCGGCCGCGCCACCCTGAGCCGGGCCGGCGAGGGCCACGGCGGCGGGGGCGACGCCCATGGTCAGGCCGGCGGCCAGGGCCACACCGGTCATCGTGATCTTGCGCGTGACCTTATTCATGACAACTGCCTTTCTCTCTCATCAAGCGGTGCCTGATGGGGAGAATGTTAGGAGGCACGCTGCATTTTCAACGCGCAGAAACACAACCACTAAAGAGTGAATGATTTCCGCACAGCAAACGATAAATATAAAAGATCATTTGGAATCGTCGCGCAGGTACATATACCAGTACGAGGTGCCGACAAAGACCACCGCACCGACCAGGTTGCCGGCGCCGGCCAGCAGCCAGTTGCGCAGCGTGTCGTCCCATCCGAGGCCGGGCACCCCGGCGAAGATCGCGGCCGGCAGGAAGAACATGTTGGCCACAACGTGGTCGAAGCCCATGGCCACGAACGCCATGATCGGGAAGAAGATCACCAGGATCTTGCCGGACAGCGTGTCGGCGGCGAGCGACATCCAGACGGCCAGGCACACCAGCCAGTTGCAGCCGACCGCGCGCAGGAAGATCTGCCAGTTGCTCTCGTGCATCCCCTTGGCCTCGGCGATGCCGGCCAGCCGCTCGTAGGCCATGCCGCCGGAGGTGCCCGCGTCGGTGCCGACGTCGCCGATCACGCCGGTCTGCACGGCCAGGAAGTACGCGACGAACAGCGCCCCGGCCAGGTTGCCGACCAGCACGAGGGTCAGGTTGCGGGCGACGTCCCCGCCGGTCAGCCGGCCCCGCATGGCGCCCATCGGCACCAGCAGCATGTTGCCGGTCAACAGGTGTGAGCCCGCGACCAGCACGAGCACCAGCCCCAGGGTGAACGCGGCCCCGGTGAACAGCGTCGGCAGGCTTCCCCACAGCCGCGGGTCCAGACCGGACGACACGGCGATCGCCACCAGCCCGCCGAAGGCGATGTAGGCGCCGGCCAGGAACCCCCCGACCAGCGTCTTGTCCCACCTGAGCTCGGCCTTCGTGACGCCCGCGGCCACCGCGGCGTGGGCGATCTCGGACGGATCCTTCGCGGCCATGGCAACTCTCCCGCCTGCGGACAACGAGAGAGATACCCGCCGATGGGACAATTAGTCAGCCCAGCCAGCCGGGACGGATGAGACCGGCCTCGTACGCGTAGACGACCAACTGGGCGCGATCGCGGGAACCCAGTTTGATCATCGTGCGACTGACGTGGGTCTTGGCGGTGGCCGGGCTGATCACCAGGCGGGCCGCTATCTCGTCGTTGGACAGGCCCTCGGCCACCAGCACCAGCACCTCGCGCTCGCGGTCGGTGAGCTGGTCGAGCGCTACCGGCGGGGGCGCCTGGCGTCCCCGGCTGCCGCCCGCGAACTCGCCGATCACCCGGCGGGTCACGCTCGGGGAGAGCAGCGCGTCGCCGGCCGCGACCGCGCGGACCGCGCGGATCAGCTCGACCGGCTCGGTGTCCTTGACCAGGAAGCCCGAGGCGCCCGAGCGGAGCGCTTCGAAGACGTACTCGTCAAGCTCGAAAGTGGTCAGAATGACCACCCGCACGTCCGACAGGGTGGGCTCGGCCGCTATCCGGCGGGTCGCCTCCAGGCCGTCCACGCCCGGCATGCGGATGTCCATCAGCACCACGTCGGGCCGGGTCTGCTGGGCCAGCTTCACCGCCTCGAGGCCGTCCGCCGCCTCCCCCACGATCCGGATGTCCGGCTCCGCGTTGAGCAGCGCCCGGAAGCCGGCCCGCACCAGCAGCTGGTCGTCCGCCAGCAGCACCGAGATCATCTAGCACTCCTCCTTGGGCGTCGGCAGCAGCACCGAGACGAGATAGCCCCCGTCGACCGGTCCCGCCTCCACCTGCCCACCAAGACTCTCAGCCCGGGCCCGCATGCCCGCGATCCCGGTGCCGGCGCCGGCCGGCGCGCCGTGATCGGCGTCCGCCTCGAGCCCGGGTGGCGGAACGGTTCCGTTGTTGCGGATGCCCAGGTGCAGGGCGGTCGGCAGGTAATCGACGTTGACGCAGGCGGTCGCGCCGGGGCCGGCGTGGCGGCGGACGTTGGTCAGCGCCTCCTGGACGATCCGGTACGCCGCACGGTCCACCTCGGGTGGCAGCTCGCGCGGATCGCCGGTCACTTTGGTCTCGACCGGCAGGCCGGCGTCGGCCGTCAGGTCCTCCAGGCGGCTCAGGCCGAGAGCGGGCTGCCTCGGGGCGGCCTCGTCCTCCGTACGCAGCACCCCCAGCACCGCCCGGACCTCGCGCAGGGCCTCGGCGCTGGCCGTCTTGATCGCGGTGAGCGCCTCGCGGGCCTGCTCGGGCTGCCGCTCCATGAGGTGCAACCCCACCCCCGCCTGCACGTTGATCAGCGAGAGGTGGTGGCCGAGCACGTCGTGCAGCTCACGGGCGATCCGGAGCCTCTCCTCGGACGCCTGCCGCTTCTCCTGCTCCTCGCGGGCCCGGGCGCGTTCGGCCCGCACCTTCATGATCTCGGCCATGTGCTCGGCCCTCGCCTTCGAGGCGCTGCCGAGGAAGACCATCAGCACCATGCCGAGGGGCAGCAGCAAGGCCTCCCGGAAACCGGGCTGCACGCCCGGGTTCAGATCGAGCCGATCGGCGAGGAAACCGCAGACCAGGAGGTACGCCATGTACGCCACCCCGCCCGCCACGGCGGCCGCGGTCGGCCGCCCGTTGCGGGCGATCTGGAGCAGGGCCACCGCCGGCGCCACCGCGTAGACCCAGCTCGGCTCGGCCACGGTGGCGAAGCCGATCGACGCGGCCGCCGCGATCGCGAAGACCGTGACCGGGTAGGCCCGCCGCCACAACAGCGCGACCGGGCCCACCACCAGCAGGATCCAGGCCCAGGGCGTCAACGACACGAAGACCTTGCCGTCGTCGGCCAGCCCGTTGCCGCCGAGCACGTGGAAGAGCACGCCCGCGATGACCGCGCCCACGCCCGGGTGCATGCGGTTGGGCGGGAAGCGAGCGGCCCGGTTCTCCACGCGCCACGGCGGGGCCGGGCTGTCCCCGGCCCAGGGTGGCTCCCATCGCCTTCTCTGCCTCACGCTGCGAACTTACCGACTTCCGCCGGGGCGGGACATCGGCGTGCGGGCGACCAGGGCCCTGCTTCCGTGGAGGTAGTGCCCGCGTTCGGCGTACTCCTCCGGGCGTACATCTCAAGCGGCCGGTAACCCACAGGCCGCAGGAAAGATGCTCCGGCGGGCCGACGCCGCAGGCGGCGGAAACGCCGATTCTGGTGACACGAAGCCCACTGAGGAGGACCGGTGCAACCCAACGACACCAAACGGATGCGTACCTCCGACAAGGAACGCGAGCAGGTCGCCGAGATCCTGCGGGCCGCGATGGCCGAGGGGCGGCTCGACATGACCGAGGGCGAGGAGCGGCTGGCCGCCTGCTACGCGGCGAAGTTCCGCGACGAGCTCACTCCGCTGACCGCCGATCTTCCCGGTAACGGACTGTGGGCACTCGCCGCGTCACCCGACGTGCAGAAGGCGACACGCCGGGGCCTGCGGCGGCATTTCACCATCGTCGTGTCGGTCGCGATGATCCTGACCGGTTTGTGGATCATCTCGGGGGCGCACTTCTTCTGGCCCGCGATCCCGCTCGCCTTCCTGGTCATGGGCCTCATCCGGCACGCTCGATGGGGTCGCTACGCCTACGCCCACCGGGTCGCGCCGTGGAACGCGCCCGGCTGGTCGGGGCACCCCAGATTCCACAGTGGCCATCGAGGTTGTTGATCTTCCCTCCCCGCTCTGCCAGAGTTACCCGGCTCTGTGGGGAGGGACAACAAAACATGATGGGTCCGTCGCACGCCCTTTCGGGCGCGGCCGCCTGGCTCGCCGGCAGTTGGGCACTCGACCAGATCGCCGGGTACGAGCAGTCACCGCTGGCCGTGGGCGTCGGCACGCTCGTCTGCGCGGGCGGAGCGCTGCTACCCGACCTCGACCTGTCCGGCAAGGTCACCCGCAACCAGGGTGGCGCCACGGTCGCGCGGACGTTCGGCGTGTTCTCGCTGTTCGCGGCCGAGGTGATCGAGAAGGTGTCGCTCGGCGTCTACACGGCGACCCGGCTCAGCAAGGACCCGCGCCGCAACAACGGGCACCGCACCTTCACCCACACGCTGCCGTTCGCGGCCCTGGTCGGCTGGGGCACGACGGCGCTGGCCACCCACTACGGCAAGTGGGCGGTGGTCGGCATCGTGTTCTTCATGGCCGGCCTGGCGCTGCGCGGCCTGTTCGACGAGTGGGCCGAGCGCGCCGGCTGGGTCATCGTCACCCTCTGCTCGGCCGCCATCGCCTGGTTCACCGCGGCCAACCTGCCCGGCGACCGCGGCTATCCGTTACTGGGGTTCGCGGTGGCGGTCGGCTGCGTCGTCCATCTGCTGGGCGACATCATCACGTCGGCCGGGGTGCCGATCCTGTGGCCGATACCGACCGGCCGCCGGCTGTGGCGGATGGTCGGCGTCCCGAACAGCATGGCGGTCAAGGTCGGCGGCAAGGTCGAGACGGTCGTTCTCCGTACGGCCTTCGTGATCGTCTCGCTGCTGGCCATCGCCGGCATCTTCGCGCCTTCCCTTTTGCACCAGCTCGAACTGGACACTTGGGCCGACCGGGGCTGATTCATTGACAGTCGTCTCTGCGGCTCGGATCGTCGAGCCATGAGGCTTCTCGTCGTTGTCGTCATCGCGGTCGTGCTCGGCGTCGCGACGCCCGCGTCGGCCGCCCGGACGCCGTTGCGCGCCGCCGATCCGAGCGTCATCCGGGTCGGCGCGACCTACGTCGGCGTCCAGTCGACGGGTGGCGGCATAGCCGTACGCCAAGGAACCTCGCCCGAAGCAGTCGCCACCGCGACGGCCCGCACGGTCTGGACCGACACGCGCAACCTCGGCGAGGTGTGGGCGCCGGAGATCGTGCTCGACGGCGGCCGCTACTACATCTACTTCTCGGCCGGGCGGGCCTCGGCCCATCGGATGTACGTCATCAGCTCGGCGTCGGCGGCCACCGGCTACGGCGGCGAGACCCAGGTGGCGCTGCCGGACAACAAGTGGGCCATCGACGGCAGCATGTTCGTCTTCAACGGGCAGCGCTGGTTCGTGTGGTCCGGATGGGCCGGCGACACAAACGTCGAGCAGAACATCTACATAGCAAAGATGAGCAGTCCGTACGCCGCCACGGGCGCCCGCTACGTCATCTCGCAGCCGCGCGAGGGCTGGGAGCGGGTGGTCGGCAACCCGTTCATCAACGAGGGCCCGGAGCCGATCCGCGACCCCGCCGGCCGCCTGCACATCGTCTACTCCGCGAACGGCAGCTGGAGCGACCAGTACTGCCTGGCCGACCTGCGACTGCGCGCCGGAGGCGACCCCACGTACGTCTGGGACTGGTACAAGTCGAACGGCTGCCTCTTCGGCTCGAACCGTGCCACCATGATGCCCGGCTGGGATCCCACGCTTTCCGTCAACGGCCCCGGCCACCACACGTTCGCCCTGCTCAACGGCGACATCGCGACCAGCCCACCGGCCGGCCCGCGTTTCCCGTTCCTGTACCACGCGGTCGCGAAGGGCACGCCGTACGCCTGGGAGAACCGATACTGGTACACCGGCACGTTCGTCTGGTGGGGCAATTCGACGTACTCACGGGCGAACGTCCCCGGCCCCACCGCCGACACCGGCTTCAGCCTGAAGTTCTTCGAGTGACCTCGACGAGGGCATCGTCTCTCCCGGGATCCCGCCCTTGTCGGACATCAGCGACATCGCCCACCCCGATGGCGTCACCGTGCACCGGCTCCCTCACGCGCCCATCGGCGCCGGCCCGGAAATCGCCGCCCCGGTGCTGTCGCTCCTACTGATCCTCACCGGCCGCGACTTCGACCGCACCCGCTGAACCAGCCGCAACCTCGACCGCACCCGCTGAACCAGCCGCGCCGCTAAGGATGGCCGGCAGCTCGATCGCCCCACCCGACTCGGCTGCGCCGCTAAGGGTGGCCGGCAGCTCGACCGGCCCACCCAAATCGGCGGCTCCGCCGAAGGCGGCGGCCGGCAGCTCGATCGCTCCACCCGGATCGGCTGCGCCACCGCTGGGCGACATGCCGGCCAGCAGGGCGACGATCTTGACATCGGTGGCTGCCGGCTGGCGGAGCACGCGAAGACCGTACGTCTGGCGCTGTCGCTCCAAGATCTGCTCGTGGCGGTATCGGGCGCGCTCGCCCCAGAGGTGCAGGGCATATCTGACCACGCCGCCGGCCGCGGCCGTCACCGTGACCGCGAGGATCCACCCCGCCGACATGGTCAGATCTTCCGTCTTCGCGGCATCATCGGCTCCTCCCGCCAGGAACCACGGAGGGGTGCTACGTGGTTTCCCACGTAGTACGCTACGGGCGAACCCACGGCCCAGCAAGGGAGCCGACATGCCAGGCTTGACGATCGCCATCGTGGACGATCACGCGGTCTTCCGTACGGCGGTGGCGGCCTATCTGGAGAGCAAGGGCATCGAGGTCGCCGTGAACGTCGCCACCGGCGGCGAGCTGCTCGACGGGATGCGGGCCCGTCCGGTCGACATCGCGGTCATCGACGTGCGGCTCACCGCGGACAGCGACGAGGGCGGCATCGAGCTGGCCCGCGCGGTGAAACAGGAGTTCCCCGGGACCGCCATCCTCATCCTGTCCGCCTACACGGCCACCGACCAGGCCATCAGCCTGATCAGCGACTTCGAGCAGAGCATCGGCTATCTGCGCAAGGACGAGGTCGACGTCGACGACCTCAGCGTCGAGCTGGCCCGCCTGGTCGCCGGCCAGCAGGTGCTGGGACGCTCCTTCGTGGACCGTCTGCTGCGCCCGGCGATCCGCGAGAGCCCACTGACCTCGCTGACCCGCCAGGAGCGCGAGGTGCTGAGGCTGATGGCCCAGGGCCACTCCAACGCGGGCATAGCCGCCACCCTGTCCCTGGCCGAGCGAACGGTCGAGGACCACGTCCGCCGCATCTTCACCAAGCTGAACATCACCAGCGACGGCGCCACCCCCACCAACAAACGGGTCCTGGCCGTCCTGACGTGGCTCCGCGAGAACACCACCGACTGACTCCATCGACATGGCGAGCGCGGGCGGCGTTTCTGACGCCGCCCGCTTCGCTGTGTCAGCGGCAGGTCCACATGAGAGGGCGGTTGGCCACCGGCTCGGTCGCCGTGGTGTCGGTGGTGTAACCCGCGGCCACCTTGCCGTCGGCGCTGAGGGCGCTGGTGACGTACTCCTTCATCTTGTTGTAGCGCGGGAGCTGGACGACCTTCTCGCCGGCGATGATGATCGGCTCGAAGTGGCCTGTGGTGGCCAGCATCCAGCCGTTGGCGGCGCCGATGACGGCCGGGCCGAGCGCGATGTCGAGCTCCTCGTATTTGCCGGCCGCGATGTTGTAGCGGTAGGAGGCGAAGGTGCGGCTGCCGCCGTCCGCGCTGTCGCGGACCGCCCGGCCGTAGATCCAGCCGTTGCTGACCGATTCGGGCCAGAAGTAGGTGGCCTTCACGTCCTCGACCTCGGGCAGCGGCATCAGGCGCCCGGAGCCGTTCGGCCTCCAGAGATATCCGGTGCCCTCGCCGTTCTCCTTGGCCACCGTGCCCACGATCGTGCCGCTCTCGTCGATCGCCGACGCGTCGCCGGTGAGGAAGCCCGCCGGCATGGCCAACCGCGTCGGTGCCGCCGTGGGTGACGCCCACGTGACGGGTACGCCCTGGTACAGCTCGCCGAGGGAGCCGACGATCCGGCCCGTCTCGCTGATGGCGGACGCCGAGGCGCGACCACCGCGCAGTGGCGTCACCGTGGTGCCCGTGGAGACGTACGCCCGGGTGTCGTCCCCGGTGAAGCTGTATCCGACGGCCACGCCGGAGGAATTGATGTCGCCCCACGCCCCGTCGGCGCCGGGCATCGACGGGCGGTTCTGCAGGACGCCGTCCTTCCAGATGACCGTGTGCACCTTCAGCTTGGGCGGATAGACCCGCCCGGTCAGGTAGTGGCCGCTCGGGTCGCCCGCGCTGACCGTCGCCTTCTTCACGTCGCCGGTGGGCAGCAACGTCACCTTGCAGTCTCTCGGGAAGGCCGGCGCCGGCGCCGGTGCCACCGCCATCACTGAGGGGGAAGGCGCCGGAACCGGCGGCTCGTCGCGCATGGCGGCCACCGCCACCGTTCCGCCTCCGGCCGCCACGGCCGTCACCGCGGCCAGGGCCACCCCGCCCGACCAGCGGCGGCCCCGGCGCCGGCGGCGGCCCTCGGTCATCGTGCGCGGGATGTCGATCTGCGATGGGGCCGGGGGCTCGTCCGGGATCGTCCGCAGGATCCGGACCGCCCGGTCGTCCTCGCTCATGTCGTTCTCTCCAAGATTCATAGCCGGTCCAGGGCGGCCGAGTCGAATACGAGGCGCAGCTTGTCGAGCGCGTGGGCGCACTGGCTCTTCACGGTTCCCTCGGAGCAGCCCAGATGCTGGGCGACCTCCTTCACCGGCAGGTCGCACAGGTAGCGCAGCACCACGACGGCCCGCTGCCGCGGTGGCAACTGCATCAGCGCCGTTCGTACGACCGACTGGTCGTCGACAGCGACCGGTGGGGCCGGGGCCCGGTCCGGTAACCAGTCGAGCAGGGCGACCTTCCACCAGCCGCGGCGGCGCTCGTCGAGGAAGACCCGCACGAGCATGGTGTTCACGTACGCGTCGACGTTCTCCACGTGGCTGATCGACGGCCATCGCGTGTAGAGCTTCGTCAGCGTCTCCTGCACGATGTCGTCGGCCTGATGCGAGTCACCGCAGAGCAGATATGCCGTGCGCCGCAGCCCTTTCACCCGGCCGTGCACGAAGGCCAGGTATTCGCTGTCCGTTCTTCTCGGCATCCCCGCTCCTGTCGATGTCCTGCGTATCCGACGGCGGATCGACGAGGATCGGTTGGCTCAAGGCACAAAGAATTTTCACAGTTGTACGAGGGCGTCGAGCGGCGTGGTCGGCGTGGTCGCCCCGGGCGCGTTCTCGATGGTCACGCCCACGGCGTTCGACGCGGGCAGACCGGGGACGATGCGTACGGTCGCCGCCTGACCCGCGCCGAGCGCACCGGCCGAGGTCGGATCGTCGTCGCGGATGGTCCACAGCTGGTAGACGCGCCCGTCGGCCGGCGGGGCGGTGGCGGCCAGCATGATGACGCCGGCGTCGGTCAGCTTGGAGGACGCCACGGTCACCCGCCCACCGCTGGTCAGGGTCTGCTCGCGGACCTGGAGGTCGGGCGCGGCCAGGATCGCGCGGACGCGCTCCTCGGAGGCTCGCGCCGCCTCGGCGACGGCCCGCTCGTCCTTGACCCGCTGATCCTGGAGGACGTAGACGGTGGCCCCGGCGCCGGCCGCCGCCACCAGCACCGCGGCCGCCGCCGCCAGATGACGCCGGCGTGGGGGCCGGACCGGGCGTACGGGAACCGCCGTCTCCTGCCTTGTGGTGCTGATCTCGCTGAGGACGTTCGCGCGCATCGAGGGCGGGGGCGCCGACCACGCGGTGTCGGCCAGGCGGGCCGCGGTCTCGCGCAGCTCGTCCACCTCGGCCCGGCAGTCCTCGCACTCGCGCAGGTGCCGCTCGAAGGCGACCCGTTCCAGGTCGTCCACCGCGTCCAGCACGTACGCGCCGACCAGAGAGTGCACGTCGGCGCTCATGCCGTCGCCCCCGTCGTCAGGCAGTCGCGCAGCCGGGCCAGCCCGTCGCGCATCCGTGACTTGATGGTAGGGAGGGGCGCCCCAAGCAGCTCGGCCACCTGGGGATAGGTGTTTCCTTGGAAATACGCGAGGGTGACCGCCTGCCGTTGCAGCTCGGTCAGCCCGTCGAGGCAGTGCCGCACCTGCCGCCGTTCGAGACGCGTCGCGACCTCGTCGGCCACCGTGTCGTACGGGGTGTCGACGGCCTGGATGCCGATCCGGATCGTGCGGTCGGTCGCCGCCTGCTCGGAGCGGGCCCGGTCGACCGCCCGCCGGTGGGCGATCGTGAAGATCCACGCCGTGGGCGTGCCCCGGCCCGGGTCGTACTGCGGCGCGCGCCGCCACACCTCGACCAGCACCTCCTGGGCCACCTCCTCGGCGTGCGACGGATCGCGCAGCACCCGCCGCACGAGCCCGTAGACACGTGGCGCGACCAGGTCGTAGAGCCGCGCGAAGGCGCTCTCGTCGCCCTGCGCCACCCGCACCAGCAGCGCCTCGACATCCAGCACCGGCGTCACCATCTGCGCCCCCTCATGGGGATGATTCGTCAGCGGCGCCGCCCGCGGATGGCTGTGCAGCTAAAAAATCATGCGTAACAACTCGGCGGCGGCCGGCCCGGGCGGCGCCGAGGCGGGCAGGGCCACCGAGACCTGCCATGACGCGCCGGCGGTGAGCCGGGCCACGTGCAGGCCCGAGGCGTGCGT
Organism: Actinoplanes sp. CA-131856; assembly: GCF_050956135.1. Taxonomy (GTDB): domain Bacteria; phylum Actinomycetota; class Actinomycetes; order Mycobacteriales; family Micromonosporaceae; genus Actinoplanes. The sequence continues at coordinate 2,315,267 of NZ_CP191849.1, read as the reverse complement.
CTTGCGGGTCACCGGCGCCGGCACGACGGCGATCCCCAGTCCCTGGTGCACGAAGTCTAGCAATGTATGGACGTCGTTCACTTCGACCGAGATCCGCCGGTCGACGCCGTGCCGCGCGAACAGCTGATCGTTCACCTTGCGGGCGCCCCAGTCGGGGCTGAAGTCGACGAAGTCCTCACCGGCCAGGGCGGACGGGTCACGATCGGCCGGGACGTGGTCCGGGTGAGTGAGCAGCAACATCTCCTCGGTGGCCAGCGCTTCCAGCCGTACGCCCTCGGGAGCTGGCCCGGGAAGCGCGACGAACCCGACGTGGAGCCGCCCCTGCCGGATCTCGTCGACGATGTGCCCGGACCCCGAGTAGCGCAGGCTGATCTCCACCCCGGGATGGGCCCGGCGGAACGAGGCCAGCAGCGGCGGCAGGTCGACCACGCCGAGGCACTGCTCGGTGCCGACGGTGAGGCTGCCGCGCACCAGCCCGCGCACCGCGGCGACGGCTTCCCGGGCCGCGGCGGCGCTGGCCAGCGTACGATTCGCCTCGGTGAGCAGGGCGCGCCCGGCGTCGGTGAGCCGCACGCGGCGGGTGTGCCGCACGAACAGCTCGGCGTCCAGCTCACGTTCGAGCGCCTTGATCGAGGCGGAGAGCCCCGACTGCGCCACCCGCATGCGCTCGGCGGCGCGGGTGAAGTGGCGCTCCTCGGCCACCGCGACGAAGTACTCCAGGTGCCGCAACTCCATGATTGATCAGTCTAGGTGCTCAATCCGAGCGCTTTCCTCTGTTGGACCTTTGATCACCGAGGGACGAGGGTGGGACCATGCCAACCAGCTACACCGCCGAAGGCGATCGTTACGACACCATGGAGTACCGCCGGACCGGGCGTTCCGGGCTGAAGCTGCCCGCCGTCTCGCTCGGTCTGTGGCACAACTTCGGCGACGACAAGCCCCTGGAGACCCAGCGGGCGATCCTGCGCCGGGCCTTCGACCTCGGCATCACCCACTTCGACCTGGCCAACAACTACGGACCGCCGTACGGCTCGGCCGAGATCAACTTCGGGCGGCTGCTGGCCGAGGACTTCCGCCCGTACCGCGACGAGCTGGTCATCTCGACCAAGGCCGGGTACGACATGTGGCCGGGACCGTACGGCGAATGGGGCTCGCGCAAGTACGTGACGGCCTCGCTCGACCAGTCGCTCAAGCGGATGGGCCTCGAGTACGTCGACATCTTCTACTCGCACCGCTTCGACCCGGAGACGCCGCTCGAGGAGACGATGGGCGCGCTCGACGCCGCCGTTCGGGCCGGCAAGGCGCAGTACGTCGGCATCTCGTCCTACTCGCCGGAGAAGACCGCCGAGGCGGCCGCGATCCTGCGTGACCTGGGCACGCCGCTGCTGATCCACCAGCCGTCGTACTCGATGCTGAACCGCTGGATCGAGGGCGGCCTGCTCGACACGCTGCAGGAGGTGGGCGCCGGCTGCATCGCCTTCTCGCCGCTGGCCCAGGGCATGCTCACCGACCGCTACCTCAAGGGTGTCCCTGCGGACTCGCGTGCCGCCGAGCACAAGTCGCTCTCGACCGACCTGCTCTCCGACGAGAACCTCGGCAAGATCCGGTCGCTGAACGACATCGCGCAGCGGCGCGGGCAGAGCCTGGCCCAGATGGCGATCGCCTGGTCGCTGCGGGACCCGCGGATGACCTCGGTGGTGCTGGGCGCCAGCAGTGTGGCCCAGCTCGAGGCGAACGTCGCGGCCCTGCGGAACACGGCGTTCACCCCGGACGAGCTGGCCGAGATCGACAAGTACGCCACCGAGTCGGGCATCAACCTCTGGGCCCGCAGCAGCGAGAACTAGAAGGACGCGTGGTAGGACGCGGCCATGTCCGCGTCCCCATGTCCCTTCTCCTCGGCCCGGCGGAAGCGTTCGGCGCCGGCTTCGGCCAGGTCCAGCCGTACGCCGTGACGCCGGCCCGCCTCGACGATGAGCCGCGCGTCCTTGCCGGCCGTGCTCACCGCGAAGCTGGCCGGCGTCAGCCTGTCGGCCCGCACCAGGTCGGTCTTGGCCCGCAGATAGCCGTTGTCGAGCGGGCCGCCCTGGATCAGCTCCAGGAACTTGCCGAAGTCGACGTGCAGCGCCTCGGACAGGGCCAGCACCTCGCCGCCGGCGTGGGTCAGGGCCAGCACCCAGCTGTTGGCGACCAGCTTGAGCCGCGTCCCCTCACCCGGATTGTCCAGCCACACGGTTTTTGCGCCAACGGCATCGAACACCGGCGCGATTTCGTCTCTTTTGTCGCCAGGACCCGCCGCCAGCACGGTCAACTGCCCGGCCTCCGCGGGCTGCCGCGTCCCGAGCACGGGAGCGTCGTAGTAGGTGAGGCCATGGGAAGCCGCAAAAGCCCCGAACTCGTCCACGTCATCCAGGCTCACCGTCGTCGACTGCACCCAGATCTGGCCTTCGGACAGCGCCAACTGCGCCTCACGCATGACCTCGCGCACCGCGGCGCCGTCGAACAGCATGGTCAGCACCACGTCGGCCCCGCGCACGGCCTCCTCGACGGTGGTCACGACCCGGGCCCCGTCGGCGGCCAGGGGTTGCGCGCGCTCCGGGGTGCGGTTCCACACCCGTACGGTAAAACCGCCTTTGACCAGATTGCGGGCCATGGCGGCGCCCATGATGCCCGTGCCGAGGACGCTGACGGTGAGGGTCTCTGTCATGAGCATCATCTTCCCGCTCGCCCGCGGCGAAAAGTGTCGTACCCCTTAGCGAGAATGGCCACGTGCTGGTAGCGGTGGACCCGTCGGGGGCCCTTCAGGAGCTGCGGGCCGACGGATCACCCGCCGGTCCGCCGGTCCGTGCCGCCGATCTGCCGGCCGCGATCGCGGCGCGCGAGGCCGCCGACGCGCCGCGCTGGGTGTGGCCGTCGACCGCCGAGTTCTATCCGGGACTGCTGAAAGCCGGCGTCCGTGTCGCCCGCTGTCACGATCTCGAGCTCACCGAGGCGCTCCTGCTCGGCCACGCCGGCCGCTGGGGCGCTCCCCGCTCGCTGGCCGCCGCCCGGGCCCGCCTGCACGGCCTGCCCGTCCCGGTCGATCCGCCGGCGCGCCTGCCCGATCCGCCCGGCCTCACCCAGGGCGCTCTGTTCGACACGTTCGCGCCGCCGCCGGCCGCCGGTTTCGAGGTTCTTCCGACGATCTCCGAGGTCTATGCCGATCAGCTGCGCCGGGTCGGCGAGACCGAACACCCGGGCCGGTTCCGGCTGCTCGTGGCCGCCGAGTCGGCCGGCTCCCTGGTCGGGGCCGAGATGGGCCACGCCGGGCTGCCCTGGCGGGCCGACCTGCACGACGAGCTGCTGCGCGAGCTGCTGGGCCCGCCCCAGGCGGTCGGGCCGCCGCGCCGGCTGGCCGAGCTGACCGCCGAGATCAACGCGGCCTTCGGCGTGCACGGGCTCCATCCCGACTCCCCGGCCGAGGTGGTCAAGGCGTTCGCCCGGGCCGGTGTCGACATCCCCAACACCCGGGCCTGGGTGGTCCGCCGCGTCGACCATCCGGCCGTGAAACCCCTGCTCGAATACAAGGAGCTCTACCGCATCTGGACAGCGCACGGTTGGTCGTGGCTCGACGCGTGGGTCACCGACGGCCGGTTCCGGCCCGAATACGTTCCGGGCGGCGTCGTCTCCGGCCGCTGGGCCGCCCGCGGCGGTGGCGCCCTCCAGGTGCCCAAGTCCGTGCGCCGGGGCGTGGTGGCCGATCCGGGCTGGCGCTTCGTGGTGGCCGACGCCGGTCAGCTCGAGCCGCGGGTGCTGGCCGCGATGTCCGGCGACCGGCGGTTCGCCGAGGCCGGCGCGGGCGCCGATCTCTACGCCGCGCTGGCCGCCAACTCGTTCGACGGCGACCGGGCCAAGGCCAAGGTCGCGCTGATCGGGGCCATGTACGGCCAGACCGGCGGCGACGCGATCCCGGCCCTGGCCGTCCTGCGCAGGCACTACCCGGTCGCCTTCGACTACGTCGAGGCGGCCGCCCGCACGGGTGAGGCCGGGGGTCTGGTCCGCTCCTGGCTGGGCCGCACGTGTCCGCCCTCGTCGGCCGGCTGGGGCGACGACGCGGGGCTCGACCCGCCCGAGACCGAGCAGCCCCTGGGCGGCGCGTCCGGCCGGGCCCGGGGCCGCTTCACACGCAACTTCGTCGTGCAGGCGACGGCGGCCGAGTGGGCGCTGGTGTTGCTCGCCACACTGCGTACGGCTTTGGAGGGAACCAGGGCCGAGCTCGTGCTTTTCGTGCACGATGAAGTGGTCGTCCACTGCCCCGCCGAGGAAGCGGAACGAGTGGTGGCGGCCGTGCACGAAAGCGCCGCCAAGGCGGGCAGGATGCTTTTCGGGGACACAACGGTGCGCTTCCCGCTCGATGTCTCAACAGTTGGCGCATACGCCGACGCGAAATGAGATTGCGGTAACTTGGGTGGTCCGAAGCGAGAGGCGCTGCAACGGGGAGTGATCCCCGCCACGCTCGCTCGGTGCAATCCGACCAAGGGCGCCTCCGTTGTAACCACGGAGGTGGTCGGTGTGGAAAGAAACGAGCGTGTCGCGGAGCTCAAGCGTCTGCTCGGCGAGCGGATCCTGGTGCTCGACGGCGCCTGGGGCACGATGTTGCAGGGCGCCGGGCTCGGCCCCGAGGACTACCGCGGTGACATGATCCCGGCCGATCACCCGCAGGACGTGACCGGCGACCCCGATCTGCTGATCCTCACCCGGCCCGACGTGATTCTCGACGTCCACCGGCAATATCTGGCCGCCGGGGCCGACATCACCACGACCAACACGTTCACCGCGACCAGCATCGCCCAGGCCGACTACGGCCTGGAGCACCTGGTGCGCGACATGAACGTCAAGGCGGCCCAGCTCGCCCGGCAGGCGGCCGACGAGGCCGGTGGCACGCGGTTCGTGGCCGGCTCGGTCGGCCCGCTGAACGTCACGTTGTCCCTGTCGCCCAAGGTCGACGACCCGGCCTACCGCGCGGTCACCTTCGACCAGGTCAAGGCGGCGTACGCCGAGCAGATCGCGGCCCTGGCCGAGGGCGGCGTCGACCTGCTGCTGATCGAGACGATCTTCGACACCCTGAACGCCAAGGCGGCCGTCGCGGCCGCCCGTGAGGTCGCGCCCGACCTCCCGCTGTGGATCTCGGTGACGATCGTCGACCTGTCCGGGCGTACCCTCAGCGGTCAGACCGTCGAGGCGTTCTGGCGGTCCATCGAGCGGGCCGAGCCGCTGGTCGTGGGCGTGAACTGCTCGCTCGGCGCGACCGAGATGCGCCCGCACGTGACCGACCTGGCCCGCCTCTCGAACGTCTACGTGGCCTCCCACCCGAACGCCGGCCTGCCCAACGCGTTCGGTGGCTACGACGAGCAACCGGCGGAAACGGCCGCGCTGGTCAAGGGCTTCATCGACGACGGCCTCGTCAACATCGTCGGCGGCTGCTGCGGAACGACTCCGGCGCATATCGGGCAAATCGCCCTGGCGGCTCGCGGTGCGACGCCGCGCGTGATCAACCCGCCGGCCGAGACCACCCGGTTCAGCGGTCTCGAGCCGTTCGCGATCGGCCCCGACACCGGCTTCGTCATGATCGGCGAGCGGACCAACGTCACCGGCTCGGCCAAGTTCCGCCGGCTCATCGAGGCCGACAACTACCAGGGCGCGGTCGACGTCGCCCTCGATCAGGTGCGCGGCGGGGCCAACCTGCTCGACGTGAACATGGACGCCGACCTGCTCGACAGCGAGCAGGCGATGACCACCTTCCTCAACCTCATCGCCACCGAGCCCGAGGTGGCCCGCATCCCGGTCATGATCGACAGCTCCAAGTGGAGCGTGCTCGAGGCCGGCCTCAAGTGCGTGCAGGGCAAGGGCGTGGTCAACTCGATCAGCCTCAAGGAGGGCGAGGAGCCGTTCCTGGAGCACGCCCGCAAGATCCGTGACTTCGGCGCGGGCGTGGTGGTGATGGCCTTCGACGAGCAGGGCCAGGCCGACACCCGCGATCGCAAGGTGGAGATCTGCGGGCGGGCGTACGACCTGCTGGTGAACGTGGCCGGCTTCGCCCCGGACGACATCATCTTCGACCCGAACGTCCTCGCCGTCGCGACCGGGATCGCCGAGCACAACGGGTACGCCAAGGCGTTCATCGAGGCCCTCCCGCTGATCAAGGAGCGCTGCCCGGGCGCGCGCACCAGCGGCGGCATCTCCAACCTGTCGTTCTCGTTCCGCGGCAACGACGTGGTCCGCGAGGCCATGCACTCGGCCTTCCTGTTCCACGCGGTCAAGGCCGGCCTCGACATGGGCATCGTCAACGCCGGTCAGCTCGCCGTCTATCAGGACATCCCGGCCGATCTGCTGGAGCTGGTCGAGGACGTGCTCTTCGACCGCCGGCCCGACGCCACCGACCGGCTGGTCAAGTTCGCGTCCACGGTCACCGGCAAGGGCAAGCAGCGCGAGGTCGACCTGTCCTGGCGCGAGGCCCCGGTCGCCGAGCGCCTGTCGTACGCGCTGGTCCACGGCATCGTCGACTTCATCGAGGACGACACCGAGGAGGCCCGGCAGCAGTTCGCGCGGCCCCTCGAGGTGATCGAGGGCCCGCTCATGGACGGCATGAAGGTCGTCGGCGACCTGTTCGGCTCGGGCAAGATGTTCCTGCCCCAGGTGGTCAAGAGCGCTCGCGTCATGAAGCGCTCGGTGGCGTACCTGGAGCCCTACATGGAGGCCGAGAAGGAACAGGCCCGCCTGGAGGGCCGCGTCGAGACCTCGCGCGGGCAGGGCAAGGTCGTGCTGGCCACGGTCAAGGGCGACGTGCACGACATCGGCAAGAACATCGTGGGCGTCGTGCTCGGCTGCAACAACTACGAGGTGATCGACCTCGGCGTGATGGTGCCGGCCGCGAAGATCCTCGACACCGCGGTGGCCGAGGGCGCCGACGTGATCGGCCTGTCCGGCCTGATCACCCCGTCGCTCGACGAGATGGTCGCGGTGGGCGCCGAGATGCAGCGCCGCGGCCTCAAACTGCCGCTGCTCATCGGCGGGGCGACGACCTCGAAGCAGCACACGGCGGTACGCATCGCGCCCGCCTACGAGGCTTCGACGGTGCACGTGCTCGACGCGTCCCGGGTCGTCGGCGTGGTCTCCGACCTGCTCGACCCCGACCGGGCCGAGAAGCTCGACGTGGCCAACCGGGCCGACCAGGAGCGGCTGCGCGAGCAGCACGCCAACCGGCACGCCCAGCCGCTGCTCACCCTGGAGCAGGCCCGGGCCAACCGCGAGGAGGTCGACTTCGGCGACCTGCCGACGCCGGCCTTCACCGGCGTCCGCGACGTGCAGCCGACGATCGCCCAGCTGCGCGAGATGATCGACTGGCAGTTCCTGTTCCTGGCCTGGGAGCTCAAGGGCAAATATCCGGCCATCCTGGAGCAGCCGGTGGCGCGCGAGCTGTTCGACGACGCCAACACCCTGCTTGACAAGATCATCGCGGAGGGTTCGTTCCAGGCCCGGGGACGGTACGCCTTCTGGCCGGCGCACAGCGACGGCGACGACATCGTGCTCGGCAACGGGGTGAAGTTCCCGATGCTGCGCCAGCAGACCCAGAAGCCGGAGGGGCGCGCCAACCGCTCGCTGGCCGACTACATCGCCCCCGCCGGCTCGGGTGATCATCTCGGCGGCTTCGCGGTGGCCATCCACGGCGCCGAGGATCTCGCGGCCAGGTACGAGGCGGAGAACGACGACTACCGCGCCATCATGGTCAAGGCGCTGGCCGACCGGCTGGCCGAGGCGTTCGCCGAATATCTGCACCTCCAGGTCCGCCGCCAGTGGTTCGAGCCGGACGCCAAGCCGAAGCTGGAGGACCTGCACGCCGAGCGCTTCCGGGGCATCCGGCCCGCGCTCGGATATCCGGCCAGCCCCGACCACAGCGAGAAGAAGGACCTCTTCGACCTGCTGGGGACGCGGGAGATCGGCGTCGGGCTGACCGAGTCGTACGCCATGACCCCGGCCGCCGCGGTCTCCGGCCTGATCTTCGCCCACCCCGATTCGCGGTACTTCACCGTGGGCCGGCTCGGCAAGGACCAGATCGTCGACTACGCCGCCCGCCGCGGCATGAGCGTCGACGAGGTCGAGCGCTGGCTGCGGCCGAACCTGGCCTACGAGATCGCATGATCGATGCTCTGCTGGAGAAGGCCCGCGAGGGCCTTCTCCGCCTCACCCCGCACGAGACCCGGGCCGCCGTCCTCGACGGCGCCCTGCTGATCGACACCCGAACCGACAAGCAGCGGGCCGAGCAGGGCGACCTGCCCGGCGCCATCGTCATCGACCGGACCGTGATGGAGTGGCGCCTCGACCCGTCGTCGCCCCACAAGATCCCCGAGGCCACCGACCATGACGTGCAGATCATCGTGGTCTGCCGTCAGGGATACAGCTCGAGCCTGGCCGCGGCCGGCCTCCAGGCGCTGGGCCTGTGGCGGGCCACCGACCTGATCGGCGGCTTCGAGGCGTGGGCGGCCGCGGGCCTGCCCCTGTCGGACAAGCCCGCCGACATTCGTTACTGAGGGTAGTCCGATTTCTCGGTGATGATCGCGACCACCGTCGCCGCCCGCACGTCGAAGCCCAGGGTCAGGAACCGGCCCGGCTCGAGCTCCACACTCGACGGGTTCGCCTGATCGGAGTGTCCGGAGTCGTAGAGCTGCACGTCGCCGTAGCCGTCCCAGCTCTTCTCGGGATCACGGACGATGCGGCCCACGGTGTCGCGGTGTTCGGAGAAGCGGGGCTTCAAGTCGCCGTACGTGACCAGAACTTCGCCCGTGCTCAACCGCAGAGCGTGATGGGACGAGGCGGGCATGTCGGTCGGCCGCGCGATGCTCCAGGTGTGGCCGTCGTCGGTGGACTCGGCGATGTAGGCGTGCCCCACGGTGGTGCGGATCAGCACGATCACCCGATCGTCCAGGACCGTCAGCGTCGGCTCCTGGAAGTGCACGCCGTCCGCCGCCGCCAGCAGGATCTCGGTCTCGGCGGGCCAGGTGCGGCCGCCGTCGGTGCTGCGCACCACCGTCGCCCGCATCCACGCCTCGCCCGGCAGCCGCCCGTACAGCGGAAAGAGAAGATCGCCGCTGGGGAGCTCGGCCGCCGCGCCGTGCGAGGCCGAGAAGGTCTTGGAGGTCCGCCGCTCCTGTTCGGGCAGGGCCATGGCCGTGCCCACGAGAATGGGCTCGCCCCAGGTCTCACCGTTGTCGGTGCTGCGGTGCACCCAGGTGCCGTGGGTGGTGTGCCACGGCTCGGTCCACTCGATCACGAAATAGCTGAGCAGGACCGTGCCGTCCCTCAGCACGACCAGCTTGGGATCGCGGTCGTCGAAGGGGCCGTCCACCGCCGTACGCGGCTCGCTCCAGGTCTTGCCGTTGTCCGCGCTCTCGGCGAGGCGGATCCGGCCGTCCGCCTTCACGTGGCCGGTGCTCTCGCGCCAGGCCGCCAGCAGCCGCCCGTCGGCCAGTCGCACGACATCGGGAAAGTGCGGTAGCAGCCCCGGCTCGGCCCGGGCCACAGTGATCTGCGTAGACAACGCTTTACCCCTCACGCCATGGTCGTTCCTCGTCTCCGACCCTACGGGGCTCCCGCAGCGCGGCGGCCATCGCGTCCCGCCGCCGAAGGGCGGCCCGCCAGCCGACCACCTCGACCCCGGTGGTCTCGCCCGTCGCGGAGGTCGCCCGCACGGCTGACCTCGCTGCTCACCTCGGCGCCGCCGCTCACCGCGTCGCCCGGCCCGAAGTCCTTACGGCGCTTCGATCGCCATCCGCCGAGGCGCCGGGCCATCACCCGCCATCGCGGCTCCCACACCACCCGCACACCCCACCGCGTCCCGCCGGGCGCGGTGACCTCCACAGTTCGCACGGCTTCCATTTCCTCGTATCGATCAAAGTAAATGTCGCGTAGGGTCGTCGCCGGAAGTTCTCACGGGGAGGTACCGAAATGTCACTGCCTGCTATGCCGATGCCGGCCGAGGACGAACGGCCCTTCGACCCACCGCCCGAGTACGCCGAGCTGCGCGCCGGCCGCCGCATGATCCGGGTGGCCTGCCCGACCGGCCTGGACGCCTGGCTGGTCTCCGACTACGCCGGGGTGCGGGAGGTGCTCGGCGACGGCCGCCGCTTCTCGACCCGGCCCGGCCTGGCCGCGCACGTGCTCGCCTCGTACGCCGAGGACGGCCCGATCGACAACTTCACCCGCATGGACGGCCCGGAGCACGTCCGCATCCGGCGCAACTTCGCCCCGCAGGTGACGCACGCCCGCCGGCTGGCCGAGCTGCGCCCGATGGTCGAGCGGATCACCGACGAGGCGATCACCCGCATGCTCGCGTCGCCCCAGCCCTACCCGCTGCACAGCCAGTTCTCCACGGAGATCACCACCTCGGTGATCGCCGAACTGATCGGCGTGCCGCGCGAACAGCGGCACCTGCTGCACGAGGCCGCGATGGCCCTGTTCGACACGTCGACCAAGGCCGACCAGCTGCGCGAGGCGCTGACCCCGCTCTACACCTATCTGTACGAGGCGGTCGCCACCCGCCGCGCCCAGCCCGGCGACGATGTGCTCAGCCGCATGATCGAGCACAGCGCCGACAGCGACCGGCCGCTGACCGACACCGAGCTCACCGAGATGAACGCGGCCCTGCTGATCGCCGGCTTCGACACGACAGCCTCCATGATCACGTACGGCCTGCTCGCCCTCATGAACATGCCCGGCGCATGGGAGAAGCTGGTCGCGGACCCGGCGTCGGCCGCGTCGGCCACCGAGGAGTTGGTGCGCTATCTGGCGGTCGGCACGGGCCTGCTGCGCCAGGCCACAGAGGACACGGTGCTGAACGGCGAACAGCTGAAAGCCGGCGACTACGTGGTGGTGGCCGTCCAGTCGGCCGACCGCGACCCGGCCCTGCACCCCGACGGCGACACCTTCGACATCACCCGCAAGCCGGGCGCCCACCTGGGCTTCGGCCACGGCGCCCACGCCTGCGTGGGCCAGCAGATCGCCCGCATGGAACTGACCACGGTCCTGCGGGCCCTGGCAACCCGGGTGCCGGCCTTACGCGTGGCGGTCCCGCTGGAGGAGATCGTCTGGAAGAAGGACTCGGTGGTCCGGGGCCCGGCCGAGCTCCCGGTGGCGTGGACATGAAGGTAGCCGTCGAACGCGACGCCTGCATCGGCGCCGGCAATTGCGCGATGACCGCCCCCACGGTCTTCGACCAGGACCCGGAAGAGGCCGTCGTCATCCTCCTGACCGACTCCCCACCAGAGTCCGACCGCGACCTGATCCAACAGGCCGTCGACCGCTGCCCGGCCGCCGTGATCCGCCTGCTGGCCTGAGACGCACGGCCAGGGCCCCATCGGTGTCCGCGCAAGGGCCACCGACGCCCGGGGGCGGATAATCGCTCGCCGGCGTCGATACGTTGGAGCCGTGAGCTACGGAACGTACGAGCGGAAAGTGCGCGATCCCTCGCTGGCCCACGGTCAGCGGTTCAACGCCCTCGTCGGCTGCGTCGAGCGCTACTGCCCTCTCGGTTTCCAGGCCACGTTCGGCTACCTCGAGCATGTGGCGGGCAATCTTCGCCATGACGAGGCCGCCCTGCTGCGGGCCATGGACGCGCTGTCGTCCAGCCGCGGCCTCTGGCTGATCGAGTCCGCCCGGTACGCGCGGCAGCGGCGGGCCGAGAAGCGTCTAGGGCGGCGCATCCCGCCGGCGCAGGAGCCCGGCCTCGGCTCGCACCCTTGGTACGGCGATGAACGGAACGCCGCGCTCTACGCGCTCGGGTTCCTGCTCGTCCCCGCGGAGCGAACCGCGCGAGGGCGAGCGCCGGCGATCGACGTGGGTGGCCCGGCTCGCCTCGGCGCTCCTGGAGCGCGGACACCTGCGCGACGCCGAGATCGACGGGTTCCGACTCCTGCGCAGCAAGCTCCGTCATCTTCGCCGGAGCTCCGGTTGGCCCAGTGTCGACTGGCCGAACTGGCATCGGGCCAACGACTCCCTGTTCGCCCTGCGCCTGATGGAGTACGCCCAGGCCGGCGATCAGGCGAGGACCGGTCGTGCCCACTTTAGGTAGCCGGGTGATGACACAATGAAGTAATGGCTGTGGCGAACGTCGATAGATCCGCCTCCAGCGGCCTGGGGCGCCACACCGCGGCAGCCGTGCGGTTGTCGTTCGTGGCGCTCGCCTTCGCGGCCCTCATTCTGGGCTACATCGGCCTCGACCGGTACTTCGTCGAGCAGCAACTGCCGGGACGCACCTTTCTCAACATCGCCTACTTCGATCTTCAGCTCTTCGTGCTCGGCGCCGATCCACTCCAGGAAGCCACCGCACCCCTGCCGGCGACGCTGCAGATCGCCCGCTTCGCCGCACCCGCCGTGACCCTGTTCGCGCTGGCCGAGGCGGCCCGGCTGCTCTTGTCGGCCGAGTTCGGCCGCCTCCGGGCCCGCAGCTCCCGCGGGCACGCCATCGTCTGCGGCGACTCGACAGCGGCGGCGGCCCTGGCGCGTAACCTCGCGACGGCGCAGCGCCGGACCGTGCTCATCCGCACCCAGCCGGCCGGCCCCCTGGCCTCGCGCCGCGAGCACCTGCTGAGTGTCACCGGCGACGCCTCCGACCCGGACATCCTCCGTGGAGCCGGCGCGGCCCACGCCGGGGTGATCTACGCATGCACCGACGACAGCGCCACCAATGTGGCCATCGCGGCCGCGGCCGGGCGGGTGCTGGACGATCACGCGACGGTGTACGCGCAGATCCACGATCCGGAGCGGGCCGTCGCGTTGCAGGCCCGCCGGCTGGGCGTCGACGCCGCCCCCGGCCTCCGCCTCGACTTCTTCAACCTGGACCAGCTCGCGGTGCAGGTGCTGCTGGCCGAGCGGCCGCTGGAGCCGGTCGGCGGCCGGGCTCCGAGGCTCCTGATCGCGGGCGACGCGCCGTTCGCCCGCGCGCTGCTCGTCTCGCTGGCCCGGGACTGGCGACTACGGCGCACCGGCACCGACATGCGCATCGTGGTCGACTTCGTCCGGCCCGGGGCGGGCACGGCCCTGGCCGCGCTGCGCAGCCGGTACACCATCCTGGACGACGCGTGCGCCATCACGGCCCACGACTCCGACGTCCCGTCCGTCCTCGCCGAGCGTCCCGACCTGACCTACGACGACGCCTACCTCTGCTACCAGGACGAGGAGTACGGGCTTGATCTGGCGCTGACCGCCTACGAGCTGTGGCATCGTGTCGCCGGAACCGTGCTGGTCCCGGTCGACCGGCTGGCCGGGCTGACCGACGCCTTCGGCGACGAGTACGGTCACCGGCTGCTCGACCAGGTCCACGGGAAGATCAAACTGTTCCCGAAGCACGCCGCGGCCTGCGATCCCGCGCTCATCGCGGAAGACCTCGTGGAACGCCTGGCCCGCCTGATCCACGAGCGCTATCTCATCGCCTGCCGCGAGCTTCCCGACGAGCCCACCGACCCGGCCGCCCTCGTCGAGTGGGGACGGCTCGACGAGGAGCGCCGTGCCTCGAACCGGTCCCAGGCGGACTCGATCGGCATCAAGCTCAGCGCCATCGACTGCACTATCGTGGCCCGCAGCGGCCCCGGCGACTTCGCACTGACCTGGGACGAGGTGGAGTTGCTGGCGCAGTCCGAGCAGGACCGCTGGGTACGGGAGGCCCGCGCGGCCGGCTGGCGCTACGGCCCGGCCCGCGACGCGCGGGCGAAACTGACGCCGTACCTGCTCGACTGGGCGGACCTGCCCGACGAGCGCCGCGAGAAGAACCGAGCCGCGGTCCGTGACCTGCCGGCCGTCCTCGCCGACGCGGGCTTCCAGGTGGTACGGATCGACGGGCCTCAACCGGTCCGCAGAGCACACTTGGTGTGATGGGCGACAACGTGCTCCGCGTCGGGGTGACCGGCCACATCAGGTTGACCCGCGAGTCGAGCCGCCCGATCTACCTGGCCCTGAGGCGATATCTGCGCGACCAGCTCCGCGTCTACGACAACGTGCACGGCGTCACCTGCCTCGCCGACGGCGCCGACAGCCTGTTCGCCCGGGCCGTCCGCGACCTCGGCGGCACGCTCGAGGTGATCCTGCCCGGCCCGCCCGGCAACCGCCGCCGCACCCGGCGCCTGCTCAGACGAGCCGACCGGGTCTCGCGGGTCGGCACCGGCCCGGCCCCGGAGGCCCGCTACGCGGAGGCGAGCGAACGCATGCTGGCCGGCTGCGAGGTCGTGGTGGCGGTCTGGGACGGCACCGAGGCCGGCGGACGGGGCGGCACCGCGCACACCGTGGCCCGGGCCCGTGAGCTGGGCAAGCGGGTGGACGTGATCTGGCCGCCCGGGGCCCGCCGCCTGGGGCCGCTACGTGGGCGGCGGCTCGATGTCGCATTCGAGCCGCTTCCCGTCGAGCGCGGCCCGCACGTCGGGGTGCTCGGCCCCCAGCAGCCCGGCCAGCCGGCCGACCGCCTCCCGCCGTGACGCGCCCTGATCGAGGGCCAGGTTGGCGGCGCACACCCAGGTCTCCGGATGCTCGTCACCCCGTGTCCGCCGCAGTCCCGCCAGCGTCGCCTCCCCCAGCTCGACGGCGTCCTTCTCGAGGTGGTGGTGCGCCAGGTCGTTGGCCAGCCCGATCGCCGTGACCAGCGTGTGGGGATGATCGGGCCCCAGCGTCCGCTCCGTCTGCTCGTAAGTCAGCGAATCGATGTTGTACGCCTCCCGCCACTGGCCCAAAGCCCGGAGGACGACGGCCAGGTTCGCCGAGGCGGCGAGCGTCAGCGGATTCTGCGGGCCGAACAGCCGCCGGTAGCGGTCGAACGCCTCGGTCGCCAGTCGCCGGGCCCCGAGCGCGTCCCCGACGGCCCGCAGGGTGTTCGCATAGGTCATGATCGACGCCAGGGTGAGGTGGTGATCGGGCCCGTACTGGCTCTGACAGGTCCGGTAGTCGTCGGCCGATCTCTGCAGGGCCTCGCTGATCCGCCCCGACTTCCGCAGCCCGACGACGACCGCCCGCCGGGCCAGGGCGATGTCGCCGGGATTCCGCCGCGACATGTGCGGCAGCTGGAGATCGACCGCCGCACGGAACCGGGCCAGGCCGACGAGATCCCAGGCCTGGTTGCGGACGGCGACGCGCGTGCGCTCGTTCTCCGCCCCGACGCTCCGGCGCAGCGTCTGGACCAGATCCTCGTCGAGCTTCAGGGCCGCGCCCGGGTCGCCGAGCAACCGCAGGTTGATGGTGAGGTTGCCGACCGCGTCGGTCGTCCGTGTGTCCTGCGGACCGTGCAGCCGGCGGAGCACCTCGGCCGTGCGCCGATCCTCCTCCAGAGCCTGCCGGTACTCCCCCGCGAGCCGCAGGTAGAAGGCGAGGACCCGGGCCGTCGCGAGGGTGTCGGGATGGTCGGGGCCGAACTCGCGGCTGGCCCGCAGGACCGCCAGCAGCTCGACGATCATGCGGCGCGACTCGTCGTACGAGCCGAGCGATCGCAACGCGTTCGCCAGATGGCGGACGGCCCGGACGGTGAGCGTGTGCTCCGGGCCGAGCCCGCCCGCAGCCGGATCGGCCCGCCACGCCTCGACGGCGGAACGGCCCAGCTCGGCCGAGGCCTCGAAGTCGCCGATCCGTTCCAGATAGCGGATCTGATCGAGGACGGCCGCCCGCGCGGTGATGTCGGCCGAGTGCACGGCATCGGACGCGATCAGATGCGGGCCGATCTCGCCGTGCTGCGTCCAGGTGCGGGAGTCGTCGGGATCCCGCGGATCGGCCGCGGCCAGGAGACGATGGACGTCGAGCCGGCGGGCGGCGGCGTCCTGCTCGCTGAGGCCGTCGCGCACCATCAGCTGCACCAGCCGGTGCATCTGGAGCTGTTCGCCGTCGCCGCCCAGCTGGACGAGACCGTATCGGCCCAGATGCTCCGCCTGCTTGCGCAGATCGTCGGTGCGGTAGAGCACCCGGCCCAGCGGAAGCGTCACATCGGCGTCCCGGCCCCGGTGCAACAAAGAGAGCGACACCGGCAGCGGCGCCATGAACGCCAGGACCTCCAGCAACTGGGCCGCCGCGACGGACTCCGCCCGCAGCCGCCCGGCCGCGACGCTCACGAACGTGGTCACCGTCGTGGTGCGCGACCCCGGCCGGAGCCCCGCCGCCAGCAACTCCTCCAGGTGCTCGGCGAACAAGCGCAGGTATTCCGCCAGCGGCATGCCGGTCGCCGCCTGCATCGCGCAGACCTGGTCGACGGCGAGCGGGAGGTCACCGAGCTGACCGGCCAGCGTGTCGCAATCGTCGGCGGGGGCGGTGACACCCCATTCGCGCATGAAGGCGATGCTCTCCGGCCGGGAGAAGACGCCCACGCTGAACGGGGTGCCCGCGGCCGACGCCCAGGCGTAGTTGCGTGACGTGATGATCACCTGGCCCCCGACCGCGGGAACGAGGGCGACCAGTTCGGCCGGCTGGTCGGCGTTGTCGTAGATGAGCAGCCAGCGCAGGGCGCTCTCCTCGAGCGCGGTGAGCACGTCACGGACGGTCTGCCGCATGTCGTTGGCCGGGATGAGCCCGAGCTGGTCACCGAGGGCGGCCAGGGCCGCGATCGCCTGCGAGGGCTGCTCGGCCGGCACCCACCAGAGCACGTCGTACTCGGCCGCCCACCGGGCGACGTACTGCAACGCCAGCTGGGTCTTGCCCACACCGCCGAGCCCGACCAGCGAGAGCGGCATCCGGGCCGGGCCGGTGAGCACCGCCCTGATCTGCGCGAGCAGCTCCTGCCGGCCGGTGAAGTGGAGGGCCGGGCCGGGCACGTTGTTCACCATCGCGCCGGAGGAGACCGGCGGGGCGGCCGGCGGCGGAACCGGCCGGCGCGGCTCGACGAAGTCGTTGCGCACACGGGCCGGCAGGTTCGTCGCGGGACCGTCGTCCGCCGCCAGCCAGAGCTGGTGGAAGCGGCGGATCTCCTGATCGGCGTCGTGCCCGGTCACCGACCACTCGGCGAGCTGCCGGACGACACACTCGACCTTGACCCATTTCGGCAGGCCGCTTCCGCGCAGCATGGCGCCGATCGTCTCGTGGCTGACGGTGTCGGGCATGTCCTCCCGGCCCCGGATCGCCGCGCTGATGCGGCGCGCGCCCGGCTTCCCGGCCGCGCGGTGGAGCCCGTGCAGGGCGCGGAGAAGATCACCCAGCGGGCCGTCGCCGACGATGCCCGGCTCAGGTGCCCTCGCCACAATCAGACTCCCCGTTCGCCGGCCCGGATGCCAAGAACTGTCAAGTTGTGCCAGACGCTGAAAGTCCATTGGAAGGCCAGATGCCAATAGTCGTCAACTTGTGCGGCGAGATGACAGAACCGGGCTCCGCGACCGCCGGGTAAACGACGATTAAGGCATCAGTTCCGGTGCGGAAGGAGTATTGATGATCGCTCCCGGCACACCGCTGAGGACACGTGATTCACTCACGCGCGAATTCACGTCCCTGGGTGCCCGGACCGGCGACGTCCTGCTGGTTCACAGCTCGCTGCGGGCCATCGGCTGGGTGTGCGGCGGCACCACCGCGGTGGTCCAGGCCCTGCTCGACGCGGTCGGTCCAGGGGGGACGGTCGTGGTGCCGGCGCAGACGCCGGACAACCGTGATCCCGCGCGGTGGTCGCACGAAGCGGTCCCGTCCGAGTGGTGGGACACGATCCGTGAACACCTTCCGGCTTTCGATCCGCGCCTGACACCCAGCGCCGGCATGGGCGCCGTCGCCGAGCGGGTCCGGACGTGGCCGGGCGCCCACCGGAGCGGGCATCCGCTGACCTCGTTCGCCGCCGCCGGGCCGGCCGCGGAGGCGCTGATGGCCCGGCACGACCTCGCATCGCTGCTCGGCGACGGCTCGCCCCTGGCCGCGCTGGAACGCGCCGGCGCAAAGGTGCTGCTCCTTGGCGTCGGTTTCGAGAAATGCACCGCATTCCACCTCGCGGAGTCGCGCCGGGGGCACCCATCGGTCGTACAACTGACGGCCGTCATGCACACCGGAAACGGACGCGAGTGGGTACCATACGAAACGATCGGGCTCGATGATCACGATTTCGGTGATCTGGGAGCCGACTACGAGGCCGCGTACGATAAGAACGACTCTCTACGCCGAGGGATGGTCGGTGCGGCGGCGAGTCGCCTTTTCCCCATTCGCGAAGCGGTGCGTTTCGCGGAAAGCTGGTTGGCCCACCGGCGACCCGTGTGCCCGAATCCCCGTCCCGGCACGGGCGACGAAAGCGAGAAACGATGACGCCACCTCCCGCCCCCTCCATCGAGACCGGACTCGTCCGCGTGGCCGACATGACGCTCGACGAGCTCCTCGCCTTGAGGAAGCGCGGTGACACCGCTCTGGATCACTGCCTGCGCCGGGTGGTGGAGCGCGCCTCGTCCGGAGAGCCGGACAGCGTGGCCGCCTTCAACGCCGCGCCCCTGCGGCGCTCCTGACCCATGGTGGCCGTCGGCCTGGCCCCGCCGTTCCAGCAGTTCATCGTCAAGGTCCACAGCCGGTGCAACCTGTCCTGCGACTACTGCTACGTCTATCACCACGTCGATCAGAGCTGGCGTGACCGTCCGATGGTGATGAGCGAGCGGACCGTCGAGGCGCTCGCCGGCCGGATCGGGCAGCATGCGGCCACGCACGCCCTGGAGAAGATCTTCGTCGTGCTCCACGGTGGCGAGCCGCTGCTCGCCGGCCCCGCCGTCATCGAGAACGTCATCACGTCGGTCCGCGCCCGCGTACCCTCCACGACCGAGGTCGACGTGTCGCTGCAGACCAACGGCACCCTGATCGACGACGAGTTCCTCGGCCTCTTCGATCGGCACCGGGTCGCCGTGGGCGTCAGCGTCGACGGCGGCCGCGAGGCCCACGACCGACATCGGCGGTACGCCGACGGGCGCCCCAGCTTCGACCTCGTGCGGCGGGGCCTGGAGAGGCTGAAGGCACACGATGCCGTCTGGACCGGCCTGCTCCTGACCATCGACCTCGAGAACGACCCGGTCCAGGCGTACGAAGACCTGGTGGCACTCGGCCCACCGAGCATCGACCTGCTGCTTCCCCTGGCCAACTGGGTGCACCCGCCGCCACACCACGATCCGGCGTCGACGCCGTACGCGTCGTGGCTCATCCGGGTCTTCGACCGATGGTTCGACGCGCCGGTCCGCGAGACCGGCATCCGGCTGTTCGAGTCGATCGTCATGCTGCTCCTCGGCGGCGCCAGCGACACCGAGGCGATCGGGCTGAACGCGCCGCGCGCGATCACCGTCGAGACCGGCGGGAGCCTGGAGGCGACCGACGCGCTCAAGACCACGGCCCCCGGCCTGGGCGCCCTCGGCATGTCCATACACGACCATTCGTTCGACGAGGCCGCCGGCCATCCCGCCGTCCGGGCCACCGGGCGGGGCCTCGCCACCCTGGGCACCGGTTGTCAGATCTGCCCGGTGGTGACGACCTGCGGCGGAGGCCAGTATTCGCACCGTTTCGGGGCGGACGGCGGTTTCGCTCATCCGTCCGTCTACTGCCGCGACCTGTACCGGCTGATCACCCACATCCGGGGCCGCGTGGCCGGCGCGCTCGGCGAGCGCGGAAGGCAGCGCTGAATGCGCCGCTACGTCCTCACCGGCGACCAGTTCCGCAGCCTGGCCGAGGGCGGCGGCTCACCGGGCGCCATCGCGGTGCTGACCGAGGCGCAGCTCTCCGCGCGCCGGCTCCGCCTGCTCGCCGTCGCCGAGAGGTGGGACTCCCTTCCGGTGCCGCTGCGCGACGCGCTCCAGCTCGTGATGGAGACCGAGAAGGCGTCGCCCGCGGCCGGGCTCGAGCTGCTGCGCTACCCGTTCCTGAGCGCCTGGTTCCGCTCGGTGGTGCCTGTCCTCGACGGCCGGGCCGCGGAACAGCTGGGGTCGCTGGCCGCCGCCACCGCTGTCTCCGCCGGCGTTCCCTTCGAGCTCACCGTCGACTGCTCGGGACGAGACCTGCACCTGCCACGCGTCGGCACAGCGACCGGGATCGGGCCGGCCCCGGTGCCGATCCGGTTCGACGGCGCCACGCTGACCATCGGGAGCGCGCTCAAGCTGGTGAGGCCGTGGGACGAGCCGCGCCCCGGCTGGCGTCCCGCGCACCACGTGCGCCTCCCTGGGCACACGCTGGAGATCATCGACGCCGACGCCCTGCGGGACCGCTTTCCGGTGCCTCCCCTCGCTCCCCTCCCCGCCCCCGCCACGGCCCGCCTGGACGGCCTGGTGCGGGACGCCTGGCAGATCCTGGAGGAGGACCAACCGGAGCACTCGGCGGGCATGCGGATCGCCCTACGGGCCCTGGTGCCGCTGCGCACCCCGGACGACGCGGCCCAGGTGAGCGCCTCGGTCCGGGGCTGCTTCGGCGCCATCGGGATCTCGGTGCCGAACGACCCGCTGACCCTCGCCGAGCTGCTGGTGCACGAATTTCAGCACGAGAAACTCGGCGCCCTGCTCGATCTCGTCGACCTCGGCCCCGAGGGCGGCCCGGCGCGCTACCACGCTCCGTGGCGTCCGGACCCGAGGCCGGTGGACGCTCTCGTGCAAGGCGTCTATGCCTTCACCGGCGTGGCCGGGTTCTGGCGCTCCTGCCGATCGCGGGCGGAAGACGCCGGCCGCCGCTACCTCACCTGGCGCGAGCATGTGGGCTACGCCCTCGGCCAGCTGCTCGACGGGGGTGAGCTCACCCCGGCCGGCGATCGCTTCCTCCGCGCCCTGGACGGCACCCTCGCCGCCTGGCGACGGGAGGACGCGACGCCGCCGTCGGTGCGGCTCGAGACCCTCACGGCCCAGGTGTCGTGGCGGCTGGCCCACTATCGCCCCCGCCCGGCCGACGTCGAACACCTCGTGCGCGCCTGGTCCGCGGCCGAGGCGCCGCCCGCCTGCGGGCCGCCCGTGGTCACGGCCGACGCCGCGGACGGTGATCGCGAATGGGCCGAGGCCATCGTCGCTCTGTGCGCGACAACGGCCGACCGGACGGTCGCCGCTGAGCGGCCCGACCTGCTGAGGGCCGTCGTCGAGCGGCTCGACGCCGAGTCAGGACGACCCGATCTGACGGCCCTCCACCGCTGGCTGAGCGCCGGCGGCTAGATCGGGAAGGGCGCGATGTCCTGGTCGACGCGCTGCCACTCGCGGGCCGCGATCGTCCGGGGATGGCTGGAGCCCAGGGCGCTCTCGAACGTCTTGAGCGCCTCGTCCCGGTTGCGGCTCGCGGCGCCCGGGTCGGCCTCACGGTGGCTCACCGCCCAGTTGAGCATGGCCACCCCCACGGTCGGGTGGGAATCTTTGAAGACCCGGCGTGCCCGCTGGAGGACGTCGGCGTCGG
Source organism: Actinoplanes sp. CA-131856 (assembly GCF_050956135.1). GTDB lineage: Bacteria > Actinomycetota > Actinomycetes > Mycobacteriales > Micromonosporaceae > Actinoplanes. The sequence continues at coordinate 2,293,919 of NZ_CP191849.1, read as the reverse complement.
TCTCCTGGGCCAGGTGGCGCGTTCCGTCCACGAACTGCGCGTTGGCCAGGGTGATCATCGCGGCCAGGGTGTAGGGGTGACCGGGACGGAAGACGTCGTCGAGGACCGCGAAGGTCCGCTCGGCCAGCGTCAGCGCGTTCGGCGCGTCGCCCGCCAGCCGCCGGAAGATGGCCAGATCGTTCCCGGCCGCCGTGGTGTCGGGGTGCTGCTCGCCCCGGGTGGCCCGGAAATCGGCGTAGACCTCCTCGGCGATCTCGCGGGCTTCCTTGACCCGGCCCTGCGCCCAGCGCACGTCCGCCTGCTCCAGGCGGCCGGCGAGGGTCACCCGGTTGTAGCGGCCGAGCACCTCGGTGGCCCGCCGGACCATGTCGTCGATGACCTCGGCGGCCTTCGCCACCTCGTTCAGGCGGCGCAGAGCAACCGAGTAGATGTTGGCGATGCGCAGAGTACGCAGATGACCTTCTCCGTGATCCGAACGCGTCGCTTCGTACGCCTCCTCCAGGAGATTTCGCGCCGGGACGAGGTCGCCCAATTCGATCAGATCTGCTCCCAGGTTCGCCTGCGAGTTCACGGTCGCAAGCGCGCGAGGCCCGAGAGTTTCACGGCGACGGCGAAGGGTGTCACGATCCCGCTCGGCCGCCTCGTCGAACCCTCCGACGAACCGCAGCGAGGTACCTAGATTGCTGGCCGCGTTCAGGGTGTCGAAGTGATTGTCGCCGTAAGCGTCACGAAATCCCTTGAGGGTCTGCTCGTCGAGACTGACCGCCTTCTCGTACTCGCCACGGGCCCGGAGATCCGCGCCGAAGATCATGGCGGTCGACAACGTGTACGGATCATTGTCGCCGGCGACCCGCCGGAGGCGTTCGAGGCTGTCGGCGTTCATGTCGTAGGCCTCGGCCTCATGACCTTGCTCCCGCAGGACGAGAGCAAGGGTGCGCTTGATCCGCAGCACCCACAGATCGTCGGCCCCGAAGCGGGGCAGCCACTCCTTCAGGGCCGCCTCGGCGAGCTCTCGGGATCCTTCGAGGTCGCCGCGCACGTAAAGGTAACGCGACATGTCGATGACGAGCTGCCGCGTCTCGGGCTGGTCGGAGGTCAGCGCGCCACTGGGCTCCAGGTGCGGGCGGATGGCCTCGTAGGCCTCGCGGTTCTCGAGGTTGTCCGGGTTGCCCCGGTCCGCTTCTGCCAGCACGCTCTGGATTTCCCTCCTGCGCTCGTCCTGGTCGGAAGGGGACAACCGCGACCGGACGATATCCTGAGTGAGCCGATGCACCACGATGCCACGCCTTCCCGGAGCCGGTTTCCCTTCGTTCGTGCCTGCGTCCACCCTGGCGAGCCCGAGACGGCCGATGTCCTGGATGAGCGATCCGTGACGAGCCGGGTCGTACATCCGCGGGTCGATCGGGGCGAGCAGCGCGGTCAGTTGTTTGTTGCTAATCATGCGATAAGGGATGACTTCGGGCGCCATAAATGCGAGAAGTTCGATGAGGCGGGTGGCGGCCGGGCTGGTCTGACTGAGCCGCTCGTAGGCCACGCCGACGGTGGAGGCCACGGTCTGGTTGTAGGCGGCGGGCGCGCTCTCGCCCATCGCCTCGGCGGCGCCGCGGTCGAGCAGGTCGAGGTAGTCCGACACCGACATGGCCGTGCTGCCCAGCCAGCCGCCGGCCTGTTCGAGCGCCAGCGGCAGGTCGCCCAGGCGACCGGCGAGCTGGTCCGCGTCGGCCGGGCCCAGGTTTTCCACCCGGCGGCCGAGCAGCTCGATGCTCTCGGCCCGTTTGAACACGCCGACGTCGACCGCGTCGAGCTCGTTCGCCCACTGCGGGTTGCGTGAGGTCACCAGCACGTGGCCCGGGCCGGACGGGATGAGGCCCTCGAGGTCGGCCGGTGAGTCCGCGTTGTCGAGCACCACCAGCCACCGGCGCACCGGGACGGCACGCCGCAACGCGTCCATGACCGCGATGACCTGCTCCTCGACGGTGCCGCCGGGCAGGGACAGCTTCGTCGCGATCTCGGCCAGGCCGATCCGGACCCGGCTCGGCTGTGTGGCCGAGATCCACCAGATGCCGTCGTAGCTGGCCGCGAACCGGTAGACGTACTCCAGGGCGGTCTGAGTCTTGCCGACACCGGGCAGGCCGGTCAGCGCCAGCCGGGCGCCGCTCGGCTCGCTGCCGAGCAGGCGGTTGCGGATGTCCTCGATGACGCCGCCCCGGCCCGAGAAGCGCGGGTTGCGGGTGAGGCTGACCTGGAAGTGTGGCGGCAGGTCGGCCGGGTAGCGCACCTCGCCCGCCTCCACCCCGCCGCCGGACAGCGGGGCCGCGTCGAGGGCCAGGACCGCCGACACCGATTCGAGCACGCGGTCCTCGCTGGTGCCCATGGCGTCGACCAGCATCCGCGGCGGGACCCGGCCGTCCAGCGGCGTCGCGTCGACCCGGAGCACCGCGAGCAGGTTCTCGTCGTTCTGGGCGGTGCGGTCGCGGACGGTCCGCAGGAGCCGCAGGCCACCCTCACGGGCGATCAGGTCGCGGGAGAAGATCACGACCAGGTGGTCGAGCGCGTCCAGGTCGGGCACGGACTCGCGGATGCTCTGCAGGATGACCCGGTGCGCGGTGCCGCGCAGCCGGTCGCTGAGCCACTCGGCCCAGATCCGGTCGAGCGGCGCGTACGCCACCACGATCGTGCGCTTCGGCTGCGGGACGGACTGCTCGAAGGCGCGCAGGACCCGGTTGCGGTCGGCTTCCGGGATGACCACCGCCCGGCACTCCTGGCCGGCGATCCGGGACGCCAGGTTCGTGTACGGGCTGAGCAGCGGCCCGTTGAGGCGGGGCATGTCGCCGAAGACGGCCAGGATCTCCTCGTACGCGTAGTACGGGATGTACGGGACCTCGACGCTGTTCCAGTACTCGTCGGCGGGCTGACCGCCCAGGAAGCCGAGATAGGGCTCGAAGCTGCGCCGCGAGAACACCCGGCCCCGCTCGAGTTTCGCCATCTCGCCGTCCTCGATGCGGGTCGGCAGGGGCAGCACGGTGATGTCGGACGCGTGCTTGAGGATCGACGCGGTGATCGCCACCGCGCCGTTGACACTCTGCGTGTTCAGCGTGAAGCAGTTGACCACCGTGTCCGGCAGATGCACCGTGCAGATGCCGCCCGTGTCACTCGTGCCGGTGCGGCTGTCGATCAGCACGAAGTCGTAGTTGCGGGCCATGTCCTCCCGCAGCGCGTCCAGGAGCCGCGGCCCCTGGTGCAGCCGCCAGAACGAGTCCCAGTCGAACGTGCTGACCGCCTCGGTATATCCCAGGTCCTGCCGGCCGGCGGGCACGAAGTCGAGCAGGCCGCCGCGCGGGAACTCCCACTCCAGCGAGGCCGCGTACTCGTGGATCTGGACCGTGGCCCGCGCCGGGTCGAGCGTGTCCTCGAGCCGGAAGTTGAACTCGGTGTGCTTGCGGATGAGGTCGAGGATGCCCTCGGAGTTGCGGAGGTTCTTGTCCCGCAGGAACGGGTGGAAGTAGCGGTGCAGGCCCGGCGACTCGAGGTCCCAGTCGATGGCCAGCACCTTGTACCCGTTCATGGCGAGCAGCCACGCGACGTTGGCCAGCGCCATCGTGCGCCCCGTGCCGCCCTTGTAGCTGTAGAAGGTGATGATCCGGCCGGCCGGGCCGCTGTCGGCGCTGACACTCATCGGGGGTCCTCGGGGAGATTGGTGTTGAGGATGGGACGGTCGACACGGGACGACCGGCGGTTGCTGGCGGAGGCCTTCACGTCGCGGGCCCCGTTCGGGGTCCGTGCCTCGGGAACGGTGGGGAACGCGGAGGTGATGTCGTCGAACTGCGGCCGGCCCGGTGCCGGGGCCAGCGGCGCGGCCTCACCGAGCTCGAACACCCGCTGGGCCAGCTTCTGCACGAAAGCCTTGTAGTCGTCCGCGTACCGGCCCTCACGGATCAGGGCGCGCAGTTTGACCTCGTCGTACTTGACGCCGAAGTCCCTGTCCTTGAACTGGTACGGCTGGGCGATCGGCGGCGGCGTCATCGGCACCCACAGCAGAGGAATGATCAGCGAGTTGTCCGCGCCGGGCCGGCGAGCACGGGCGAGCCGCGCCGAGAACACGGCCCATTCCTTGCCGCAGGCCGCGCTCCGGAAGTAGCCGGGGCTCATGATCGGGATGAGGACCTGAGCCGTGCTGAGATTGTCGACGAGCGACTCGGACCAGCGCTGGCCGAGCTTGAGCAGGGCGTCGCAGAAGCCGGCGGTCTCGGCCCGGCTGCCGGCGAACATGAGCACGTCGTGGTTCAGATCGCGGTAGAACCGGTCGACGTGGTGATCATCCTCGCCGGAATCGTGCGCATAGCTGATGAAGAAGAACGGCGGCGTGACTGACGATCCCACGTGCCTTCTCCCGAGGACGATTGATCGTGAGTAATCGATCACTCAGTGTACTTTCCCTGCGCCATCACGGGCCACGGAGGATGGGTCGCTCGACCACCGGGCCGCCGGTCTCGACCGGCTCGGCTCCACTGCGGAACAGCCGGTTGCGGGCCTCCTCGAGGACGCCGGCCAGGTCGGCGTCGAACGCCTCGGCCGTGCCGAGATCGCTGTGCAGATGGGCCTGCGCCTGCTGCCAGCTCTCCCGGAAGGTCCTGCGCAGTCCGAAGCGGAGCTCGGCCAGGTTGTCCATCGACTCCCGGTCGGACCGGCTGGCGGGAACCAGCACGACGGTGTCGCCCAGCCCGCGGCGATCGATCTCGGCGAGGATGTGCCGGTAGGCGTCGAGCTGGGTGATCCACCAGTCGCAGAGGATGACGACGATCTCGTGGGCGGCGCGGGCGCTCTCGATGCGGTCGAGGACGTCGTCGAGCGCCGCCACCTCGCCCCGCAGTGCCTGATCGGCCGCCAGCAGGCGGGCCCGGCTGGCCAGCGACCCCGGCACGTCCGGCCGGTAGGGCGCCCAGTCGCGGGCCTCGGCGCCGTAATAGGACAGGTCGTCGCGGACCTCGTCCATCTCCTGACGGGAGGCGGCCGCGATGACGATGTGCACTCGAAGATCCACTATGGACGCCGAGAAGATGTTGGGCACCGTGGCGAAATCAGTGACGGGCTCGCTGGACGGGGCCGGAGCGGCCTCGCCGGCGGCGACGACCCGGCGCGCGAGCTCGCCGAGAAAGGCGTCGTATTCGGATCTGAGGCCACGCAGGCGAACCAGTTGCCGCAGCCCTCGGGACGGGCCCTCGGGCGCGACCAGCGGGACACCCAGGAACTCCGGCATCGACGCGTCGGCCGACCACGCGACCGGGATGATCGCCGCACGGTCGTCGCCCGCCTTGAACCGGCTCGTGAAGATCTCCCACTGCCGGCCGCAGGTCGCGTTGCGGAAGTACCGCGGCGAGGCGAGAGCGACGAAGACGTCGCACGAGGCGAGACGCAACAGCATGTCGGCCGGGAGAGCGGTGTCCCGGTTGCCGACCGTGCCCAGGAAGGACAGGTCGGCGCCGTGGTCGGAGCTCAGGGCCGAGACCCGGCCGCGGAGATCGTCGAAGAACTGCCGAACATACGGATCGTCGTCGCCGGCGGCCGAACTCAGGAAGAAATTCGGCACTATAGACCCCCGGCTTCCTGACGACGCCTGGACCGCCCCAGCGTAACGACAACTGCACGCAGCGCGAAAGAGCGGCTTGAGCCGCGCTCGGTCATCGTGAGCCCTCTTTCGCCGGTCACCGGATCGACAAGCGTGGCGGGTGGAGAATCGCCAGCGCCACCCCTCGGCGACCCCGGTCGGCCGACGGACCCGACCAGGCTAGTGGCAGCGCCACCGGGACTCAATCGTGAAATTTTCACACCCCCGAGAGTTCCTCAGCGGCGCAAGCCTCACCTGGCCCTATAGATCCTCTTCGGACCGGCGCGTCCCCCGACCGAAGGACGCCGGGGTCAGCCGATGACCTTGCCCGGGTTGAAGATGTTCAATGGATCCAGGGTCTGTTTGATGGCCACTTGCATGGCCAGGACCGCCGGGGAGAGCTCCTGCCGCATGCCGGCGCGCTTCAGCAGGCCCACGCCGTGTTCGCCGGTCACCGTGCCGCCCATGTCGATGGCGGCGGTGAGCATGTCCTCGAAGGCGGCCTGGGCGGCCCGCCGGGCCGGCTCGTCGCCGGCCGGGGCCAGGATCAGCGGGTGCAGGTTGCCGTCGCCGGCGTGGGCGATCGTCGCGATGGTGGCGCCGTGGCGCGCGGCGATCTCCTCGATGGCGGCCAGCATGTCGGGGACCCGGGAACGGGGCACGCACACGTCCTCGGTCAGCACCGGGCTCAGCCGCTCCAGCGCCGGATAGGCCAGGCGGCGGGCCGCGAACAAGGCCTCGGCCTCGATCTCGTCAGTGGACTGTTCGGCCCACAGCGCTCCGGCGTCCCGGAAGACCGCGGCCACCTCGGCCGCCTCCTCGTCGCCGGCCGCGCCCGGGCTGTCCAGTTGGGCCAGCAGCAGGGCGGCCGCGTCGGACGACAGGCCCAGGTGCTTCCACTCCTCCACCGCTCGCAGGCACGTGCGGTCCAGCAGTTCCAGCGCCGCGGGCAGCAGGCCGGCCCTGGTCAACGCGGCCACCGCCGCGCCCGCCGCCACCACGCTGTCGAACGCGCCGACCACCGTGCGCGGGGCCTCGCGGCGGGCCGGGCGCAGGCGCAGCGTGATCTCGGTGATCACGCCGAAGGTGCCCTCGGAGCCGGTGAACAGGGCGGTCAGGTCATATCCGCTGACGCCCTTGGTGGTGCGGCGCCCCAGGCGTACGACAGTGCCGTAGGCCCCCGCCGGACCGCCCACCACCGCCTCCAGCCCGAGCACGTAGTCGCGCGTGACGCCGTATTTGAGGCAGCAGAGCCCGCCCGCGTTCGTGGCGACGTTGCCGCCGATGGTGGACCAGGGTACGCTGGCCGGATCCGGCGGATACCACAGGCCGTGCGCCGCCACCGCTTTCTTCAGGTCGTCGTTGACGACGCCCGGCTGCACCGTCGCCGTCATGTTCTCGGCGTCGATCTCGATGATCCGGTTCATCTTCGACAGGTCGACGATCATGGCGCCGTCGACCGCGTTGGCGCCGCCGGACAGGCCGGTACCGGCGCCGCGCGCGACGATCGGGATGCCTCGTTCGGCGCAGGCCGCCACGACCCGGCGTACATCATCTGTGGTCCTGGGCCGAACGGCCGCGGCCGGCCTGCCGTAGGGCGCCCACTCCGCGTCGTCGTGGGCCAGGCTCTCCAGCACGTCCGCGTCGTCGACGACGTCGAGGCCGCTCAGCAGGTCTTTCACCCTCGCGACCTTACGCGCCCGATCACCTCCTCGCTCTCGGCCCACAACGCGGCCCGCCGGCCGTCACGGACTCTCGCGGGCACGGTCAGCGGGCGCGCCGACGGCCCGTAGAAGCCAGAGGCAGACCGAGGACCGATTGCCAGTTGTACGGGTCCACGCGCGGCCGATTCCGGCGAGGCGCCGATCCGCTGTTGAAGGGCGTCCATCATCCACCGCAGCCCGGCCGGCACACCGGTCGCGTCGCGGAACACCCGCGTCGCCACCAGGCCCGGGAAGACGCAGGCCACCGAGAGTGACGGGTGCCGGGCCGCCAGCTCCACCGCGTACAGGTCGTTGGCGAACTGGGTCCGCCCGGCGACGCTCAGCCCCCGGGTGGGGTTCGCACGCGTGTCCCGATAGCGACCCGCGTTGGCCACCAGCACCACCCGCCCGTCCGGCGGCAGCAGCGGAAGCAGCCGGTCGATCAGCAGGAAGCGGGACAGATAGTTCAGCACGTACGCCCGTTCCAGCCCCTCGGCCGTCGTCACCGCGCGCATCGTGAACACTCCGGCGCAGCAGACGATCGCGTCGAGCCGGTCGCGGCCGGCGGCGACCTCGGCGGCCGCCTCGGCGGCGGACGACAGCAGGGAGAGGTCGGCCCGGATGTGGCCGTGCCGGCCGATCGTCAGAGCCCGCTCCCCCAGCTGCGCGGCCACCGCGCCGCCGATCCCGGTCGAGCCTGTCACCAGTATCTTCGTCATGCCTCGACGCTAGGAACGGCCGGGGCGACAATCCATGTGTGCCCATCCCGCCGACCACATCGGACGTCCTGGGCACGGTGCTGCGCGAGATCCGCTTCACCAGCGCCGCCTATCGCTGGATCGAGATGAACGGCCCGTTCCGGCTCGTCTTCGACCGGCCGGGACTGCGCGGCGTCCACCTGATCACCGCCGGGCGCTGCGATCTGTCACTGGCCGGCGAGGTCATCCCGCTCGGCGAGGGCGACACGGTCATCCTGCCCAGGGGCGACGATCATGAGCTGGTGTACGGCTTGGCGCCGGCCACCTCGGGCTTCGAGCTCGCGGCACGGGCCGACGGGGTGCGTCTCCGGCACGGCACCGAGGGGCCGTCGACCACGATCGTCTGCGGGGCGTTCGTCGCGGGCGAGCCCGGCCATCCGGCGCTGAGCGGACTGCCCCGGGTGATCCTGGTGCCGGCGGCCGAGAGCCGGTGGCTGGCGCCCTATGTCGAGGCGTTGCGGCAGGAGGCGTTCGAGGCCGGGCCGGGCAGCGACGTCGTCATGGCCCGGCTGTCCGACGCGATGATCGCGCGGGCGATCCGCCGGCACGGCGCGGTCACCGATCATCCGGGCTGGCTGGCCGGGTTGCGCGACCCGCATCTGGCGGCGGCGCTCGGCGCGATGCACGGCGAGCCGGGGCGGCCGTGGACGCTCGCGTCGCTGGCGGCCACGGCACGGCTGTCCCGGACGGCGTTCGCCGGGCGGTTCTCGGCCGCCGTGGGTGAGCCGCCCGTCCACTATCTGCGGGCGCTGCGCCTGCACAAGGCGCGGCTCCTGCTGCGGGACGAGCGGCTCACGGTGGCCGCGGTGGCGGCCCGGGTCGGCTACTCCTCGGAGTTCGCGTTCGCGGCGGCGTTCCGGCGCGCGTACGGCGTACCCCCGGGGGTCTGGCGTTCTACTTGACGGCGCCCTATTTGACAGCGCCGGCGGTCAGACCGGCCTGGATCTGCCGCTGGAAGATCGCGTAGACGATGATCATGGGCAGGATGGAGAGGACCAGCGCCGCGAACAGCGTCGACCACTCCGCGTGATAACCGGCCGAGGTGCTGATGTTCGCAATGCCCTGTGTCAGCAGATATTTCGACTCGGCGCCCGGGCCCGTCATGATCACGACTGGCAGCAGGTACTGGTTCCACTGACCCACGATGTTGAAGATCGTGATGCTGACCAGGCCGGACTTCGCCATCGGCATCATGATCTGGAAGAACTTGCGGGTGTGCGAGGCGCCGTCGACCGTGGCCGCCTCCTCGATCTCGTACGGCAGGGTCTTGAAGAACGCCGCGAGGAAGAAGACGGTGAACGGCAGTGAATAGGCGATGTAGACCAGGACCAGGCCGGTGTACGACCCCAGCAGCCCCATGCTCTTGAGGATGTAGAACAGCGGGGCCAGCGCCATGAAGGTCGGGAAGGCCAGACCCGAGACGAACAGGTAGTAGATGAACCGGTTGCCCCAGAAGCGGTAGCGCGCGAGCACGTAGGCCGCCATCGAGCCGAACAGCATCGTGCCGGCCGTGCTGATGATCACGACGATGACGCTGTTGAGGAAGTAGCGCCCGATGTGCGCCTCGCCCCAGGCGTCGAAGTACGTCTGGAACGAGAAGTGCTCGGGCAGCGCGAACGGCTTGCCCAGGAAGATCTCGGTGTTGCTCTTGAAGGAGGCGAGCAGCACCCAGATCAGCGGGCCGGCCGTCACCAGCGCCCAGGCGAACAGGGCGATGTGGGCGAGGCCGGTGAAGGCGTTGACGTCGCGCTTCTTGTCGGGCTTGCGGCCGGCGCTCTTCGTCTCGGTGATCACCGGCGGGGCTTCGGTAAGGTTCGTCATCTCGTCCGCCTCAGGCTTCGACGGAATCGCGGCGGGTGACCCTCAGGGTCAGCGCGGCGAAGGTCAGGGTCAGGAAGAAAAGGACCACGCCCAGCGCGGAGGCGTAGCCGGCCTGCGAGAATTCGAAGGCGTTGCGGTAGATCATCAAGCTGAGCACCGAGGACGCGCCGTTCGGTCCGCCTCGATCCACGGTCATGATGTTGACCAGGGCGAAGGCGTCGAACGCGGCGATGCCCAGATAGACCCAGGCGACCTGCACGGTGTTCCACAGCAGCGGGATCGTGATCCGGAAGAACAGGGTGATGCGGGTGGCGCCGTCGAGCGCGGCCGCCTCGTAGATCTCGGCCGGGATCGAGCCCATGCCGGCCGAGAAGAGCACGACGTAGAAGCCGACCGCCTGCCAGATCAGCACGATCAGGATGCAGAGCATCGCGTACCGCTCGTCGGCCAGGAACAGCCAGGGCTTCCAGTCGGCCGGGAACAGGCCGTTGAGCATGCCGCTCTTGTCCGGCCCGAAGACCCGGCCGAAGATCACCGCGACGATGGCCAGGGCCAGCAGCTGCGGGAAGAAGAAGATGACCCGGTAGACCTTCGATCCCCACACGCCGCGGGTGGCGCCGCCCTTGTGGCCGCCGCCGACGTTGAGCAGGAACGAGAAGACCAGGGCCAGGATGATCGTGACGATCGGCAGCAGGATGAGCAGGAAGATGTTGTGCCGGATCGACTTCCAGAACAGCTCGTCGTGCCAGAGCTTCGTGAAGTTGTCGAAGCCGACGTACTCGATCGGGCCGAGACCCGACCAGTTGCTCAACGACAACTGGAAGGTCTGGATGTACGCCGCCACCACAAAGGTGCAGTAGAGCGCCACCGGCACGATAAGGAAGCCGATGATGAAGGGATACTTACCGCGTCGCATGGCGCTCTACCGTCCTACTTGGTGCCGTACAAAGATCAGCTACGGGTGAACTTGGTGACCGACGAGTCCTTGGCGACCGCCTGGGACGCCTTCTCCATCCGGTCGCAGAACTTCTGCGCGTCCCCGCCCTTGAACATCAGGTCGTTGACGGCGCCACGGGACTCGTCGTCGAGCTTCTTGTACCAGGTGTCGAACAGGTAGCCCATGAAGATGTCCTTGCCGGCCTTGGTGACCGCGTCGTTGGCGCTGGTCAGACCGGGCGAGATGGTGACACCGTCGGAGGCGCCCGCCACCACGGTAAGCGACTTGGTGAGCTTGGTGAAGCCCAGCGCCGCCTCCTTGGAGAGCATGGTCCGCAGGTACTCCTTGCCACCCTGCGGGTTCTTGCCCTTGGCCGCCGCGAAGTAGATCTCGCCGGCCGCGGCGTTGATGGCCGGGGCCGGGAGCTTGTCGGCCGCGGTCACGCTCGGGTACGCGGCGATCGCGTACTCGAAGCCGGGCGGGGTGTCCTTGGCCTGCTCGTTCTCGAGCCAGGAGCCGCAGGGGTAGAACGCGACCTTGTCCTGGTTCTGCTGGAGCTGGACCTCGGTGTGCTTGAGGCCGAGGAAGGTCTTGTTGATGTACTTGTTGCCGATCTCGCCCCAGGCCTGCGCCGCCTGCTTGATGGCGTCGTTCTGCCAGGCGCCTTCTTTCAGGTTGTCGATGTCCTTGAGGACCTGCTCGGTGCCGATCTTGCCGGCGCTGGTGAGCAGGGCCCGGACCATGTAGTACGAGGCGTTGGCGCCCGCGTAGCCGAACGGCGTGATGCCGGCCGCCTTGATCTTGTCGCACAGGGCGGTGAACTCGGCCCACGTGGTCGGGACGGTCCAGTTGTTCTTGGCGAACAGCGCCTTGTTGTACCAGAGACCGAACACGGTGTACGAGTAGTTCATCGCGAACGGCTTGCCGTCGTAGCTGCCCTGCTCGACCGCGCCCGGCACCAGGGTCTCGGCCACGGTCTTGCCCGCGATGTCCAGCGACGGGGCCGCGAACAGGTCGGTCAGGTCGGCCGCCTGGCCGGCCTTGACGATCGCGCCGAAGTCCATCAGGTTCGAGCCCGAGTTGTTGATCATGTCCGGCGGGTTGCCGGCGTTGATCCGGGGCTGGATGACGGTCGAGATCTGCTCGGTCGCCGAGTAGGTGATCTTGGCGTCCGGCCACTTCTTGTTGAACAGCGGGGTGTCCACGTCGGTGGCGTACGCCGTGCCCAGACCGCCGTTGAAGATCACGATCTCCACGCCGGCCTTGGGGTCGATGCCGAGCGGGTTGTCGGCCGACTTGGTGCCGGTGGCCTGCTCCTGGTCGCTGTCGTCGGAGCCACCGCCCACGCAGGCGCTGAGCAGGCCGACGGCGGGCGTCGCAAGCAGGCCGACGGCGGCGGCGCGACGCAGCAGCGTACGACGGTCCAGCTCGGGCTTGGTGAAAATATCGGTCACAACATCTCCTCAGGTTGTGTTTGTGATCAGCCCTTGACCGCACCGGCCGTGAGACCGGTGGCGATGTTGCGCTGGATGATCAGGAAGAAGATCACCACCGGGATCGAGGTGATGATCGCACCGGCCATGAGGGGGCCCCAGGCGGTACCGCGGGTTGTCTGGTTCTGCAGCAGCCAGGCCATCAGGTTCTGCTTGTCCGGGCTGTTGAGTGTGTTGATGATGATGAATTCGTTCCAGGCCTGGATGAATCCGTAGACGCTGGTGGCCACCAGGCCGGGACCGGTCAGCGGGAGGATGATGCGCCAGAAGACCTGGGCCCGGGTACAGCCGTCGATCAGCGCGGCCTCGTCGAGCTCACGCGGGATGCCCGAGATGAAGCCGCGAAGTGTCCACACGGTGTACGGCAGGATCAGCACAAGGTAGGTGATGCTCACACCGATCAGGCTGTTGGTCAACTTGGCCTGCTGAAGCATCAGGAACAGCGGGATGAGCAACGAGATGAACGGGATCAGCTGCACCACGAGGATGACCAGGATGATCGACTTGCGGCCGTAGAACTTGAACCGGGCGATCGACAGCGCGGCCAGGAAGCCCACGACCAGCGCCCCGGCCACCGCGAGCAGCGTGATGAGCACGCCGTTGAGCATGTTCTCGAGGAACAGCGGCGCGTTGATGGCCGACTTGAAGTTGTCGAAGGTCGGGCTCTTGGGCAGCAGGCTCGGTGTCAGCGACAGGACCTCGTCGGCCGGCTTGAACGCGGTGTTGAGCACCCAGTAGACCGGGAACAGCATGAACAGCGAGAAGACGACGCCGGCCGTGTTGGCCGCGATCGTGCCGGCCCGGCTGCGCCCGACGGTCAGCACGCCGTCGTCGGCGCTCTTGGCCCGCCTCTTCTTCATCACCGGTGCGACGGCGACCATCACTCCACCTCACCGATCTTGAACATCTGCCGGATATAGAAGACCATCACGCCGAGCATGAGGATCACGGTGATCACCGCGATGGCCGAGCCGAGGCTGTAGCGCGACTGCCCGAACGCCTGCGTGTACGAGTACGTCGCCAGGGTCTGGAACGACGGCTCGGGGTGGCCGTCCCGCAGCACCCACGCCTGTGTGAAGAGCCCGAAGTTCCAGATCACCGAGAGCGTGGTGACGATAGTGACCAAGGGTTTCAAGATCGGCAGGATGATGTTGCGCAGTGATTGCCAGGGGGTCGCCCCGTCCATCGTCGCCGCCTCGAGCAGCTCCTTCGGCACCTGGGTGAGGCCCGCGTTCAGCGTGATGGCCAGGAACGGGATGCCGGCCCAGACGACCAGGGTGGTGATCACCGACCAGCCCTGCCACGGGTTCACGAACCAGCTGTGGTTCGCGTAGTCCACGCCCGGGATCTTGTCGATCAGGTAGTTCACGACGCCGAAGTCGGAATCGGTCATCCACCGGAAGATCTGCGCGGCCACCAGCTGCGGCAGCGCCCAGACGAACATCATGGCGACGACCATGAACAGGCGTACGCCCCGGGTCACCCGCCGCATCAGAAGGGCGATGGCCAGGCCGAGTACGACCGAGATCAGCACCGAGACCACCGTGAAGGCGACCGTTCGGCCGGTGACGCCCCAGAACACGCTGTCCGTGAGCACCTTGGTGTAGTTGTCGAAGCCCACCCACGGCGGCGTACGGCCGCTGAACAGCTCGCGCAACCGCATGTTCTGGAAGGACAGGACCACCATCCGGACCAGCGGGTAGCCGAGCAGCCCGGCCAGCAGCACCAGGGCCGGAATGGCGAGGAGCCACGGCGTTTTGTCGCTCTTACGCTTTTTCGCCGTGGGCCGCGCCGGCGGCGGGGCGACCGGGCGGGTCGTCGGCGATTCGACGACGGACATCAGCTGTTCCCTTTCGCGTGTCGGCGGGCGGTGCCGCCTCTTGTCGAGGCGGCACCCCGGGAGGATCAGCTCTCGTTGAGCGTCGCGTTGATCTGGTCGTCGGCCCACTTGGCGCCGTCGGCCACCGACTTCTTGCCGGTCAGGATGTCGGTGAGCATCGTCTGCAGCACCGCGCCCTTCTCGACGTCAGCCCACTTCTCGGCGTTCGGGGTGAACCAGCTGTCCTTGGCCGCCTGGGCGGCCGGGGCCAGCGCCGGGTTGTCGGCCGCGGCCTTGTCCAGCAGCGCCGTCGAGTTCGGCAATGCGTTCGCCTTGATCAGGCCGGCCATCGACTGGCTGTCGGTGAAGGCCTTGATCCACTGGGCCGCCAGCTCCTTGTTCTGGCTCTTCTCGGCCACGCCGAGGTTCGAGCCGCCCAGGAACGAGGGGATCTCCGGCATGGCCGCGGTGGCCAGCTTGCCCTTGACCTTGGTCGGGACCAGCGGCGAGTTCTCGTCGTTGGGGTCCTTCTTGACCTCCTCGGCCGAGCCCTGCTCCCACGCGTTGCCGTAGAACATGGCCGAGGTGCCCTGCGCGAAGATGCCGGCCTGCTCGTTCTCGTTCTTGGTGGGGTCGGCCTTCGAGTACTTCTTGACCATGTCGACCCAGCGCTGGAGGCCCTCGATCGAGGCCGGCTGCGACAGCTGGCCGACCCACTTGTCGCCGTCCTGCTTGGCGATGTCGCCGCCGGTCGACTTGACCCAGCTCATCGCCGCGTACCAGTACTGGCCCGGCATGTAGACGGAGCCGAACTTCGCGTCCGCCTTCTTCGCGGTCTGAATCTTGTCGGCCGCGGCCAGGAAGTCCTCGTACGTCTTGGGGGCCGACAGTCCGGCCTCCTTGAACAGGTCGGTGCGGTAGATCAGCAGGCGCGCGCCGGCGTAGTAGGGAACGCAGTAGGTCTTGCCCTCGAAGTCGCAGGCGCCCTTGAGACCGGCGAGCCACGTGCCCGAGTTCTCGTAGTCGGCCGGGTTGATCGCCGCGAAGCCGCCGCTGAAGACGTACTTGGGGAACTCGCTGTTGCCCAGCTCGATCACGTCCGGCACGTCGGTGCCGGCCAGCGTGGCGTCCAGCTTGGTCAGGTGGTTGGCCCACTGCTGGTACTCGACGTTGACCTGAGCGCCGGTGGCCTCGGTGAAGCGCTTGCTCGCGTTGTCGACGACGTCTTTCCACGCCGTCTGCGCGTCGACCATGAGCCAGACCTTGAGGGTCTTGCCGGCGCCGTCGACCTTGCCGGATGCGGAAGTAGTGGGGGCATCTTCGTTGGCGCCGCAGGCAGCGGCACCGAGCAGCGTCGCAGCGAGTGCCGCGGCGACCGCGATCTTGCGCTTCACGCTTCCTCCAGAGGGGAGTTTTTATGTGTCGGGGTCTGTGCGCTGGTGCACCGCCGGTGACCGGCGGAGATCATGTGGGGCTGCCGTCCTTGGCTGCCTTGTGACCGTGCACGGCCTGGGCGGTGCGCTGAAAGGCGGCGTGCGAGCGCTCGTGGGTGCGCTGCGCGACGGCGACGTAGAGCAGATCGAGCACGACCAGCTGGGGATGGCGGGCGCTGAGCGCGTCCGGCCGGAAGGTCGTGGCCTGGGTGGCGGTGAGCAGGACGATGTCGGCCAGCTCGGCCAGCGGCGACCGCGGGAAGCTGGTCAGGGCGATGGTGGTGGCGCCCCGGCTGCTCGCCTCGGCCAGCAGCTCGATCGTCTCGCCGGTCTCGCCGCTGTGCGAGATGCCGAGCGCGACGTCGCCCGGCCGGGAGAGGGCGGCGCTGGCCAGCCCGTTGTGGACGTCGGTCCAGGCCCAGGCGGGCACCCCGATGCGGTGCAGGCTGAACTGCATCTCCTCACCGACCAGGGCGCTGCCGCTGGCCCCGAAGATGTTGACGCGGGGTGCGGCGGCGATGGCGACCGCGGCCCGCTCGACCTCGGCCAGATCGAGGAGGGCGGCGGTGTCGTGCATGGCCTGCGTGTCGGCCGCCATGATCTGCCCGAGCACGCGCTCGAGCGGGTCGCTGGGCTGGATCTCGCGCCCGATGTCGACCGTCCAGCCGGCGCTGCGGGCCCGCCCGGTCTCGGCCGCGATGCCGAGCCGCAGATCGGCGTAGCCGTCGAAGCCGAGCGCACGGCAGAACCGCGTGACGGTCGCGGGCGACGTGCCGCTGCGCTCGGCGAGCTCGACGATGGTGGCCCGCGACGCCGCGGCCGGATCGGTCAGCACCTGCTCGGCGACGCGCCGCAGAGCCCCCGTGAACTCCGGCAGCAGCGACCGCACGCGCACAAGGACCGACACCTGGTTTGCGGCGTTTTCGACCGTCGGGACGACCGGCTCGCCACGAACCAGGGAGTCGACGACCGCGGTCGACGCGGTGCCGTCCATCTCCGGCTCGCCCATTGGCCATCCCTTCAGGAAGGACTGTTTACTGTCGCGGTAAAAGTTCTTACTGAAGGCCCCTCCGTGTCAAGACTGTGGGCGAAGTTTTCAAACCGTTACCTGACCTGCGCCGATGAACGCGTGTTACGCCGCAACCACTTGACAGTCATCAATCCGGAAATGTTCTTTACGACGTGACCGCCATCACGCGTCCGCTTTTGCCCGGATTTGCGGTCCCACCTTCACCCGATGCCAGGTGCCCTTTAGGGCCAGTGCCGGTGGCCCGTTCGTACTAGATCTTGGCGCCCCTGAAACGCGGTTTTTACCGCCGTAACAAGATCAAAAGAATTACCGGTACGCCCGCGGCACCCCACCGCGAAGCGCGGACCGCCCAGCTCACCGCCGTTCCGGCTGCTTCGGCGGCCACCCATGAAAACCGACAAAAGGCCGAGGGTGGCGCTGACGCCACCCTCGGCCGAGCCTCGAAACGCCCTCTCAGACGACAGCCACCGACGCGCGAACGGTGCCCGGACGTCCCTGCGCCCCACTCCCGTCCGAACCCTCCACGTGCTCGCCGCCGCCCCGCCCCTTCTCGCCGCCGCCCCGATCCGCTTCGCCACGACCTCGGCCTCGGCCTCGGCCCACCTGACGACCGCAGCCTCGACTCACTTGACCACCACGGCCCTGACCTACCTCGCCCCTGCCGCCCCGGCCCACCTCGCCGCCGCTGCCCCGGCCCACCTCGCCGCTGCCGCCGCGGCCCACCTCGCCGCCGCCCCGGACCGGCCCGCCGCCGCCCCGGCCGCCTTGCCCCCGCTGCCGGCCCGTCTCACCTCGCCGCCTCGGCTCACCTCGCCACTGCCAACCCGGCCCACCTCGCCACTGCTGACGCGGCCCACCGGAGCGCCGCCAACCCGGCCCACCTCGCCACTGCTGACGCGGCCCACCGGAGCGCCGCCGGCCCGGCCCACCTCGCCACTGCTGACGCGGACCACCTCGCCGCTGCCAACCCGGCCCACCTCGCCGCTGCTGACGCGGCCCACCTCGCCACTGCTGACGCGGCCCACTGGAGCGCCGCTGGCCCGGCCTGCCTTGCCGGTGCCGCGCGGACGAACCGTCTGGCCGCTCTGGTCCTGGTGGCCGCCGCGCAGGTGGACGACTGCGCCCGGAGCGCCGCTGTCGATCAGATCCAGGACGGCGGTCAGGACGTCGGCGGCCGGAACGATCAGCCGGTCGGCGGTCACACACATCGCACGGACGTCGAACCGCTCCGCGACCCCCGCGAACGTCCCGGTGAAGCGAACCAGCCGCGCCTCCTGATCACCGCCCGCACCACCGGCGATGACGTTGACGATGGCACCCCCACCACGCGAACGCATCGGATCCAGCACCAGCTGGCTCAGCAAAGTGACGTCGGTGAGATCAAGCGTGGGCGGCACCCAGGCCTCCACCTGCGGATAACGCTCGGCCACCCAGCCGGCCACACTGTTGACCAGCACCGAGGGCCCACCAGAGGCGCCAAGTTCGCCGGCGGCGGCCACGATCCGCTCCAGGAACCGCGGATCGCGCACATCGGCCGCCATAGCCCGCGCGGCCACCCCGTAGGCCAGCGCCTGCACAGCACAGGCTTCCGCACTCGCGGCATCGAGATCAACCGCCACGACGCCGTAGCCGGAGGCGGCGAGCCCGAGCGCTATCGCACGCCCGAGCCCGGCGCCCGCACCAGTGACAACGGCGACGACACCCGAAGGTTCAAGGCCCGCCACCGTGTCTTCCCCAACAGCCCGGCCACGCACTGTCGACTGGCCGTCGCTCGCGGCCGGCTGTTCAGAGAGGAGCTGTTCTTCGTCCCGGCTCGGAGCGACCCGGGCCACACCACGTCCGCGATCGGACCCGGTCCCCCGCCTCGGTGCGACGACCGCGAGACCGTCCGCCACCGCCCGGCCGCTGACGGGCGCGGAGCCCGGCCGCCGATCACTATCGGGCAGGAGGCTCGACCCCGAAGACGAACCAAGCGACATCGCCGCAGTCGCCGCAAGAGGCGGCGCAGAGGCCGGCGCAAGAGGTAGCGCGGAAATCGGCGCAAGAGGAGGCGCAGAGGTCGGCGCAAGAGGAGACGCGGAAGCCGGCGCAAGAGGCGGCGCAAGAGGGGGCTCGGGAGGCGGCGCGAGTGGCAGTCCGGCGGGCGGCGCGGCAGGCGGCGGGTAAACCTGAGCGAAAGGCGGTCCGGCCGGCGACGTAGAGGGCTGGCCGGCCGATGGGGTGGAGAACCTCACGGGTGGTGAGCTCGGGGCCGGGCGTGCGGAACGGCGGCGGTAGCGGCGGATGGCCACGAAGGCCAGGATGGCCAGCACCACCAGGAGGATCGCGGCCAAGGGCAGCCCGGCCAGGTTCGGGAGAAGGCCCGGAGGCAGGTCTATCGCGGCCAGGTCCACGGCGGCTATCGCCAACGTGCCCACCGCCACCGTCGTCGTGAAAACGATGCCGGCTGTGGGTTCTGCGGTGGGGGTGGACATGCGTACGCCCTGGACCGCACCGACCAGGCACAAGCCGGCGGCGAAAAGCAGAGGCTGGGTGATGATGGCGGCCAGTGGGAGTTCGGGGACCGCGGCCGTCGCGGCCAGCAGCAGCAGGCCCGTCTCGGCCGTGATGAGCAGGCCGAAACCGACGATGACGCCCAGCGGAAACAGCTGCCACGGGTGGCGCACCCAGCGGCTCAGGCGGCCCATCAGGCCGTAGCGGGCGGCCGAACCGTCGTACCCTCGGCCCCGGCCCATCAACGCGCCGATCAGGACCACCAGGTTCAGGGCGCCCAGGATGGCCAGGAAGACGCCCGCCGGGGTGGTGCTCGCCGTCGGCTGCACGATCATCGCCAGCAGGAACGTCACCGAGAAGACCGTGGTGGCCGAGCCCAGCGAGAACCAGAAGCCCGCCGTCAGCGGGCCCCGGCCGGAGAACTCGGCGATCACCGCCACGTGCCGGGCGTCGAAGGCGTGCCGCACCCCGAGCAGGTACGCGACGATGCCCACGCCGGCCAGGGCCGGCTCGCCGGACAGCACCACGATGCCGGCCACGTGGAGCAGGCCGACGACCGCCGCCATCGCGCCGAGAGCATGGGTGGGACGCCGCACCGACCGAGCCCTGTAGTCCGTCATGCGGGGCATTCGGCGCCGGGACGCCGGCGGATGGTTGTCTGTCAGGAGGCCGACAGAGCGATCGCCTCCAGGAAGACCTCGGAGCGGTGCTCGAAGTTGCGGAACTGGCCATAGCTGGGCGCGCCCGGCGACAGCAGCACGGCGCCTCCGCTGGGCGTGGTCTCGCGCGCCAGGCGTACGGCCGCATGAAGGTCGTCGGCCTGGTGGGTCACGATGCCGTCGAGGCCGGCCAGCTCGGCCAGGATGCGCGGGCCGCTGTCGGGCATGCCGATCACCGTGAGTTGCTTGTCGCGGAGGAACTCCCGTAGCGGGGAGTAGTCGAGCCCGCGGTCGTTGCCGCCGACCAGCACGGTCAGTGGGCGGCCGGCGTAGGCGTCGATGGCGTGCATGGTCGCGTACGGGCTCGTGGACAGGGTGTCGTCGACGAAGGTGACGCCGGACGGGTCCTCGATCTCGGCGAGCCGGTGCGGCAGGCCCTCGAAGGTCGCCACGGCCTCGGCCAGCACGTCCTTCTGACCCGGCACGTCGACGCCGATGCCGTCCAGGACCGCCAGCGCCACGCAGAGGTTGCGGCCGTTGTGGGCGCCCTTCAGGCGCAGCGCCGAGCGCGGGAACAGCGGCTCGTCGGAGCAGTAGACCGTGTCGTCCTCGACGCGGAAGCGAGAGTCGTCGGCCGCGGCCGGCACCGGCGGGAAGCCGTTCACGTCGGTGACGTCGCGGATCTCGGCCCGCAGCCGGTCGTCGGCGCCGTTCACCACGATCAGGTCGGGGTGGTGCCGCAGGATGTTCAGCTTGTCGCGGTAGTACTCGCGCTCGCCGCCGTGCGCGTCCAGATGTTCGGGGAACAGCGAGGTCACGACGGCCACGTGGGGCGAGTCGGTCAGGTCGGCGCACTGATAGCTGGACAGCTCCAGGACGTACTGCTCGGCCTCGGGAAGATCGAGCAGGGGTACGCCGATGTTGCCACCGAAGACGTTGGGGCGGCCCACGGCGGCGAGCAGGTGGCTGATCAGGCTCGACGTGGTGCTCTTGCCCTTACTGCCGGTGACGCCGATCGTGCGCGCCGCGTGATCGGCCATCCAGAGCGCGCTACCGCCGGTGACCGTGACGCCGCGCTCGCGCAGCTGCTTCATCCAGGGGTGGGTGTTCGGCACGCCGGGCGAGCGCACGACGACGTCGGCGCTGACCAGGGCCGGGAAGGCGTGGTCGCCGCCGGCCAGTGGGGCCAGGTCGGCCAGCGGGGCGCTCCACTCCACGGACAGGAAGTTGGCGCTGTCATCGACCGCGATCAGGCGCGACGGCCCGTGCGCGGCGATCGCGGTGACAGCGGCCCGCCCTTCGCGGCCGGTGCCCCACACGGCCACCGAGCGGCCTTTCAGGTCTGCCAGGCGCACGTCGTCCCCTCCTCAAGTCGCACTAGTATTGCCGGTCGGCCCTACGACAGGAGTTTCCGGGTGCAGTTCGACGTCATGCGCTTCCCCTCGTACGCCTTCGACCCCTCGACCGGCGTCGCGACGTTCGACTACGTGCTCGACGGTCCGGAGCCGCTGGAGTTCACCGAGACGATCACGCTGCCGGTGCCGGCCGAGAGCGACAAAAGCCGCGAAGAAACGCTGCGGCGCGTCCTCGATCTCCTGCATGTCGTGGCCGGAGTGAGCTACTTCAAGGTCGGCGCCCCGCGCCGCATCGTCGCCCCCAAGCCGGTGCCGGCGGCCGCCGGCGATTTCTTCACGGCCGTCTACACCAAGGGCATGGCCGAGTACGCCTACCGCAACCAGCTGCCGTACGTGCTCGAGGCCGTGGTCGAGGTCCCGTCCGGTGCCACAAAAGCCGAGGAAACAGATAATTCAGGCGGCAGGCCGCTCTCCGCGGTCGGCGGTGGCAAGGACTCGATCGTCACCCTGGAGATCCTGCGCGCGGCCGGGCTCGACCCGGTGCCGTTCTCGGTCAACCCCAACCCGGTGATCAAGAATGTGAACGCCGCCTCCGGACTGGACGCGCTGGCCGCCCGCCGGCAGCTCGACCCGCGCCTGTTCGAGCTGAACAAGGCCGGCGCCCTCAACGGCCACATCCCGGTCACCGCGATCAACTCGCTGATCGCCATCGCCACCGCGGTCTGGCACGGTCTCGGGCCGGTCGTGATGTCGAACGAGCGCTCCGCCTCCGACCCCAACCTGATCTGGAACGGTCACGAGGTCAACCACCAGTGGTCCAAGGGCGTCGAGGCCGAGGGCCTGCTGCGGGCCGCCGTGACCGCGCACGCCGGCCTCACCGAGCCGTACTTCTCGCTGCTGCGCTCGCTGTCCGAGCTGCACATCGCCCAGTTGTACGCCCGGCACGACCGCTACGACGACGTGGTGACCAGCTGCAACAAGGCGTTCAAGCTGCACGACCCGACGGCCCGCTGGTGCGGTGACTGCCCGAAGTGCCGTTTCGTCTATCTGGCGATGGCCCCGGCCATGGACCGCGACCGCCTCAACCACATCTTCGGCAAGGACCTGTTCGGCGACACCGAGCAGGTGCCCGGCTTCCTGGAGCTGCTCGGCATCGACGCGCACAAGCCGTTCGAATGTGTCGGCGAGGTCGAGGAGTCGCTGGTGGCGCTCTCCATGCTGGACGACGACGCGCCGGTGCTGGTGGCGCTGCGGGCGGCGGTGCCCGATTCGGCGTGGGCGGCCGCGTCCCGCGAGGACGTGCTGACCCCGGGCGGCCCGACGTTCGTCCCGGCGGCGTACGCGAAGGTCCTGACGGATGCCCTCTGATGGCATCTACGTCGGTAAGGCCGATGTCGACGCCCCGGAGGAGAAGGGCTGGCTGCTGGGCCACTTCCGCCCGCCGGGCGACCCGCGCCACAGCACCGACGTCGAGATCAAGTGGGGCCGTCACGTCAAGGGCGACCGCCGCGCGCGGTGGGTGACCGGCGAGGAGCGGGAGGCCCTGCTCATGCTGATCAGCGGCCGCTTCCACGTCGAGCTGCCGGACCGCACGGTGGTGCTGACCGAGCCCGGTGACTACGTGGTGTGGGGACGCGGGGTCGACCACTCGTGGGTGGCCGAGGAGGAGTCGGTGGTGCTGACGGTCCGGTGGCCGTCGATTCCGGGTTACGCGGTGCCCTGACTCATTCCGGCGGATCGTGGTGGATGCGCTCGGGGGCGACGCCGAGCTGGTGCAACGCCACGGACGTGGCGGCCATCATGAGCGGCGGCCCGGCCAGGAAGACCTCGTGTCCCGCCCAGGCGCCGTAGGCCGCGACCGCATCGGTGACCAGGCCGGAGACGTACGGCCCGGGATCGCCCTCGGCGACGACGGGCACGACGGTGGCCCGGCGCGCGGCCCGGGCGATCTCGGTGAGCTCCTCGATGTCATAGAGCTGCGAGAGATCCCGTACGCCCCAGAACAGCACCGCCGACCGCTCGTCCCCCGTCTCGGCGAGCTGCGTCAGCAGCGCCTTGAAAGGCACCACACCGGTGTCCCCCGCGATCATCAGCAGGTGCCGCGAAGGATCGGCCGGCAGGGTCATCGCGCCCTCGGCCCGGCTCAGCCGCACCCGGTCGCCGACCCGGGTCCGGTGCACGAGGGTGCCGCTGACGCCCGTTTCGGTCTTGGCCCGCACATGCAGCTCGACCACGTCGTCCCGAGCTGCCAGCGAATAAGGCCGCCAGACAGTGGGCAGCTCACGCACCTGGATCCGCGCATATTGCCCGGCCTGGAAAGGCATGGGCATCGAGGGCCGCAGCCGTACGACCGCGAGGTCCGGCCGCCGCAGCTGATGCTCCACCACTACCGCGTCCCACACCGGCGGCGCATAGGCCGCGGAAGCTCCACCGTGCACAATCCATTCATAGGCGTGCTGCCACGTCGACCGCCAGGCCACATCGAAGTCGAGCCGCCACTGCCCGGCCGACATGCCGGTCCGCATGGCCTCGGCCAGCGCCGCCCCGACAAGCTGAAGCTGACTCGCCCGCACGCCACAGGCGGCGAGGGCCGCGCCGAGCCGCCCACACCCTTCGACGAGCACGGGCGGCCGGTCGAGGTTGTGCACAAGCCAGGTGACGGCCTGCGCCAGCTGCCCGACCTGCGTGGCGGCCCCACCCGGCAGGTCGGCGAGCAGCCCCGGCTGCGCCTGCATGAGCGCCGCCCGCAGCCGCTCGGCCACCTCAAGCGGACCACCGGCAAAGGTGAGGCTGGTGCTGAGCAGCCGCTGCGTCTGCCGAAGAAGCGCGTCATCGGCCGGATCCATGCCGTCCCCGGCGTTGACCCGAGTGACGAGCGGCGGCATCACATGGGGCAGATCCATCCCCGGCAGCCGCCGCATCCCCAGGTGCGTGTCACTTTCCGGTGGTACGCCACGCCCACCGGCCGCCCAGCGAGGTCGCGCCCCGGCACTCGCACTGCCGGCCCATCGTGCCCGGCCCCCGGCCGTCCCTTCCGCCCCCGCCTCAGCACCGGGCCGCACCTCAGACCCCGGCCGCCGAACCGGAAGCCCGGCGAAACGGTTGCGATGCGGCCTTCCGACCGCCTCGGCCCCGTCGTCCTCATCGAATCCCCCAGCGTCGGCATCCCCCGGCGGAGGCCGCCACACCACCGGCCGCCCAGGCTTTTCCGGCCCAGCCTCATCCCACCCCGGCCTCTCCCGCCCGGCCTCGTCCCCTCCAGACCCATCCGGCCCAGCGCCGGCGCCGCCGATTCCGCCCCGCCCCACCCGGTCCAGCCCCGCCTGGTCCAGCCCCGCCTGGTCCAGCCCCGCCTGGTCCAGCCCCGCCTGGTCCAGCCCCGCCTGGTCCAGCCCCGCCTGGTCCCGCCCCGCCTGGTCCCGCCCCGCCTGGTCCCGCCCCGCCTGGTCCCGCCCCGCCTGGTCCCGCCCCGTCTGGTTCCACACCCGCTCGGTCTCCCCCGGCGCGGTGGCTTCCCTGGGCTGGCCGGGCCTGCTTACCCGGGGCGTGCTGGTGAGCCCGGAGAGGGCGGCCCGTCCGGCGGCCGCTGGACGGTCTCCACGGCGTTCCGGCCCGCCCCCGAACGGCTCTCTCCCGCCCGCACCGAGCGGATCTTCACCAGCGGGCAGCCCACCGGAGCGGTCACCACCGGCGGCCGGTCCGGGCCGGCCGCCCAAGGGTCGCGAGGAGCCGGGCCGGACGGGGCTTTTGTCCCAGAAGCTCCGGCCCGGCGAGGGGCTGTCGGTGCGCGCGCCCGGATGGTCGTCGACGTGCGGCGGCTCGCCGTCCTCCGCCATCGGCGAGTGAACGACGCGGCCAGGGCCGAACGGCCCCACCGGAGGATGGTCCAAAGACGGCGGCGTGGGCTCGGTCGAGGCCGCGGGCCCCTGTGCCGCCGACGCCCAACGAGGCCGTAGCTGCTGGCCCGGCCGGCCACCCTCGGCCTGCGGCAAGGCGGCAGCGTGCGGCGAAGCGGCGCCGTGCGGCGAAGCGGCGGCGTGCGGGGAAGCGGCGGGCAGGCCGAGACGGGGTGGGGCGGGTGGCAGGGCGTTGTGTGTCTCGCCCGGCGGCAGGGCGGGATGTTCGTCGTCGCCCTGGGCGGTGAGCTCGTGCAAAGCGGCCGCGGTGTCGTCGATGCCGGCCGCCACCGCGTCCGGGGCGGCCTGGCGCAGGCGGATCGCCCGCAGCAGGGCCAGCAGGTGCTGGTCCCCTCCGGAGCCCGTACCCGATCCGGACGACACCGTTACACACCCCCGATGGACGGCTCTCGCCTCCACCGTACTGCTACAAACCACCTCATTTCGCCACTACGACTCAACGTCGGCGCCGACCACGGATCACGGCAGCGAGGCGGCCATCCGTTTCACCGCCTCGGTGAGGATCTCGGGGCTGGTGGCGAAATTGAGGCGCACGTGGCCCGCGCCGGCCGCGCCGTGTTTGGTGCCGGGCTCGAGGGCCACCCGGGAACGCGTCAGGAAGTGGTCGCGGGGCTCGTCGTCGCGGCCCACGGCCGAGGCGTCGAGCCAGGCCAGATAGGTGGCCTCGGGTGGTGTCCAGCTCAGCGTGGGCAAGTGGGAGCGCAGGAGGTCGCCGAGCTGGGCGCGGCGCCGGTCGAGGGTGGTCCGGAGTGAGGCCAGCCAGGCGTCGCCCTCGGTGAAAGCGGCGACGGAGGCCAGGACGCCGAGGTGGCCCACGCGGTCGTCGGGGCCCGGTGGGAAACGGGTCACGGCCTGGGCCATGCGCGGGCCGGCGGTGACCACCGCGGCGCATTTCAGGCCGGCCGTGTTGAAGGCCTTGCTGGCCGAGACGACGCTGACCGCGACGTCGGCCGCGCCGGGCAGGGTGAGGATCGGGGTGAACGTGGCTCCGGGCAGAACCAGTGGGGAGTGGATCTCGTCGCTGATCAGGGGAACACGGTAGAGGCGGGCGAGGCGGACCAGCTCGGTCAGCTCGTCGGCGGTGTGCACGCGGCCGACCGGGTTGTGCGGGTTGCACAGGACGTACGCCGCCGGGTGGGTGGCGAACGCGGCCTCCAGCGCGGCCAGGTCGAGGCGATAGCCGCCGGCGTCGCGGGCCAGGGGCACCTCGAGGAGGCGGGCGCCGACCTCGGGCACCCAGTCGAAGAACGGCGAGTAGACCGGCGGGCTGATCACCACGGCGTCGCCGGGGCGGGCCAGCACGCGCATCATCTCGACCACGCCGACGCCGACGTCGGTGACCGCTGTGACCTGGGCCGGGTCGATCTCCCAGCTCCACTGCCGGCCGGCGAAGGCGGCCAGGGCCTTGCCGAGCTCCGGCGCGGACGACGCGTAGCCCAGGTCGCCGCGGCCCACGGCCTCGGTCAGCACCGCCGTCACCGGCGGGGCCAGGTCGTAGTCCATCTCGGCCACGAACAGGGGCAGCACGTCGCCGGGAAAGGTCCGCCATTTCTCGCTGCGCCGCCGCCGCAGTTCGGCCAACGGCGCCACCGGAAGCTCGTCGCTCATGGGGACATCCTCCCGCGCGGGTACGACAACTTCAGACCGCGAGGCGCGGGTTGCGCAAGCGGTAGACGACCGAGGGGCGCAGTGGACCCGGCGGCACGGTCGGGTCGTCGAAGTCGTCGGCCGGGTCGTGGGTCATGCCGAGGCGCCGCATCACCGCGTGGGACCGCGCGTTTCCGGCCGCCGCGATGGCCAGGATCTCCGGCAGACGGAGCTGCGTGAAGCCGTACTCGATGACGGCCCGGGCGGACTCCGTGGCGTACCCCTTGCCCCAAGCCTTGCGGGCCAGGCGCCAGCCAGCCTCGGTGCCCTGGAACGGCACCTCCTCGTCGACCGGGTCGAGGCCGGCCATGCCGATCAGGCCGCCCTCGTCCGGCGCCTCGACCGCCCACCAGCCCCAGCCGCGGTCCGCCAGCTCGGAACGGAAGTGGCTCAGCGAGGCCGCGGACTCGTCGCGGGTCAGCACGGACGGGAAGAACTCGCGGACCGAGGGGTCGGCGTTCAGCTCGGCCCAGGCGTCCAGGTCGTCGTCGCGCCACTGGCGCAGAAGCAGGCGTTCGGTGCGCAACTCAGTCATCGGCGACAGCCTATCGGCGTTTTTTCCGGGAACCGGGTACGGGGACCTCCACCATTTGCGAGGCTTCGGCCAGGAATCCCGAGCCGACGCGAGGGCACACCCATGACCATCAGCCATCACCGCACGGCCAGCGGACGACCGTTGCGGGTCTCTCCGGCGTGGGTCGGTGCCGCTCGCCCGCCCGCCGGCTCGGCGGGCCACGACGATCATCTTCCGGTGCGGGAGGCGGTCTGGGTCTGGAGTGTACGCCGGTACGCGCGCCTCGCCCTCTGGGCGCTTCCCGCGGCGGCCCTGTTGTACGGGTGGACCACGCTCGGCATCGACACCCCGCCCGGTCCCCTGGTCGTCGAGGTGGCCGCGAACTGGCTGGCCGCCATCGCGATGATCGCCCTGGCCGGGCTGCTGGCCGGCGCCCGGACCCGGCGCACGGCGCTGACCGGGTTGCTGCTGG
Organism: Actinoplanes sp. CA-131856; assembly: GCF_050956135.1. Classification (GTDB taxonomy): domain Bacteria; phylum Actinomycetota; class Actinomycetes; order Mycobacteriales; family Micromonosporaceae; genus Actinoplanes. The sequence goes on along the minus strand of NZ_CP191849.1, from coordinate 2,266,263 downwards.
GGCTGGCCGGGCTGGTGCTGACCCTGCCGTTGGCCGCGCTGCCCAAGGGCACGGTGGCCGCCGGGGCGCCGCTCAGCCCCGATCAGCTGCATCTCGTCGCGGTGACCGCCGCCGCGACGGCCGGCGCCGGGTGGCTCGTGCTGGGCTGGGCGGTCTTCCGCTCGCGCCTCGTGAACCCGGCTGACGGCGTACTCCTCATGCTTGCCGCGGTCGCTCTCGGCGCGGGAGCCGAGGCCCGGCAACCGTTGCCGACCGTGGGCGCCCTGCTGCTCCTCGCGGCCGGAACCGGCCTCGCCTGGACGGGTGGCCGTCTCATCCCGAAATCCTGAATGGCATGCTCGGTGCATGACAAAGGTGGTCGCCGACATCTCGGTTTCGCTGGACGGGTTCGTCACCGGGCCCGACCCGGGTCCGGACAACGGGCTCGGCACCGGCGGCGAGGGCCTGCACCGATGGGTCTTCGAGGGCGACGCCGTCGACCGCGCCGTGCTCCAGGAGACGACCGACGCGACCGGGGCCGTCATCATGGGCCGCGCCCTGTTCGACATCGTCGACGGCCCGAACGGGTGGAACGAGGAGATGGGCTACGGCGCCGGGCTCAACGCGGCCCCGCCGGTGCTGGTCGTCACTTCCAACCCTCCAGATTCCGTACGCCTCGGCGACCGGTTCACCTTCGTCGTGGACGGGGTGCGCAGCGCCGTGGCCAAGGCGACCGCGCTGGCCGACGACCGGGACGTCGTCATCATGGGCGGCGGCGCCCTGATCCGCGGGGCCATCGAGGCCGGTGTCGTCGACGAGCTGCGGCTGCACCTGTCGCCGGTGCTCCTCGGCTCGGGCACCCCGCTGTTCGACGGCGCGTCGCCGAGGCGGCTGCGCCAGATCCACGTGCGGGTCTCGGGGCACGCCACCCACCTCACGTACCGGGTGGACTGACGGCAGTGGTTCTCGAGATCACCGACCCGGACGACGAGCGGCTCGGCGACTATCACGCGCTGACCGACCTGGAGCTGCGCACCAAGTGGGAGCCACCGAACGGGCTCTTCATCGCCGAGGGCGAGCTGGTGCTGCGGCGGGCACTGCGCGCCGGTTACCGCCCCCGGTCCTATCTGATCGACGCCAAGCGCGCGGACCAGATCGCCGACCTGCCGGACGACGCGCCGGTCTACGCCGCGGTGCCGGCCGTGCTGGAGAAGGTGACCGGCTTCCACGTGCACCGGGGTGTGCTGGCGTCGTTCCACCGCCGGCCGCTGCCGTCGGCGTCGTCGGTCGTCGAGGCGGCGCGCCGGGTCGCCGTGCTCGAGGACGTCAACAACCACACCAACATCGGTGCGGTCTTCCGTGGCGCGGCCGCCCTGGGCATCGACGCCGTGCTGCTGTCGCCGACCTGCGCCGATCCGCTCTACCGGCGCAGCGTGCGGGTCAGCATGGGCGAGGTCTTCGCCGTGCCGTACGCCATCTTGGAGCCCTGGCCCTCGGGTCTGCAGCAGCTCCGGGACGCCGGTTTCACCGTGCTGGCCCTGACCCCGGACCCGGACGCGGTGGCTTTGCAGCGGCTCACCGCGGCGCAGCGCGAACGCACGGCGCTGTTGCTGGGCGCCGAGGGGCCGGGACTGTCGAAGAACGCGATGGCCGCGAGCGACGTGCCGGTGAAGATCCCGATGCGCCGCAACGTGGACTCGTTGAATGTCGCCGCGGCCGCAGCTGTGGCTTTCTGGGAGCTGGGCCGCGACGACTCCGACATCTAGCCGCTGCGCCGGTTGCTGTATTGCCGGGAACCCGGCACGGCCCCGCGGCCGTGCGGGCCGCCGTGCGCGTGCTCGGTGTGCTGGTGAGGACCCTTGGCCTTGCCCTTGGCCCGGCGGGCGGCGCGGTTGAGGAACTCCTCGGGCTGCTCGGCTTCCGGCGTCTCGTCCGGGTTCTCGGAATTTGCGGTGGACTCAGACATCCGTGCCTCCTGAAGCGTCCGTGGCCGCGCGAGGATCCGGCGGCAGCATGATTATCCCCGTACGGACGCGACACGGCCGACCCGAACGGGCCGGCCGTGATCAAAATCTTCAGGCGCGCTCGCGGCGCCCCTCGAGGTCGGCCGCGCCGTTGTAGTCGGCGCCGCCCAGGGCGGCCGACGGCGGGATCGGCTCGGGCGCGGGCAGGGCGGCCGTCTTGTCGGGGTCGCCGCTGACCTGAGCCTCCGCCTCCCGTACGGCCTCATTGATCTTGTTGGCCTCGGCCGCCGCGGCCTGCGCCGCGGCAACGGCCTCGCGCTCGACGGCGGCCGCGTCGACGCCCTCCTTCGGCGCGTCGCCGGCCATGTTGGCCAGACCACCCAGCGCGCCACCCAGACCGTCGAGGGCCTTGGTCAGCTCGGTCGGCACGATCCAGACCTTGTTGGCCGAGCCGTTCGCGATCTGCGGCAGGGCCTGGAGGTACTGGTAGGCCAGCACCTTCTGCGACGGATTCGCCGTGTGGATGGCGTCGAAGACCGTACGGATGGCCTTGGCCTGGCCCTCGGCCTGAAGGATGCGGGCCTGCCGGTCACCGTCGGCGCGCAGCACCGCGGCCTGCTTCTCACCCTCGGCGGTGAGGATCTGCGACTGCTTGTGACCCTCGGCGTTCAGGATCGCGGCCCGGCGGTCACGCTCGGCGCGCATCTGCTTCTCCATGGAGTCACGGATGCTCGGCGGCGGCTCGATCGCCTTGATCTCGACGCGGGTGACCTTGATGCCCCAGCGGCCGGTGGTCTCGTCGAGCACCGACGACAGGTGACGGTTGATCTCCTCGCGGCTGGTCAGGGCGCGCTCCAGGTCGAGCGAACCGATGACGTTACGCAGCGTCGTGACGGTCAGCTGCTCGATGGCCTGGAGGAAGTTCGCGATCTCGTACGTGGCCCGGACCGGGTCGACCACCTTGAAGTAGAGCACCGTGTCGATCGAGACGACCAGGTTGTCCGAAGTGATCACCGGCTGAGGCGGGAAGGAGACGACCTGCTCGCGCATGTCCACCTTGCTGCGCACCGAGTCGACGAACGGAACCAGCAGGTTCAGGCCCGGTGAGAGGGTCCGCTTGTACTTGCCCAGGCGCTCGACCACGTCCATACGCTGCTGGGGGACGATGCGGACGGACCGGAGCAACGTGACGATGGCGAAAACCACGATCACGATGACGAGTACACCGATCACAGCTTCCATGGCGCCTCTCTATATGTTGGGCAGGTCGTCGCGCCACACGATGGCGGTGGCGCCCTTGACCTTGATGACCCGGACGCGTTCGCCGGGTAGGTACTTCTCGTTGCCGTCGAAGGAACGGGCCTGCCACAGCTCCCCGTCCAACTTGATCATGCCCCGGTCGGCGTCGACCTCCTCGAGCACCAGGCCGTGGCTGCCCTCGATCGCCTCCACCCCGAACGGCGTCTCGCCGGTCTCGGAGGCGGGCTTGGCGTGCCGCATGATGATCGGCCGGAGCGCACCGACCGAGATGCCGGAGACGAGCGCGAACGTGATCACCTGGACCAGCAGCGGCGCACCCAGGGCGGCCACTCCGGCCGCGGCGAGCGCGCCCGCCGCGAAGAAGATGATGAGAAAAGTGGCCGTGAAAGCCTCGGCGATCGCCAACGCGATGCCTAGCACGATCCAGAGAACCGCTTCCACACCACGATCGTTGCACGCCCGCGCACGTACGGCGACTTCCCATACACCGAGCGCAGATTCGGGGCATCGGGGGCGACACTCAATCCGTCTTACATAGTTGTACCCATCAGTCGTTTATCGAGAGGGTCCACCGTGTCGCCGATTCCATCGCTGCTACCGCAGACCGGCCGGCGGGTCGATGAGATCGCCGCGCGGGCGCAGGCCGACGGGCGCGTGCCGTCCTTCGCCCTGGCCATCGTGCGGGACCGGGCGGTGCTGCACCAGTCCTTCGCCGGGGAACATCCCCGGCCGGACGCGAAAACGCAGTACCGTCTCGGCTCGATCACCAAGACGCTCACCGCGACCATGGTGATGCAGCTGCGCGACGAGGGCTTCTTCGCCCTCGACGACCTCCTCTACCGCCACCTGCCCGGCACCCCGATCGGCGGCGTGACCCTGCGCCAGCTGCTCGGCCACGTCTCCGGGCTGCAACGCGAGCCGGACGGCGCCTGGTGGGAGCGGGCCACCGGCGGCGACGTCGACCAGTTGCTGGCCGAGCTCGGATACGACAAGGTGGCCGGCCCGCCGTTCCGCCGCTTCCGCTACTCGAACCTGGCCTACGGCCTGCTCGGCGCGGTCCTGGAGAAGGTCACGGGCGAGAGCTGGCAGGCCCTGGCGGCCAAGCGGGTGCTCGACCCGCTGGGCATGAAAAGGACGACGTACGCCCCGGTCGAGCCGTTCGCCCGGGGCTACGTGGTCCACGCCCTGGGCGGCGCGATGCACGAGGAGCCCCGCCTCGACTCGGGCGCGATGGCGCCGGCCGGCCAGCTCTGGTCGACGATCACCGACATGGCCAAGTGGGCGGCGTTCTGGACCGACCCGGCCCCCACGGTCCTGTCCCGCGAGACGGTCGACGAGATGTGCGCCCCCGTCGTGATCAGCGACCTGGAGTCCTGGACGGCCGGCCACGGCCTGGGCCCCCAGCTGTTCCGCGTGGGCGAGCGCGTCTTCGTCGGCCACGGCGGCTCCATGCCCGGCTACGTGGCCCAGCTCGTGGTCCATCGCCGGAGCCGGCTGGGCGTGATTGCTTTCGCCAACGCGTACGGCTTGACCGGCACCACGATCAAGCAGGTGGCCCTCGACGCCCTGACCACAGTGCTGGACGCCGAGCCCGCAACCCCACCGGCCCCGTGGCAGCCGCCGACCCCACCCACCGGCGAGGCGGCGGCCCTGACCGGCCGCTGGTGGTGGATGGGCCGCGAGTACGAGATCGTCACCGACGGCGCCGCCCTGGACATGACCGGCCCGTTCCACTGGTCCCGCTTCACCCGGGAGGCCCCCGACCGCTGGCGAGGCGTGGACGGCGAGAACGAGGGCGAGATCCTGACGGTCCTCCGCGACCCGGACGGCGAGGTGACGGCCATCGACATCGCCACCTTCGTCTTCAGCCGCGACCCGTCCCACCTGGCCTGAGCATCGCTCCTCAAGTCGGAGGCACTCCGGCCGATGGGGCGCTTCCGTGAAGGGCAGACACCCGTGGGTCCGGACGGCCGCCGCCATAGTCGGCGTCACGACGGCCGCCATCGTCGTCTCGTGGGCGGCGAACTGGCGGCCGGAGACACGGCCGCCGGACTACGTCGCGAGGCCCATACATGTGGATCCGTCGGCCACCCAAACCTTCCGGAATCCGGTCGAAGACCTCGCGCCATACGCGCGCCTCATCGATCCGGTCCCGCTCGGCGGCTCGGTGGTCGTCAGCGGTGAGCCGGGGCGCGCGGCACTACTTCAGGCCGATCCAGGCCCCGGGCCGGCGACGTTCATCGTCCTGGTCCGGAACATCGGGGACCAGCCGGTCGACGGCTCCTTCTCCAGCGGCGGGGCCGGGCTGACCACCGACCAGCGTGAAACGTTCCCCCTTTCAGGGATCCGGGTGCTTTCGTCCGGCACGGTGTCACCTACGGCGATCGAACCGCGGGCCGAGCTTCTGCTCGAGCTCACGTTCGCGGCGCCGACGGATGTCCGGCCCACCCAACTTGCGCTGTCACTGGCGTTCGGTCAGTACCACCCGAGCGCGCAATGGGATCTGCCGCCGGTCAGATGATGCCGCCGTTGGCGCGGACGGTCTGGCCGTTCACCCAGTGGCCGGCCGGTGAGGCCAGGAAGGCGATGACGCCGGCGATGTCGTCGGGCTGGCCCAGGCGCTCCAGCGGGGGCTGCTTGGCCAGGTTGTCGATGACGGACTGGTCCTTGCCGTTGAGGAACAGGTCGGTGGCGGTGGGGCCGGGGGCAACCGCGTTCACCGTGATGTCGCGGCCGCGCATCTCGCGGGCCAGGACCAGGATCATGGCCTCGACCGCGCCCTTGCTGGCGGCGTACGCCGAATAGGCCGGGAACTGCAAGCCCACCACCGACGTCGAGACCATGATGATGGCGCCGCCGGAGCGCAGGCGGCGGGCCGCCTCGCGGGCGACCACGAAGCTGCCGCGGATGTTGGTGCGGTGCATGCGGTCGAGGTCGTCCAGGTTCAGGTCGACCAGCGGGGACAGCAACATCAGGCCGGCCGAGTTGACCACGACGTCGACGCCGCCGAACTCCTTCTCGGCCAGGTCGAACATGCCGGCCACGGCCTGCTCGTCGGCGACGTCGGCGTGGGCGGCCACGGCCCGTCCGCCGGCCTCGGCGACCAAGGCCACCGTCTCGGAAGCGGCGTCCGGTGAGCCGGCGTAACCGACGACCACGTCGTGGCCGGCGGCGCCCAGGGCGATGGCGGCGGCGCGGCCGATTCCGCGGGAGGCGCCGGTGACAACAGCTACAGCCATGAGTCCCACCTCGATGATCACGTCGATACGCCCGATGCGTATCGCCGATACGTCGACCATAGCACGAACCAGATCGTCGCTATGGGTTCTTCGTATCACTGATTTTTGGCCGGGAGAGATGGGCGGGGGTGGCAGCGGAGGGCGGGGCGGAGGCAGCGGCGAGCGCGGAAGGCGGAGGGGAGGTGGGAGCGAACGCGGAAGGCGCAGCGGGGGTGCGAGGAGGCACGGAAGGCCGGGCGGAGGCGGGGGCCGGCGCGGAAGACCGGGCGGAAGCATGGATGGGCGCGGAAGGGCCGGCGGAGGCAGGGGTACGCGCGGAAATTGCCCTGTGGGAGGCAGGAGCCATACCGACGGCCAGGCCGAGGGCCACCAGCGCGATGCCGGCCCACACGAGCGGACTGGGCACAGGCCCGCCGAGGGCCACCCCGGTCGCGGCGGCCGCGATGGGTGCGATGCCGGTCAGCAGGCCGGCGCGGGCCGAACCGAGCCGCGAGACGCACGTGTACCAGAGCACGAAAGCCAGGGCCGTCACCGCCACCGCCAGATAGACCCCGGCGAACACATGCGAAGCCCGCACGTGCGGCGAGGGGCCTTCAAGGACAAGGGCAGAGACGCCGAAAACCCCGGCCGCCATCCACGTCGCGTGCACCGACACGCCCAGCGGGCCGTGCCGGCCCAGCAACGGCACCGCCAGCAGCGTGAACCCCGCCTCGCAGACGAAGGTGACCAGGGCCCACACCAACCCGATCCCGTCGGCCCGGCCGAGGCCCTGCACGAGCACCGCCCCCGCCGTGACCACCGCCGCCGCCAGCAGCAGGCGCGGGGCCGGGGTGTGGCCCTCCAGCAGCGGGCCGCCCACCGCCAGCAGCAGCGGCACGCAGGCCACGGCCACACCCAGGACGGCCGGCTCGGCGTGCCGGGCACCGTGGACCAGGGCCAGGTTGAAGACGAACATGCCGGTCACCACCACCCCGGCCAGCCAGAGCCATTCCGTGCCGCGCGGGCGCACCAGCCGGTGGCCGGCGAGGCGGGCGTACAGGACGAGCAGCAGGCAGGCCACGGCGTACCGCAGGGCCTGCACGGTCAGGTTGGGGGCGTCGGTGAGCACGCCCGACACGGCCACGCTGCCGCCGACGAAGACCATTCCCAGAGCGCCCGAAAGGGCTGGCAAAGACGTCACGACATTCATGCTCGTCGGCGGTATGGTCCGGTTGAAGGACCAATCGCCGCGGCGTCAGGAGGACCAATGTCCGACTTCCTCCAGCTCCGGCCGGATGAGGCGCCGCCCAAGGGCCTGGCCTCCTGGCTGGCCGACGCCCTGCGCGCCGCCATCACCACGGGCCGCCTCACCCCCGGGGCCCGGCTGCCCGCGACCCGGCTCCTCGCGGCCGAGCTCGCCGTCTCCCGCGGCGTCGTCGTCGACGCCTATCAGCGGCTGGTCGACGAGGGGCTGGCCACCGCGCGCACCGGCGCCGGCACGGTCGTCACCGCCGCACCGGCCACTCCGCGCCGGACCACCGACCGGCGCCGCGATCTCGCCGCGATCAGGCTTCCCCTGCCGCCGCCCGAGGGCATCGACATCGACCTCTCCCCCGGCGTTCCCGACCTCTCCGCCTTCCCCCGCGCCGCCTGGCTGCGGGCCGAGCGGGCGGTCCTCGACGAGATCACCGCGGCCGATCTGGGATACGGCGATCCGGGCGGCACGCCCCGGCTGCGCGCCGAGCTGGCGTCATGGCTGGGCCGGGTCCGGGGCGTGCGCTGCGAGCCCGACGACGTCATCGTGGTCGGCGGCGTCGCCCAGGCCCTGGCCTTGCTGGCCCAGACGCTGCACGCGCGGAACACGACCGCTGTCGCGGTCGAGGACCCGGGGTCACGCGGGGCGCGGGATCAGCTCGCCCATTGGGGTGTACGCCCGGAGGCGGTGCCCATCGACGACGAAGGGCTCCGGGTCGACGCGCTGACCCAGGACGCGGCCCTGCTGACGCCGGCACACCAGTTCCCGACCGGTGTCGTGCTGAGCCCCTCGCGGCGGCGGGCCCTGCTGGCCTGGGAGGGGCTGATCATCGAGGACGACTACGACGCCGAGCACCGCTACGACCGGGCGCCCGTGGCCGCCCTGCAAGGCTCGGCGCCCGATCACGTCGCGTACTGCGGAAGCGTCTCCAAATCTCTTGCTCCCGGCATGCGGCTCGGCTGGCTGGTGGCGCCCCGGCCGATGCAGGCCGCACTGCTCGCGGCCAAGCACGACAGCGATCTCGGCAACCCGGCCCTGCCGCAGCTGGTGCTGGCCCGGCTGCTGGCGAGCGGCGACTACGAACGGCACCTGCGGACCGTCCGGTCCCGGCAGCGGCGACGGCGCGACGCCCTGCTGGCCGGGCTGCGGCAGCACCTGCCCGGATGCCGTGTCACCGGTGTGGCCGCCGGGCTCCATCTGCTGATCATGACGGCCGGCGACACGCCCGACACTGTGCTCGCGGAGCGCGCGGCCGCACGTACGGGCGTACTCGTGCACCCGCTGTCGTGGCACCGCCTGACGCCCGGACCGCCGGGGTTGATCCTGGGTTACGCGGCGCAGCCGCCCGATCGCCTGGCCGAGGCCGCGCGGCGCCTCGCGAGCGTCATGGCACCGTGACGAAGTCGATCAGCCGCTCCATCGAGTTGATGAGCGGGGTCTCGACGTCCTTGTAGCTGCTCACCGAGCGCAGGATCCGCCGCCACATGTCGGCCGGCTCGCGCACGCCGACGGCCTGGCAGATGCCTTCCTTCCAGGGGCGGCCGGGCGGGATCACCGGCCATTTGGACAGACCCACCCGCTCCGGCTTCACCGCCTGCCAGATGTCGACGTACGGGTGACCGGTGACCAGCACGTTCGGGTCGGTGACGGACGACACGATCCGGCTCTCCTTCGAGCCCGCCACGAGGTGGTCGACGAGCACGCCCAGCCGTCGCTGCGAGCTCGGCTGGAACCCGCGGACCGCGCCCGCGAGGTCGTCGATGCCGTCCAGCGGCTCCACCACGATGCCCTCGATGCGCAGATCGTCGCCCCAGATCCGCTCGACCAGGGCGGCGTCGTGGATGCCCTCGACCCAGATGCGGCTCGCCTTGGCCACCTGCGCGCGCACGTTGTCGACGGCGATCGAGCCCGACGCCGTGACCCGCCGCTGGGCCTGCGCCGGGGCCGCGGCCGGCTTGCGCAGCGTGACCGGGCGGCCGTCGAGCAGGAACGCGGCCGGCGCCAGCGGGAAGTTGCGCCGCTTGCCGAACCTGTCCTCGAGCACCACCGCGCCCAGCTCGAAGCCGATCACCGCGCCGCAGAAGCCCGACTCCGCGTCCTCGACCACCAGGTCCCGCTCGGCGTCCACCTCGGGCGCGACCTTCCGCTTACGCCAGTCGCCCTTGAGCACGTCCTCCCCATACATGCAAGGCACCGTAACCCGTGCGCGGAGACACGGGACTTATGACTCTCCGGCCGAGACAAGCTTCCCGGTGGGCACGTACCCTTGCTCGCATGTCCCCCGCAGCTGATGCGGCCACCCGCACCACGCGGCGCTCCACCCGGTTCGTGTCCTGGGTTCGCGCTTGGCGTGCCGGGCTCGTGCCGTTCGACGAGCTCGCCGACGAGATCGCCCACGACGAGGAGCACCTCTTCGCCGACGCGCCCGGCACCTGGACCGACGTCCCGCTGCCGCAGGGCCTCCCGGCCTTCGCCAAGGTGCATCCCGACGACATCCGGCTGGTCCTGCCCGCTCCCGGCGACCCGCGCGGCCTGCCCGGCCCGGGCGAGCTGACCGGCGCCGCGATGCTGGCCGGCGAGGCCGTGATGACCCCCGACTTCGGTGTGGTGCCCGATGTCCGCCGGCATGTCTCCGGCTCGGGCGTCGAGTTCGAGACGGTGGTCTGGCGCTACTTCCCGGTCGAGGGATATCGCCCGGTCTTCCAGATGGGCGCGGCCGAGGCCGAGGGCGAGCTCACGCTGGCCCTGTCCGAGGCGACCGCCCAGCTGACCAAGCTCGACGTGGCGCAGTGGAAACCCGAGCTGGCCGGCGCGTTGCAGGCGCTGCGCCGCCCGGAGAGCACGGCCACCCTGCCGCCCGGCTTCGACCCGCGCGCGCGGCGGTTGTTCGCCCGGGCCAGCGTGCTCGACCAGGTGCTGGCCCTGGCCGGCAGCAACGCGCCCGGCGGCGCGGTGAACGGTTTCGAGGCTCAGCAGCGCGACGCGGCGCTGCGCCCGCTGACGACCGCGTGCCGGCAGGCGCTGGTCGCCGCCTGCAACTCCCCGCTGCATGCCTGACCGGTTCCTGCATTGCACGTTCTGCGGGGCCCGTTTCGGCGCCGTACGCGACTGGCCGCGCCGCTGCGCCGCCTGCGGTGAGACCACCTATCGCAACCCCACCCCGGTCGGCGTCGCGGTGCAGCCGGTCGGCGGTGGCCTGCTGACGGTCCGGCGCGCCATTCCCCCGGCCGCCGGCAAGCTGGCTCTGCCCGGCGGTTTCATCGATTTCGGCGAGGCGTGGCCCGAGGCCGTCGTCCGCGAGCTCTTCGAGGAGACCGGCCTTCGAGCAGACCCTTCCGAGGTACGCCTGTACGACACCTTGAGCGCCCCGGACGGCACCTTGCTGGTCTTCGGGCTGCTGCCGCCGCTCGCCCACGTCTCCGACATGCCGCTGTCCGAGCCGAACGACGAATCGCTGGGCTGGGAGATCCTGGCCGCACCCCAGGAGCTCGGTTTCAGCCTGCACACGGCCGTCGCCGACCGGTGGTTCGCCTCGCGTCCACTCAGGACCGGCTAGGCGCCAGGTCGAGCAGGGTGTCGTCGATGTGCGGCGGGGTCTTCACGCGCAGCGCGATCAGGGCGGCCACCACACACGAGACCGCGCCCACGAGCAGCGCCAGGCGCGGGCCGCCGAGACCGCTGAGCCAGCCGGTGACCACGCTGCCGATCGGCGTCGTTCCGATGTAGACGAACACCCAGAGGGCCACGATCCGGCCCCGGTACTCGGGTGCGGTGTGCAGCTGGATCGTCGTCGAGGCGAGGGTGGTGAAGGCGAACCCGGCGGCGCCGGTGATGAGCAGGGTGACCGTGGCCGTGGCCACGTTCGGCGCGGCGGCGGTCGCGGCCAGCCCGGCCCCGAAGGCCAGCGCGGTCACGATCAGATAGTGCCGCCGCGGGTGCCTGACCAGGCCCACGCCGAGCGAGCCGGCGATCGACCCCACGCTGAGCATCGTGGAGAGCAGGCCGTACGTGCCGCCCGAGCCGTGGAAGGTCTGCTTGGCCAGCACCGGCAGCACCACCGAGAAGTTGAAGGCGAGCAGCCCGACCAGCGCCATCATCGTCAGCGGCAGCCACACCTGCTGGCGGGTGCGCGCGTAGCGGACGGCGGCGGCCACGCCGGTCGGGCTCGTACCGGTCCGCTTGGTCCGGGCGAGGGGCCGGATCAGCAGGAGCGCCCCGATCACGGCCAGATACGAGATCGCGTTGACGAGGAAGCACGGGGTGACGCCGACCGCGACGATCAGCACGCCGGCCAGGGCCGGCCCGACGACGCGGGCGCTGTTCATCACGACGCCGTTGAGGCTGACCGCGCTGGCCAGGTCGTCCGGCGGGACCAGCGACGAGACGAAGGCCTGCCGGGCCGGCGAGTCCACGATGCCGACGATGCCGCCGGCCACGCCGATCGCGACGACCAGCGGCACCCCGGCGTGCCCGGTGGTGGCGGCGATCCAGATCGCGAGGGCCAGCGCACCGTAGACGGCCTGGGTCACGATCAGCAGCCGCCGCAGGTCGAACCGGTCGGCGACGCTGCCGCCCCACGGACCGAGGAGCAGCGACGGCAGCCCGCCCACGGCGAGCACGAGGCCGAGGGCCGACGCCGAGCCGGTCAGTTGCAGCACGAGCCAGCCGATGGCCGTCTGCTGGAGGAAAGTGCCGCTGGCCGACGCGATCTGACCGCCGAAGTACCAGCGGAACGGCACTGACCTCAGCGCCCGGAATCCATTCTTCGCCACGGCCACGCCCTTGCCCCGTTGCCGGGGCAACCATTGCTCTGCGTGATCAAGGACTCAGACACCTGTTGACGAGGATTAGTACGTTCGTCTATGGCGCGCCGGACGGCGATGCAGCACTCTAGGTTGCTGACTTTTATCACGGGGAGAACCAAAATGCGCGTTAAGCGCCTCCTGGCGGCCACCGCCGCTGGTGCCACCGCTCTGGCCTTCGCCGGTGCGTGCGCTCAGAAGATCAAGGAGATCGAGCCCAAGCTCGAGCTCCGCAACGCCGCCTCGCAGCTGTCCGAGGCCAAGCAGACCGGCTTCACGGTCAAGCTCACCGGCAGCCCGGAAGACCTGGCCGCGGGCCTCAAGCTCGAGGACCCGTCCGACGTTCCCGATGCCGAGACGCTGAAGAAGCTGTTCAACTCGTCGTTCACCATCGCCACCGACAAGGCCGGCGAGGGCGACAAGGACGACCGCGCCTCGCTGTCGGCCACCATCGACGGCGTGACCGGCACCGAGCTGCGGGTCATCGACGGTGTCGTCTACGTCAAGGCGCCGGTGCAGGAGCTGGCCACCAAGTTCGGCGCCGCCGCGAGCGACGTCACCGAGATGCGCCAGGGCCTCACGGGCGAGCTGCCCGAGGCGGCCGCGCTCTTCGACGGCAAGTGGGTGTCGGTCGACGTGGCCAAGGCGACCGAGGGCGCGCTCGGCAAGGCCACCCCGTCGCAGGACCCGGCGCAGGCGGCGAAGCTGCAGAGCGAGATCCAGGCGAGCGCGAAGAACCTCTTCGAGAGCGCCCAGATCGTCCGCGACTCGGCCGACCCGACACACCTGACGGTGACGACCTCCACCACGAAGGGCTACGCGGAGTTCCAGCGCCTGGCCGGCGTCTTCGGCAAGGAGCTCGGCACCGACGTCACCAAGGACCTGCCCAAGGCGCCGAAGGAGCGCCCGATCACCCTCGACCTGTGGATCAAGGACGAGAAGCTGACCGCCCTCGAGGTGAACTTCCTCCAGTTCATCGACGGCGCGACCGGCCGGGCCGCGCTGCGCTTCGAGGTCACCACGGGCGCCGAGATCGCGGCCCCCGAGGGCGCCACGAAGATCGACCCGAGCAAGCTGACCTCGGGCCTGACCGGCGGCGGCGCCCAGCCGTACGGCGGTGGCGACTTCAGCGGCCTCGACGGCGACACGGCGTACACCGAGGCGCGTCTGCTCGCCCTCGACGTGCAGCTGCGTCAGCTGGAGAAGAGCAACATCAACACCAACCTGAAGCAGGCCGTGGCCGAGCGCAACGCGGAGGGCGACGGCGTCAAGGTCGGCGTCGTGCGCAGCGGTGTCGCCCAGGTGGCGGCCGACGGCGCGTTCGCCTGCGTGAAGGTCTCGGCGAGCAAGGAGCCGGTGGTCACCAAGGGCAAGTGCTGACCGATCAGCGGTAGGGAAAGGGCGTCGCCTCGACGAAGGCGGCGCCCTTTTCCGTGCCCGCCTACAGACTGGTGACCACGACGCGGGCGGTGCTGCCGTCCTTGAGCATCTCGTATCCGGCGTCGATGTCGGCCAGGCCGATCTCCTTGGAGACCAGGTCGTCGAGGTTCATCCGGCCCTGGAGGTACATCGAGGCGTAGAACGGGATGTCCTTCTTGAGGTTGGACGAGCCCATGTAGACGCCCTGCACCTTCTGCGAGGCGGAGAGCGCGAGCAGGGTGCTCACCTCGAGGCCGGCGTCGACGGCGGCCGCGCCGATCAGGTAGAGGCCGCCGCCCTTGCCGAGCATCTGGAAGCCCTGGGCGGTGACCGGGCGTACGCCCACGAAGTCGAAGACGTGGTCGGCGCCGCCGCCGGTGATGTCGCGGACCGCCTCGACCGGATCGCCGGCCCGCGAGTTGACGACGTGGGTGGCCCCGAAGGCCTTGGCCCGCTCCAGCTTCCCGTCCTCGATGTCGGTCACGATGATCTTCCCGGCCCCGGCGAGCCGGGCCCCGCTGATCGCGTTCATGCCGACGCCACCGGCGCCGATCACCACGACGCTCTCGCCGTACTGCACGCCGGCGCTGTTGAGCACCGCGCCGGCCCCGGTGAGAACGCCGCACCCGATGAGCGCGGCCGGCGCCCACGGCATCTCGTCCGGCACGACGGCGACCTGGTTCTCGTGCAGCAGCACCTCCTGCGCGAACCCGCCCACGCCCATGCCCTGCGCGACCGGCTGCCCGTTCCAGGTGATCCGCGGCGCCTGGTCCGGGGTGCGCAGCGTGAACTCGGGCCGCGTGCACAGATGCGTACGGCCGCTCAGGCAGTTCACGCACAATCCGCAGAACTGGATGAGGCTCGCTACGACGTGGTCGCCGACCTTGACCTCGGACGCGTCCGGCCCGACCTCGGTGACCACCCCGGCTACTTCGTGCCCGAGCACGGTCGGGAACTCGCCCCCGAGGAACGTGGCGATGCTCAGGTCGGAGTGGCAGAGACCGGACGCCTTGACCTCGACGCGGACCTCGCGCCCGATCGGCGCGGCCAGCTCGACCTCCTCGAGGACGAAGCCCTGCCCGAGCCCTGCGGTGACTGATGCCTTCATAACTTCTGCCTCTTTCCGGGCGCGCCAACGGCAGGGCCCGTCCCGGGCGGTGCCGTCGAGGATTCGCCGCGCGGCTCTCGATCCTCCGGGGCGCGGCGTCCTGTTCATCATGGCACCGTTGCTTGCCAAAGAAAAGAGACACGTGTTGGTTAGTGCAGGTGAGAGCTTGATTGTTTCCGGACCGCTAAGGTTCGTCCGTGTCCGTAGACGTCCGCGTGCAGCGCACCCGCACCCGCTTGAGAGAAGCCGTGGTCCGCCTGGCCGCCGACCGCCCGGTCGAGGACATCCCCGTGGCCGACCTGGTCCGCGCCGCCCGCGTCAACCGCACGACGTTCTACCAGCACGCCACGAGCCCCGCCGCCGTGCTCTCCGAGCTGCTCTACGAGGACCTGGACGCCATGCGGGCCGACCTGATAGCCGGCTTCGCCACGCCGGCACTCGCCCCGCGAGCCGTCTGGGAACGCTCGGCCACCGCCATGGCCGACCACCTGACCCGCTTCGACGCCCTCTACACGGCGGGGCTGGTCGGCCACCGCAGCGCCACCCTCTACCGCCTGCTGGTCGACCATTTCGCCACCACGGCCACCACGTTCCTGGAACAGAACCCGGCGCTCCTGCCCCCAGGAGAGGGCACACCGTCATGGCGTACGAAGACCCACGGCGCCTTCCTGGCCCACGGAACGGCCGGCGTGGTCGAGGCGTGGCTCTCCCAGCCCTCGCCCCGGGACCCGGCGCTGTTCGTCACCGCCGCCGTCGAGGTTCTTCCCCCGTGGGTACTCAGCCTCAGTCGATGACGTGCACGGGCGTCCCCGGCCCGATCTGCCGGAGCAGGACCCGCTGGGCGTCGGCGGGCAGGCGTACACAGCCGTTGGAGACGCTGCGCCCGAAAGCGGAACGACGGCTCCAGGCGTGAATCGCCGTGTGACCGTCCCGAAGCGCCGGCGCGAGCGCTTCCGGGTGGTCCGGCACCGCCCCGAGCACCAGAGCGTCGAGCCCCGCGTAGACCCCGCCCACGGTGATCGTCCGCCCCAGCACAAAGGTCCGCCCGAGCGGCGTCGGAGTCCGCGCCGCCCCGATGGCCACCTCCCACTCGCCGGCGGGCCGCCCGTCCCGGAGCCAGACAAGCCGGTGCCCCCGCCGATGCAGAACGAGCCGATCCCGAAGCGGCAGAACCTCCCACGCGGCGGCTCGCTTGTGTGTGCCGGCTTCTCGGCCGCGCTCGGGCACCTTCTCCGGGATCCATCCGACGCGCCGGTTCAGCGACGGCAGCAGCACCCCGGCCCAGCCCGGGCGCCGCTCCACGATCGGGACGGTCACCGTCAGGCCGCTGAACGAGCGGGGCAGAAAGGCCCGCGGCCGCCCGCCGGGAGCGTCGTAGACGGCCAGCTTTCGGAGCGGGCGCAGACCTTCCGAGAGCGGCGCCACCGACTCCGGAGCGGCATCCTCCGGAAATCCGCCCGGCGCTCCCCAGTAGTCGATCGTCGGCAGATCACGCGGCGCCGGCCGGGCCTCGGCCACCGGTGCGGCTCGCGGCGGAACCGTCGGCCCGACAGCGACCCGCCGGGCCGCCCTGATCTCGTACTGCTCCGCGTCCCCGTACCGCTTGCCGCCCTCGTGCGGCTCCGCGCCCTCGATCCAAGCGACGCCCACGCTTCCCGCGAGCGTCGCCACGAAGACCCACCCCGCCACTACCCGGCGAGAACTAGGAAAGCGCGGCACACCCCTACCCTAAGACCCGAATTCCTCTCAAATGCCCACAACACTCATTCCGCCCCAGCCGCCGGCTCACAAGAATCGAGTCGGAGCCCGCGTAGTCGCCGTGCCCGCGCGACCGTTGGACGCACGCCGTCGCGTGCTCGCGCCGCGGGGAAGCGAGCCGATCAAAAACGGACGGCCGACCGGCGGCGGTGCGGGTTTTCGGGCGTTACCACTTACGCACGTCGCCGTGGTGGGGTGAGCGTTCTGGGCGCGCCAGCGCCCTGCTCACCCCGCCGCGGCCCTCGGCGGGAGCAGCGAACCGTACGCCCCACCCCGCTACGACATCCTGCTCTTGATCTTCGAAGGGGGTCAGATCTCGGGAATCAGGTCGGCCACCGAATTCACTACCCTCGATGGGCGGAAGGGGTAGCGGTCGCTCTCCTCGCGAGTGCTGATGCCGGTCAGGACCAGGATCGTCTCGAGGCCGGCCTCGAGGCCGCAGAGGATGTCGGTGTCCATGCGGTCGCCGATCATGGCCGTGCTCTCGCTGTGGGCCTCGATCGTGTTGAGGGCCGAGCGCATCATCATCGGGTTGGGCTTGCCGACGAAGTACGGGTCGACGCCGGTCGCCTTGGAGATCATCGCCGCCACCGAGCCGGCGGCGGGGAGGGCGCCCTCGTTCGACGGGCCGGTGGCGTCGGGGTTGGTGCAGATGAAGCGGGCGCCGCCGTCGATCAGGCGGATGGCCTTGGTGATGGCCTCGAAGCTGTAGGTGCGGGTCTCGCCGAGCACCACGTAGTCCGGATCGAATTCGGTCAGCACATAGCCGGCCGCGTGCATGGCCGTGGTCAGGCCGGCCTCGCCGATCACGTAGGCCGTGCCGCCGGGGCGCTGGTCGGCCAGGAACTGCGCCGTGGCCAGGGCGGCCGTCCAGATGGACTGCTCGGGCACGTCGAAGCCCATGCGGTTGAGCCGGGCCTGGAGGTCGCGCGGGGTGTAGATCGAGTTGTTGGTCAGGATGAGAAAGGGCTTGCCGGACGACTTCATCTTGTTGACGAACTCGGGCGCGCCCGGGACCGGCACACCCTCGTGGACGAGCACGCCGTCCATGTCGGTGAGCCAGCTCTCGATGGCTTTGCGCTCCTTCATCATGCTCCTCGTCGCCGTGGTGGTGGACAGCAGTTCACCGGGCAGTCGTCCCAGACCGGCAGCGTACCGAGTCGCTGAAGAGGGGCGCCGTCGGTGCGCTCCCGGACCAGATCGCGGACCATCGCGACGAAGCGGGGGTCGGTGTTCGGGGTGGCGGCGCGGGCGTAGCCGAGGCCCAGCTCCTTGGCGGTGTCGGCCGCCTCGTTGTCGAGGTCCCAGATGACCTCGAGGTGGTCGGAGACGAAGCCGATCGGGCTGACGACCACGTCGGTGACGCCATCCTCGGCGAGTGTGCGCAGGTGGTCGTTGATGTCGGGCTCGAGCCACGGCACCTGCGGCGGGCCGGAGCGGCTCTGCCAGACCAGGTCCCACGGCAGGTCGGCGGCGGCGCGCTCGTGCACCAGGCGGGCGGTCTCCTGGAGCTGTGCCGTGTAGCGGCCGCCGGTCGGTCCGGCCGTCTCGGCCATCGTCACCGGGATGGAGTGTGCGGTGAAGACGAGGCGCGTCGTCTCCCTTTCCCCCGAGAGCGTCGACAAGGCGGCCTGAACGGCGTCGACGTTGGGATCGACGAAGCCGGGGTGGTCCCAGAACTGGCGGATCTTGGAGATGACCGGTGCGCCGGGGCCGACCTTGGCCCGCGCGTTCGCGATGTCCTCCCAGTACTGCTTGCAGGACGAGTAGCCGCCGTACGCGCTGGTGGCGAAGCCGAGGGCGTGCTTGATGCCGTCGTCGCGCATCTGGGCGACGGTGTCGGCGAGCATGGGGTGCCAGTTGCGGTTGCCCCAATATGTCGGCAGATCAATGCCGTTGGCGGAGAAATCGGACCGGACCGCGGCCAGCAGATCGCGGTTCTGCTGGTTGATCGGCGAGACGCCGCCGAAGTGGTAGTAGTGCTCGGCCACTTCGGCCAGGCGCTCGTCGGGGACGCCGCGCCCGCGCACCACGTTGCGCAGGAACGGCATCACGTCATCGGGCTTCTCGGGGCCACCGAAGGACAGCAGGACGAAGGCGTCGTAAACCACCCGCCAATACTGTCACCGGCTCAGGCGCCGAGCGCGTGGTAACCCCCGTCGACGTGCACAACCTCACCCGTGGTGGCCGGGAACCAGTCGGAGAGCAGGGCGCAGACGGCCTTGCCGGCGGCCGACGTGTCGTGCAGGTCCCAGCCGAGCGGCGCCCGGTCGGCCCACGCGTCCTCGAACTGCTCGAAGCCGGGGATCGACTTGGCCGCCATCGTGCGCAGCGGACCGGCCGAGACCAGGTTGCTGCGGATGCCCTGCTTGCCCAGGTGCAGCGCGAGGTAGCGGGAGGCGGACTCGAGGCCGGCCTTGGCCACGCCCATCCAGTCGTAGACCGGCCACGCCTTGGTGGCGTCGAAGGTGAGGCCGACGATGCTGCCGCCCTGCTGCATGAGCGGCAGGCAGGCCACGGCGAGCGACTGGTACGAGTACGTGGAGACCTGGATCGCCTTGGCCACGTCCTCCCACTTGGCGTTGAGGAACTCGCCGCCGAGCACGCTCTGCGGGCCGAACGCGATCGAGTGCACGACGCCGTCGATGCCGTCGACGTGCTCACGCACCTTGCCGGGCAGGGCGGCCAGGTGATCCGGATCGGTCACGTCGAGCTCGATCACCGGGGGCGGCGACGGGAGCCGCTTGGCGATGCGCTCGACCAGGGACATCCGGCCGAAGCCGGTCAGCACGACGGTGGCGCCCTGCTCCTGGGCGATCTTCGCCACCGAGAACGCGATCGACGCGTCGGTGATGACTCCGGTGACGAGCAGCCGCTTGCCGGCCAGCAGTCCAGACACGGGAAAAACGCTCCTAAAGTTGTTTAGTGGCCCATACCGAGGCCGCCGTCGACCGGGATGACCGCCCCGTTGATGTACGCCGCGGCGTCGCTCGCCAGGAACGTCACCGCGGCCGCCACCTCGTCGGGGCTGGCGAGCCGCCCGGCCGGAACCGCCTTGATGATCTCCGCCTGGCGGGCCTCGGACAAGACAGCTGTCATCTCCGTCTCGATGAAGCCCGGCGCCACCACGTTGGCCGTGATGTTGCGGCTGCCCAGCTCTCGAGTGATGCTGCGGGCCATGCCGACCAGTCCGGCCTTGCTCGCCGCGTAGTTCACCTGACCGGGTCCGCCGTAGAGGCCGACGACCGACGAGATGAAGATGATCCGGCCCCACTTGGCGCGCAGCATCTTGGAGCTGGCGCGCTTGGTCACCCGGAACGAGCCCTTGAGGTTGGTGTCGATCACCCGCTCGAACTGCTCCTCGCTCATGCGCAGCAGCAGCGTGTCGTCGGTGATGCCGGCGTTGGCGACCAGCACCTCGACCGGGCCGAGCTCCTTCTCGATCTCGGTGAAGGCCGCGTCGACCTGGGCCGGGTCGGTGATGTCGCACTGCACCCCGAACAGGCCCTCGGGGGCGCCGCTGCCCCGGTGGGTCACCGCGACCCGGTCACCCTGCTTGGCGAACGCCTGCGCGATGGCGAGGCCGATGCCCCGGTTGCCGCCAGTCACCAATACCGTGCGAGCCACGACGAAACGCTCCTCATACCCAGGTAGGGGGTGCCGGGTGGCACCTCGGGGGCACGACGGCGCCGCGTCAGCGCCGTAACCTGCCGGGATGGAGACTATCGGCCCCGCTGCCGGGCGCAATGCCATGGGGCCGTTGCGCCGGCTGCTCTGGAGCCGGGAGACACCACGGCCGCCGATCCGGCGCCGGCCCTGGGTCTACGCGCTGCCGGTCGGCCTCCTGGCGCTGGCCGGCCTGGGCGGAGCTGCGGCGACGTACCTCGGGGAGAACCGGGACGCGCCCGGCATGGCGATCGCCGTCATCGCGGTCGGCTCGGTGCTGCCGGTCGCGATCGCCTTCCGGTGGCCCGTTCTCGCCTGGCGGTTCGGCTTCGTGATGTTGTTCATCGGGTCGATGTACGCCGATCCGAAGGAGTCGTGGCCCTGGAACACCGTGCAGATCCTCGGGTTCCTGTTCGTGCTGGGCCGGCTCGCCGCGACCCAGGACACGGCCCTGACCGTGTGGGCGGCCGCCTTCACGGTCGTACCGATCTTCGTCTACGCCCCGGACGCCAACGCGTGGGGCGCCGCCACGCTGGTGGCGGTGATCACGGTGATGGGCGACATCGTGTCCCGGTGGCGCCGTGCCCGCCGGATGCTCGCCGAGAACGAGGAGCTCACCGAGCTGGAGCGGGCCAAGCGGGCGGTGCTGGAGGAGCGGGCCCGGATCGCCCGCGAGATGCACGACGTGGTGGCCCACCACATGTCGATGATCGCCGTGCGGGCCGAGACCGCGCCCTACCGGCTGAGTGAGCTGCCGGCCGAGGCCGAGCAGGAGCTGGCCACGATCGCCTCGGCGGCCCGGGAGGCGCTGACCGACATGCGGCGCCTGCTGGGCGTGCTGCGGACCGGCGAGGGCGACGCTCCGCGGGCCCCTCAACCCGGCTTCGCCGAGGTCGGCGAGCTGATCGAGACGGCCCGGGCGGCGGGGGTCGAGGTCTCGATGACGTACGACCGAGTGCCCACCCTGCCCGAGACGGTGGGCCTGGCCGCCTATCGGATCGTCCAGGAGGCCCTGGCCAACGCGGCGCGGCACGCACCGGGGGCGGCGGTCGCCGTCGTCGCGCGCGGCGCCGCCGGCCGTCTGGAGATCGAGGTGAGCAACCCCGCGGACGGACCGGCCGGCGAGGGCGGGCACGGCCTGCCGGGGATGCGGGAGCGGGCCACACTGCTCGGTGGCACGCTGACGGCCGGCGCGGCTGACGGGGTTTTCGTGGTGCGGGCGGTCCTGCCGGTGGAGGAGAACGAGTGATCAAGATCCTCATCGCGGACGACCAGGCGATGGTCCGCGAGGGCTTCGGCGCGCTGCTCGGCGCCCAGCCCGACATGCTGGTGGTCGGCGACGCGGCCGACGGCTCGCAGGCGGTGACCCGCACCCGGGAGCTGCGGCCCGACGTGGTGCTGATGGACGTGCGGATGCCCGTCATGGACGGCCTGGAGGCGACGCGGCAGCTCTCGGCGGCGGCGCCGGACGTCAAGGTCGTCATCCTGACGACGTTCGACCTGGACGACTATGTGTACGCGGCGCTGCGCGCCGGCGCGAGCGGCTTCCTGCTCAAGGACGCTCCTGCCGCCGATCTCATTCAGGCCGTACGGATCGTGGCCGCCGGCGAGGCGCTGCTGGCCCCGTCGGTGACGCGCCGGCTGATCGCC
The DNA here is from genome assembly GCF_050956135.1 of Actinoplanes sp. CA-131856. Lineage (GTDB taxonomy): Bacteria > Actinomycetota > Actinomycetes > Mycobacteriales > Micromonosporaceae > Actinoplanes. The sequence continues at coordinate 2,244,184 of NZ_CP191849.1, read as the reverse complement.
GAGTTCGCGGCCCGCCCGGCCACCGACCGGCCACGGCCGGCCGCGCTGAACGCGCTCACCCCGCGCGAGACCGACGTGCTGCGGCTGATCGCCCGTGGCCTGTCCAACCAGGAGATCGCCGCCGATCTGGTGGTGGCCGAGCAGACCGTCAAGACGCACATCGGCCGGATCCTGGCCAAGCTCGGCCTGCGCGACCGGGCCCAGGCGGTGGTCTTCGCCTACGAGACGGGGCTCGTAGTACCGGGGTAGGGCGTCGATGTCCGGTCCCCGGTGTGACGATCGGGGCGCCGTCGTCGCGGGACGGTGCGGCCCATGCGAATCCTGCCGCTCGTCTTGGCCCTGTCCGCCCTGTCCGTGCCCGCCCCCCAAGATCAACTTCCGCCCCTCCAGTACGCCTTTCACGAGACCGCCGTACGGATGCTGGCCACCGGCTGCCCGTACGCCGCGTGGGCCGCTCAGGGCCGCCGTTTCCTCTCCTTCGACCCCACCGGCGACGGGCGGGCGGTCGAGGTGCTCGGCGACCTCGCCACGGCGTCCCGGGTGGCCGTCCTCGTGCCCGGCGTCGACACCGTCCTGGCCGACTTCGACCGCGGGCTGGGCGGCGTGCCGCGGCGCGCCCCTGGCGTGCAGGCCCGCGCCCTCTACGAGCAACTGAGCAAGCGTTCCCCCGACACCGCGGTGATCGCCTGGCTGGGCTACGACCCGCCGGAGGGCATCGGGCCGGCCGCCGCCACCTACGGACGGGCCCGGGCCGGAGCCACCGCGCTCGTCGCCTTCGTCCGCTTCCTGGAGACGCAGCGCCCCGGCCTCGCGGTGACCTTGATCGGCCACAGTTACGGCGCGCTGGTGGCCGGCCTGGCCGCCCCTCGTCTCCCGGCCGTCGGCGACGTGGTCACCCTGGGCGCGCCCGGCATCGGCGCCTCGCACGCGGCCGACCTCGGCGGCGCCCGGGTCTGGTCGGCGCTCGCGCCCACCGACTGGATCCGCCGGATCCCGGAGGTGCGCCTGCTCGGCGTCGGCCTCGGCCGGCGTCCGTCGAATCCGGATTTCGGAGCGTTCGCGCTGCCCACCGATGGTGTGGCCGGGCACGACTACTACCTGGCGCCGGGCAGCGCCACCCTGCGTGCGGTCGGCGATGTCGTCCTGTCGGGTGTTCCGCGACACGATGGGGCGGGGGAAGTTTCTTAGCGGAACCTTAAGGGGTATTGTGCCATCCGGCCCTGACGCCGAAACGACTCTCGGGAGGTGATCGCTGTGCGAGATAGCGATCCTCCTAGTCGCGGCCGGGCCGTTCGTCAGCCCCGTCGCTGACACGTTCCTTTCTCCGCCCCGCGTCCACCGGTGCCGTCCTGTTTTCGTCGGCCCCGGCCCAGTCGTGTGCACCGCGACGCCGGACGCGTGGGTGCCGGCCGCGACATGACCGTGTGCGCTTCCCCTCGCCCGTCACCGCGTGGAAGTAGCCCCCGACATGAAGAACTTCGTCGCACCGCTGAGCTTCACCATCGCCGCCGTCTGGGTGGTCGTCCTGTTCGTCCTCGTGCACGGCAATCCGTGACCCCGGTCAGGGCAGCCGGGACGTCCACAGCAGGCTCGACGCGGCCGCCGCGAGGCCGAGCAGGAGCGCCACGCCGGCGTACCACTGCGTGACCTCGCGCGGCTGCACCCGGTGGCCGATCGAGCTGCCCATGTCCTCGTAGACCTTCTTGAGCTCGCTCACCGACGCCGCCTCGTAGAAGTAGCCGTCGGTCTTCTCCGCCAGCTGCTGGAGCGACAGCCGGTCGACCGGCACCCGCTGCAACGCGCCGCGGATGTCGACCACGCCGGTGTCGGTGCCGAAGGCGATCGTGGAGACCGGCACGTTCGCCTGCGAGGCCGCCGTCGCCGCGTCCTCGATCGACCGGCCCGACGTGCGATATCCGTCGGAGAGCAGGACGATCCGGGCCGGCGGCGCGCCGTCGGCCCCGTCGGCCGGCACCGAACGGATGGCGTCGAGCGAGGTGAAGACGGCCTCACCGGTCGCCGTCGCCTCGGCCAGCGACAGCCCGTCGATCCCGGAGATCACCTCGGAGCGGTCCTTGGTCGGCGACACCAGCACGTTCGCCGACTTGGCGAAGGACACCAGACCCAGGTTGTACGTCGGCGGCAGCTCGTTGACGAACGCCTTCGCCGCCTCCTGGGCCGCCTCGATCCGGTTCGGGGCCACGTCGTCGGCCTCCATCGACAGCGACACGTCGATGGCGAGCATCACCGTGGCCCGCTCCAGCGGCTCCTCCTTGTCGACCGAGGGCCGGGCCAGCGCCGCGCCCAGGGTCAGCAGGGAGAGCAGGAACGCGGCCGCCGAGACGTGCTTGCGCCAGCCCAGCCCGCGCGGGGCGAGGGTGCGGAGCAGGTCGACGTTGGTGAACCGCATCGCGTACTGCCGGCGGCGGAACTGCCGGAACACGTAGACGCCCGCGACGATCACCACGGGCAGGAGCGCGAGCAGCCACCAGGGCTCCAGGAAACGGATCATCGCGTGGTCCCCCGGGTGCGTGCGTGTCGCTGGGCGGCCACGAATCGGACCACGTCCAGCAGCCAGTCGGTATCGGTACGAAGGCGCAGGTGGGCGGCGCCGGCGGCGCGCAGGGCGCGGGCGATCTCACCGCGCTGCTGGGCGGCCGCCTCGGCGTAGCGGGCGCGCAGCTTCGGGTCGGCGGTCTGCACCTCGTGCAGCGCGCCCGTCTCGGGGTCGGCCAGGGTCAGCACGCCGACGTCGGGAATCTCCAGCTCACGCGGGTCCACGACCTCGATGGCAAGAACGTCGTGCCGGACGGCCAGCTTGCGGATCGGCCGCGACCAGCCGTCCACCGGCGCCATGAAGTCGCTGATCACCACGGCCACGCCCCGCCGCCGCGGCGGCCGGTTCAACATGTCGATCAGCGCGCCCAGGTCGGCCCGGCCGGGCCGGATCTCGGTGCGGGCGATCGCGCGCAGCAGCCCCTGCGCCTCCTTGCGCCCGGGCCGCGCGGGCAGACGGACGACCTCGCTGCCGGGTTGCGGTGGGGCGTCCCGCTTGCGCCCCCAGCGGGGTCCGCTCTTCGGCCGTACGCCCGTGCCGGTGCCCACGACCGCGCCGATACGGTTGCCGCCGCGCACGGTGAGGTGGGCCATCGCGGTCGCCGCGGCCATCACGAGATCGCTCTTGAGCCACTGGGCCGTGCCGAACTCGAGGCTGGCGCTCAGGTCGACCGCCATCCACGTCTCCAGCTCACGGTCGGCGACCGTGCGGCGCACGTGCGGCAGCGTGGTGCGGGCGGTGACCGGCCAGTCCATGCGGCGCACGTCGTCGCCGGGCCGGTATTCGCGCGACTCCCCCGCCTCGCTGCCGGGGCCGGGCAGCAGACCGACGTAGTCGCCCTGGAGCAGCCCGTCGAGCTTGCGCGTGACCAGCAGCTGGAGCCGGGACAGCACCGCCTCGGCCCGGGCGGTCCCGGTCTCGCCCTCGGGCGCCAGCCCGGCCGGCGCCGAACCGGCCCGCGCTGAACCGGCCCGCGCTGAACCGGCCGGGCCCGAGCCATTCTGGGCCGGCCCGGTCTGAGCCCACCCCGGATGGGCCGAGCCGTTCGGAGGCGAACCGTTCAGTGCTGGCCCGGCCATGCCGCTCCGTTCGGGGCGGGCGCGCCCTGCGGTACCCCGCTGACGGGCGCGGCGGACGGGTGCGTGCCGTTCGGCGACGTGCCCTGGCGGGCCGCGACCGAGGGCAGCGGGACGCTCTGCATGATGCGGCTGACGATGTGGTCGGCCGGGATGTCGTCGGCGAGCGCGTCGTAGCTGAGCACGAGGCGGTGGCGCAGGATGTCGGGCGCGATGTCCTGCACGTCCTGCGGCAGCGCGTAGTCGCGGCCGCGCAGCAGCGCCAGCGCCCGGGTGGCCCGGACGATGCCGAGCGAGGCGCGGGGGCTCGCGCCGTACTGGATGAGCTGGGCCACGTCGGGCATGCCGTGCTGGGCCGGGGCCCGGGTCGCCAGCACCAGCCGGACCGTGTAGTCGACCAGGGCGTTGTGCACGAAGACCTGGTCGGCGCGGCGCTGGAGGCCGAGCAGATCCTCCGGGGTGAAGACCGGCTTGGGCTCGGGGGCGCTGACGCCCATCCGATAGACGATCTCCCGCTCCTCGGCGTCGGTCGGATAGCCCACCAGGATCTTCATGAGGAAGCGGTCGCGCTGCGCCTCGGGCAGCGGGTAGACGCCCTCCTGCTCGATCGGGTTCTGCGTCGCCATCACCAGGAACGGGTCGGGCACGGCGTGCGACTGCCCACCGATCGACACCTGGTGCTCGGCCATGACCTCGAGCAGGGCCGACTGCACCTTGGCCGGCGCGCGGTTGATCTCGTCGGCGAGAAGGAAGTTGACGAAGACCGGTCCCAGCTCGACGTCGAACTTCTCGCTGCTCTGCCGGTAGATGCGGGTGCCGACGATGTCGGCCGGCACCAGGTCGGGGGTGAACTGCACCCGGGAGAAGGTGCCGCCGACGACCCGGGCCAGGGTCTCGACGGCCAGCGTCTTGGCCACGCCGGGCACGCCCTCGAGCAGGCAGTGCCCACGGGCCAGCAGCGCCACGAACATGCGCTCGACCATCCGGTCCTGCCCGACGATCACCCGCTTGACCTCGAACATCGCGCGCTCGAGCTGCGAGGCGTCCTGTGCCGGGGGCACCGGCGCGGCCGCGCCGTTGTTGGTCTCGGTCTCGGGCGTGAGCGGCTGAGCCACCGGTCCTCCACAGCGGTCGAAATGCCATCGCGGCGTGCTGCCGACGCTCAAGACTTACACGACCGACCTGAGAGCGCGCTCGTGGTGTCGCATTACGCGCCGTCATTGACCGCCGCCATGGTCCAGACGTGTCGATCTTTCTGCGCGATGCGCCGGATCGGGCACCCGAGCCGGGTGGATGCGTCACGCCGTGAACCGTGTAACATTCATCGCGTCGCCGGGCGACTTCCCCCGTGGTCGCCCGGCGCAATAATCCTTAGATGGATCTCTCCTCTGCCGGCCCTCGTGACCTCGAGCCTCAGTGCTCGGCCAAGGGCTGCCGCGCGGACGCGGCCTGGCAACTGCTGTGGAACAACCCCAAGCTGCACGCTCCCGACTACCGCAAAACCTGGCTGGCGTGCGACGAACACCGGATTTCCCTGGGCAACTTCCTCGATCTCCGGGGATTCCTGCGCGAAGTGACGCCCTTCGGTACAGCGTCCGATGCGCCCATCTCCTAGGCTTCCAGGTGTGACCGAGCCGCAGAGTGCCGCCGTCGATGCTTTGGAGCCGTGGCCCGACACCGTCGAGTGGCGCCCGGTCTCCCCCAAGCTGATCACTGTGGAGCTGATCGTCCGCATCGCCTGGTCGCTGGTTCTGGTGGCCGGCCTGGCCGTCGGCTGGGCCCTTCAGGGCCACTGGCTGTGGCGCCTCGGCATCGTGCTGGTGGTCGTCAACGCGATCTGGCGCTCCTTCGTCACCGTCCGCGCGGTGCGCGCCTGGGGCTACGCCGAGCGCGACCAGGACCTGCTGGTCCGCCACGGCCTGCTGGTCCGCCGCCTCTCGATCGTTCCGTACGCGCGAATGCAGTTCGTCGACGTCACCGCCGGCCCTCTGGAACGGGCGTTCGGCCTGGCCACCGTCCAGCTGCACACCGCCGCGGCGGCCAGCGACGCCCGCATCCCGGGCCTGCCACCGGCCGAGGCCTCTCGCCTGCGCGACCGCCTGACCGCCCTCGGCGAGGACCGGGCCGAGGGCCTGTGACCACTCCCGGACCCCACCCACCCGGCCCTCCGGCCGCCGGCCCCGCCGCAGCCGACGCCCCCGGCTCAGGACCGTCCACTTCCGGGCCGACCGCTTCCGGGCCGACCGCTTCCGGGCCGACCGCTTCCGGGCCGACCGCTTCCGGGCCGGCCACTTCCGGGCCGACCACTTCCGGGCCGGCCGACTCGGCCCCGGCGTCTCCGGCGGCCGCCAACGGCGAGGAGGAGCCCCGCCGGCGGCTCCATCCGCTCAGCCCGCTGCTGCACGGCGCGAAGAGCATCGCCGTCATCGTGGCCGCACTGTCCTGGCAGACCTTGTCGCAGGTCGGGCTCGAACGGTTCGCGCTGGTCGTGCTCGTCCTCGCGGTCGGCGTCGTGGTCTTCTCCATCGTCGGCTGGCTCACCACCGGCTATCAGGTCGTCGGCCGCGAGCTGCGCATCTCCGACGGCGTGATCTGGCGCCGCAACCGTGCCATCCCCCTCGAGCGCCTCCAGGCCGTCGAGCTCCGGCGTCCCCTGCTGGCCCAGCTCACCGGCCTGGCCGAGCTGCGTCTCGAGGTGATCGGCGGCGGCAAGACCGAGGCGCCGCTGTCGTTCCTGACCGTGCGCGAGGCCTCCGCGCTGCGCGAGCGCCTGCTCGCGCTCGCCGGCCACGCGGCCGGCGGCCGGTCACCGGCGGTGGCTCAGCCCTCCCCCGACGGGCCCTCGGCCGCCTTCGAGGCGCCCGCCGTCGAACGCCCGCTCCTGCGCGTCCGCAACCGCGATCTCGTGGTGAGCCAGCTCCTCACCCCGCAGGCGTTCTTCCTGCCGGTCGGCATCGCCTTCGTCATCATGCAGTTCGTGATCGAGGGTTCCTGGACCTTCATCGGCATCGCCAGCACCGTCACCGCCATGGCCGGTGTGCTGCTCCAGCCGGTGCGCCGGGTGCTGCAGGACTGGGACTTCCGGCTCGCCCGCGACCCGGACGGCCGTCTCGTGGTGCGCTTCGGCCTGCTCGAGACCCGCAGCCAGATCGTGCCCCTGAACCGGGTGCAGGCGGTGGGGGCCACCTGGCCGCTGCTGTGGCGGGCGCAGGGCTGGCTGCACCTGCGTCTCGACATCGCCGGCTACGCGGGCGAGCCCGGCAGCGGCGAGAACAAGCGGTCCGACCGCCTCCTGCCGGTCGGCGACTTCGCGACCGCCCGGGCCCTGGTCTGGGACGTCCTGCCCGGTGTCGACCTGGCCACCCTGGCCACCACCCCGCCGCCGAAGCGGGCCCGCTGGCTCAACCCGGTGTCGTTGCGCTACATCGGCGTGGGGCTGACGCCGGAGGTCTTCGTCAGCCGCTGGGGCCTGTTCACCCGCGAGATGCACATCGTGCCGTACGCGCGCCTGCAGAGCGTCCGCGTCGTGCAGGGCCCGGTGCAGCGCCTGCTCGGCCTGGCGACGGTCTACGCCGACACGGCACGGGGCCGCTCGGGCCGGGCCAAGGACCGCGACCTGGCCGAGGCCTGGGTCCTCGCGCGGGAGCTGGCCGAGCGCGCCCGGCAGGCCCGCCAGCCGGCCCCGCTGACCACCGACCGGCTCGACCCGTCCGCCGTGGCCGTCCCGGCCTCCGGCTCAGGGGCTGTCGAGGGCCAAGGGGAAGGCGCCGTGGACGACTCGTACTGGCGCCGCCCCGAGCAGGCCTGAGACCCTGTCCGGCCCTAAACTCTGGACATGGAGCTTCCGGATTTCTCGCCCGGTCTCAGCGCCCGGGTGGAGTTGACCGTTACCGACGCCGACACCGCTCAGGCGCTCGGCTCGGGCGACGTGCCCGTCCTGGGCACGCCGCGCGTACTGGCGCTGGCCGAGACGGCGACGGTGGCCGCCACGGCCCGCACCATCCCCGGCGGCCTCACCACGGTCGCCACCCGGGCCGAGGTCGAACATCGGGCGCCCGCCGCGCTCGGCCACCGGGTGACCGCGCTGGCCACGCTCGCCAAAGTGGACGGCCGCAAGCTGATCTTCGACATCGCCGTCCGCGACGGCGATACGCTCGTCGCCGAGGTGCGCGTCGAGCGCGTGATCATCGACCGCCGGCGCTTCATCGCCAAGGCGCTGGGCGGTTAGGGCCTGTCCTGCCGATCAAGCGGGGCTGCGGCGTGGCCCAGGTGGCGCCTGACGGCAGCCGCGACACACCGACATCCAACACCGGGATGCCGGCGCGCCGCGCCCGACGCCAGCCACCACCTGGACCTCGCCTCGCACTCGCTCGATCGGCAGGACAGGCCCTAGTGTCGTGAGTCGTTAATGCGTGTGCAGTACCGCTTGATGGATTCGAGAATCTGGTCGGCGGTCTTGGTCCAGACGTAGGGCCGGGGGTCGTCGTTCCAGGTCTCGATCCAGGCACGGATGTCGTTGTTGAGTTCACGCACCGAGCGGTGAGTGCCGCGCTGCAGCTTCTTGGTGGTTAGTTCGCCGAACCAGCGTTCGACCAGGTTGAGCCAGGAAGAGCTGGTCGGGGTGAAGTGCAAAACGAAGCGCGGGTGGGCGGCCAGCCAGCGTTTGATCACCGGGGTTTTGTGGGTGGACGCGTTGTCCAGTACGACGTGCACGTCCAGGTCAGCGGGAACTTCGCGGTCGAGAGTCTGCAGAAACTTTTTGAACTCAATCGCCCGGTGCCGAGCATGCAACGAGCCGATGACCTTGCCGGTGGCCAGATTCAGGGCGGCATAAAGGCTCGAGGTGCCGGCCCGGACGTAGTCATGGGAGGCGCGAGCCGGGGTCCCGGGCAGCATCGGCAACACCGGGGCGGTGCGATCCAAGGCCTGGATCTGCGACTTCTCGTCGACGCACAACACCACTGCACGTTCCGGCGGGTCGAGGTAAAGCCCGACAACATCGCGGACCTTGTCGATGAACTGCGGATCCTTCGACAGCTTCCAGCTGTCCTGGCGGTGCGGCTGCAAACCGAACGCCCGCCAAATCCTGGAGACCGCCGTCTGCGACAGACCGACCTCGGCCGCCAGGGACCGCGTCGACCAGTGCGTAGCATCTTTCGGCGTCGTCTCCAACGTCGTGGTGACCGCCCGCTCCACGTCGGCGTCGGCGATCGTGCGGGGCCGGCCCGGGCGAGGCTCGTCCAGCAACCCTTCGAGCCGATCCGCGGCGAACCGGTTACGCCACTTGGTCACCGTGTTGCGCGAGACCCCGAGTTCCTCGGCGATCACCCCGTTCGGCGCACCGGCCGAATCTGCGCAGGCCAGCACCACCCGTGAGCGCATCGCGATCGCCTGAGCGCTCGACGGACGCCGCGACCAGGCCAGCAACTGTTCCCGCTCATCGTCAGTGAGCACGATCGGCACAGCTATCGAGGACGGCATACAACCACCGTACCCACTGACAACGATTTAACGACTCAGGACACTAGTAGGGCTTTGTCACCCTTCGAGTGGCTGACGGTGACAGATAAACGTTGATGTTGGTGTCGTCGAGAGATGGACACGGCGCAGGTGCAACGGCTCGGCGATGAGCTGAGCGAATACGTCGCAGACGTATTCGGTTCGCTGAGGTACTCAGGCTGGCAGGACCGGGCCGGGCATTATCTGCGTGGGCTCATGCTCGACGGGCGGCGTAAATCGATCCAGCCGATGGCGGCACGGTTGCGTGGCCCGCATGAGCAGGCACTGAACCATTTCGTCACGAATAGTCCGTGGGATGTGGCCCCGGTACGCCGGCGGATCGCCGAACGTATCGACGAAGCCCTTGACGGGCCGGCGTGGGCGGTTGATGACACTGGCCTGCTTAAATACGGCACAGCCTCGCCATGCGTGGCCCGGCAATACACCGGTACCGCCGGGAAGATCACCAACTGTCAGGTCGCGGTCTCGGTCAGCCTGGTCACCGAGACCGCGTCCTGCCCGGTCGACTGGCGGCTGTTTTTGCCTGAAGCATGGGATCCCGCCTCACCGAAAGCCTCAGCGAACGTGACCGAACGGCGGCGCCGGGCGCAGATCCCTGACCAGCTGGGGCACCGGCCGAAGTGGCGGCTCGCGTTGGACATGATCGACGAACTGCTCGGTTGGAACTTACGGCCCAGCGTGCTGGTCGCCGACGCCGGTTACGGCGACGCGGGCGAGTTCCGGCAAGCCCTGGCCGAACGCGGCATTGACTACGCAGTGCAGGTCGCGCACACCGTGACCGCCTATCCGTTGTCGGTTGAGCGCACGACGGTGCCGTACTGCGGTGACGGCCCCTACCCGAAGAAAATCTACCGGCAACCCGCGACCCCGGTCCGTGAGCTGCTGCTGGCTGCCGGCCCGCAATCCGCACGACGGGTGACCTGGCGGGACAGCTCCCGCCACCGAGCCGGCCGGCCGCGATGAGCTCGAAATTCGTCTCTCAACGAGTCCGCCCAGCCGGCCCGGCCATCCGCTCCGCCCACCTCGGCCACGACCTGCCCGAGGCCTGGCTGATCGCCGAATGGCCGACCGGTGAGCCCGAGCCGATCAAGTACTGGCTCTCCAACCTGCCCGCCAGCACCGCCAAACGCACCCTGATCCGGCTCGCGAAGCTGCGCTGGCGCATCGAGCACGACTACCGCGAAGTCAAAACCGGCCTCGGCCTGGACCACTACGAAGGCCGCACCTGGCAAGGCTGGCACCACCACACCACCCTCGTCTCCGCCGCCCACGCCTTTCTCACCTTGCAGCGCCTGGACCCAAAAACCCCTGCGCCGGAATGACTCTCTATGCCGTACTCCGACGCCTGCAAGCCCTACTCGCTCGGCTCATCGGCACCTGCCCCACCTGCCAAACCCACTTCCCGCAACGCAATCACCGCACGGGAAGAGGACCATGACAAAGCCCTACTAGGCGAGCGTTCCCCAGCGGGCGGTGAGCTCCTCCTGCGTGGGCATCGCGACGGCGCCGCCGCGGCGCTCGCAGACCAGCCCGGCCACGGCCAGCGCGAACCGGACGTTGCGCTGCCAGCCGTCGATGTCCTTGGGCAGCCCGTCGGCGAGCAGACGACGGATCAGGGCCGCCATCACCGAGTCGCCGGCCCCGGTCGCGTCGACCGCGTCGACCACCGGGGCGGGCAGCATCGCGGTGCCGTCAGCGGCGGCCACGTAGGCTCCCTTCGACCCGCGGGTCACCACCACGGCCTTGGCCCCCAGGCTCCGGATCCGCTCGGCCGCCACCTCGGGCGCGGCGCCGTCGTAAAGGACCTCGGCGTCGGCCGCGCTGAGCTTCACCAGGTCGGCGCCGGCGAAGAACTCCTCGGACAGCTCCCGCAGGGCGGTCACCGCGGCCCCGTCGGGCAGCAGCGTGGGCCGGGCGTTCGGGTCGAAGACCTTCAGCGGGCCCGGCGTGTGCCAGGCGGCCCGGGCGGCGGCCCGGAACGGCTCGCGCAGCAGGCAGATCGACCCGGTGTAGAGCACGCCGGCGCCCCGGACCGCGCCGAGGTCGACATCCGACGGCGCCAGCAGCGAGTACGACGGCGGCTCGCCGTAGAACGTGAAGGTCGGCTCGGCGCCCACGAACGTCGTGACCGCCAGCGTGGTCGGCACGGCCACCCGCTTGACCCCGCCCACGCCGACCCCGGTCTCGCCCAGGAAGGCCGCGATCCGGTCGCCGAGGACGTCGTTGCTGAGCGAGCCGGCGTACCGCACCTCGCCGCCCAGGCGCGTGGCGCCGACCGCGACGTTGAGCGGCGCCCCGCCGATCGCCTGCCGGTAGACCACCCCGCCGTCGTGCTCGGCCTCCTGGAGGTCGATCAGCGCCTCACCGAGCACCACCGCATAGCCCATTGCCGTCTCCCTGTAGTCCGCCGTGATTACCGCCAGCCTTCCGCCCCGGAACGCGCGGCGCCAGTACTCGCCCGATAAGTACCTTTTTGAGACGATTGACCGATGATCCTCCGCGCCCTGGCCCTCGCCGCGCCCGCCGCCCTGCTCGCCGCCTGCACCAACGCGGTCGAGGTCGAACCGGCCACCCTGCCCTCGGCCGCCTCGGCCTCGGCCTGGGTCGTCTATCAGGGCGCCATGAGCGCTTCCCCCTCCGCGTCGTGGGCGCCCGACACGGTCGCGGCCGGCACCTTCCTGCCCTATCGGCCCGACTCCCCGGCCATCACCTACGAGCCCACGGTGGTCCCGCCCGGCGCGCGGGCCGAGGTCGGCATCGCCCGCAACGCCGCCGGCATGATCGTCCGCCTGACCACCAGCGGCCTGATCCCGCGCCGCTCCTACGGCGCCCACCTGCACACCGCGCCCTGCACCGCCGCCCCGGCCGACGCCGGCCCGCACTACCAGCACCGCAAGGACCCGAAGACCCCTTCGGTGAACCCGTCCTACGCCAACCCGCGCAACGAGATCTGGCTGGACTTCACCGCCGACGCCTCGGGCGCGGCCACTGTCACGAGCGAACAGCGCTGGAGCTTCGCGGCCGGGGCCTCGCCGCGCTCGCTCGTCATCCACGCGCTGACCACCCGCACCGGCGCCGGGGTGGCCGGCACGGCGGGCGAGCGGGCGGCCTGTCTCACGCTGCCCGGCCGCTGAGCCGGCGGGATGTTGATCATCGCCTCCCGGGACTGCGTTCCGCCGGAGCCAGACGGTAACGTCGGGGGCGGATCGACGATCGGAGGCAACACCCATGGCCGAGCAGGGTGACGTAACGCAGGGCGAGGGCAAGGGCAAGGCGCAGCCCGCCGCGAAGACGGAGTCGCACGACCCCGGCTTTCCCGAGGCGTTTCTGCAGTTCATGCGCACCGGGTGGCGTGAGGACCCGATCGCTGTCACGCCGCGGCCCGAGGTGCCGAACTACGCGAAGCGCCGGGCCGCGCTCTCCGAGGCCTTCCCCGGCGAGACGCTGATCATCCCGAGCGGCAACGAGAAGGTGCGCGCCAACGACACCGACTACACGTTCCGGCCCGGCAGCGACTTCGTCTACCTGACCGGCGACCGCGATCCCGACAGCGTGCTCGTGCTGCGGCCGAGCGGCTCCGGCCACGACGCGGTGCTCTACACCCACCAGCGCAACTCGAAGGACACCGACGCCTTCTTCCGCAGCCGCAACGGCGAGCTGTGGGTCGGCCGCACGCACACTTTGGGCGAGAAATCGACCGAGCTGGGCGTCGAGACCGCCTCGCTGAGCGAGCTCGGCGCGGCCCTGGCCAATTCGGCACCGGGCCGCACCCGGGTGCTGCGCGGCCTCGACGCGGCGGTCGACCGCACCGTGCTGGCCTACGAGCCCGACCGCGACAAGCCCCGCGACCGCGAGCTGGCCTGGGTGCTCTCCGAGCTCAAGCTGATCAAGGACGAGTGGGAGATCGCCCAGCTCCAGGCCGCGATCGACGCGACCGTCCGCGGCTTCGAAGACGTGGCCCGCATCCTGCCCGCCGACCGCGGGGTCAAGGAGCGCCTGCTCGAGGGCGTCTTCGGCCTGCGCGCCCGCCACGACGGCAACGACGTCGGCTACACCTCGATCGTGGGCGCCGGCCCGCACGCGACGATCCTGCACTGGGTGCGCAACACCGGCGTGACCAAGCCGGGCGAGCTGCTCCTGATGGACATGGGCGTCGAGGGCGACAACTTCTACACCGCCGACGTGACCCGCACGGTGCCCGTCTCCGGCTCCTTCACCCCGCTCCAGCGCCAGGTCTACGACATCGTCCACGCGTCGCAGCAGGCGGGCATGGACGCCATCAAGCCCGGCGTGCTGTTCCGCGACGTGCACAAGACCTGCATGCGGGTCCTCGCCGAGGGCCTGAACGACCTGGGCCTGCTCCCGGTCAGCGTCGACGAGGCGATGAGCGAGGAGAGCACGGTCTACCGCCGCTGGACGCTGCACGGCTTCGGCCACATGCTCGGCATCGACGTGCACGACTGCAACAACGCCCGCAACGAGAACTACCGCGACGGCGAGCTGAAGGAGGGTTACGTCCTCACGGTCGAGCCCGGCCTCTACTTCCAGCCCGAGGACGACCTCGTCCCCGAGGAGCTGCGCGGCGTCGGCGTCCGCATCGAGGACGACGTGCTGGTCACGGCCGACGGCTGCCGCAACCTGTCGGCCGGTCTGCCGCGCTCCTCGGCCGACGTCGAGGCCTGGCTCGCCTCACAGCGTGAGGCCGGCCCCCGCCTGCCCGGCTAGGCGGGCTCCGTCTCCTTCAGGACGGTCTCGAGCACCACGGCCAGTCGCGCCGGATCGATCGGGGTGGCGTCACCCTGTTCGATCCGGCGGATGGCCTGCCGGACCGCGATCAACGTCGGCCGTCGCTCGAGCGCCCAGCGACCGGCCTCGACCTTGGGCACGTGACGGCCCTCCACCGCGAGGTGCCAGATCCGGCACGCGGTCAACACCATGAGAGCGGCGTTCTCGTCGTCGTCGGTCAGCCCCAGCCAGGTGCGCAGCCACTGGCGGCCGCGATCGACGATCCAGCGGGCCGGAACGACCCCGATCACCTCGGCTGGTGGCGCCCCGTAGAGCGCCTTGCCGTCGGCCCGGGCCAGCGACAGCTCGGCGAGCAGGTCGGGCGCCGCACCGGCTCGGCGCTCCACCTCGAACAGGCCCTCGTACCGCCCGACGTGCAGTTCGAGGGGCGGCTGGGGTGACGGGGCCGCTGCCGCTTCAGCGAGCACGACGTCGAGGTCGACACCCGACGCGGAGCCGTCCAGGTCGGCCTCCTGGACCGCGGCCTCCAGCGCGTCCAGCTGCGCGTCGGTCAGCGGCTCCGTGGTCACGGCCAGCAGGTCGATGTCGCTGTGGCCCGGCCGGAAGCCACCAGCCGCCAGGGAACCGTGCAGGATCACCGACCGGGCCGACGGTCCGAGAACGCCGGCGACGGCGGCCGCGATCCGCTGGGCGGGTGCGGTCATGAGAGGGCGTTGTTGCCGGTAAGCCGACAGAGCGAGCGGTCCACAAGGGCGAAGCCTAGCCATACGATTGCGGCGTGAAGGTGATTGCCCATATCAGCGACGTCCACATCGATGGCGAGGACCGCAGCGTCGAGCGCGCGGGGCGTGTCATGCGCTATCTCGCCGGGCTTCCGGTTCCGGTCGACGTGGTGCTGGTGACCGGGGACATCGCCGACCACGGCTACGCCCAGGAGTACGAGCGGGCGCGCCAGGTGCTCGACCTGCCGGTGCCGACGCTGCTGCTGCCCGGCAACCACGACGTCCGCGAGGCGTACCGCAAGATCCTGATGGAGGAGGAGCCGACCGGCGGCCCGATCAACGCGGCGCACCGGGTCGGCGGCATGTTCTTCGCGATGTGCGACTCCAGCATTCCGGGCCGCAACGACGGCCTGCTGGCCACCGAGACGCTCGACTGGCTGGACGCCGAGCTGACGGGCGCCGCCGGCCTGCCGGCGTTCGTCTGCTTCCACCACCCGCCCGTCTCCCTGCAGGTCCCGTTCATCGACGAGATCCGGCAGTACGCCACCGAGCGCCTGGCCGAGATCGTCGCCGGCCACGACAACGTGGTCGCGGTGCTCTGCGGCCACGCCCACACGGCCGCCGCGAGCATGTTCGCCGGCAAGCCGATGCTGGTCGCGCCCAGTGTCGCCTCGACCCTGCTGTTCCCCTTCGAGGGCGACGAGGTGATCACCCGTGAGCTGCCCTCGATGCTGGCCTTCCACATCCTCGACGACGATGGCCGGCTGACCACGCACTACCGCGTCGTGCTCTGACGCGGGTCCAGCCCGGTCAGCTCGGCCGAGAGGTCCCACAACCGCTCGCCCTCCGGCCCGTCGGACGGATAGGTCTCCGTGGCCGCGCAGTCGCGGCAGTAGGAACCGCCGAACGGCTCGGCGGCCGGCGAGGTCGCCGCCCAGACCGGCGTCGCGGCGCCCTGGGCCGCGCTGCGGAAGAGCCCCGGCGCCGGGGTGCCGGCGGCGTCGATCCACCCGGCCTCGACCATCTCGGCCCGGGTCAGGTGACGTTGCAGGGGCGAGAGCACCCAGCCCGGGCTGGCCGAGAAGGCGAGCACGCCGAGCTTGTCGAGGTGGTGGGCGAACAGGACGGTGGCGAGCTTCGACTGCCCGTAGGCGCCCCACTTGTCGTACCCCTGGGTGAAATGGATGTCGTCCCAGCGCATGCGGTCCTCCGGCGACCGCCCGGAGGCGACCATGACCACCCGCGCCGCCCCGGCGGCCTTCAGCGCGGGCCACAGCCCCGCCACCAGCGCGTAGTGCCCAAGGTGGTTGATCGCGAACTGAGCCTCCCAGCCCGGGCCCACCCGCGTCTCGGGGCAGGCCATCACGGCCGCGCTCCCGATGACGATGTCGACCGCCGGGCGATCGGCCCGGATCTCCGCGGCGGCCCGCTGGACGGAGGCGAGATCGGCGAGGTCCATCGGCCGGATGTCGATCCGCCCGTCGCGCAGCGCCTGCCGGGCCACCTCGGGCCGGCGAGCCGGGACGATCACATAGGCCCCGGCACCGGCCAGGGCGAGCGCGGCCTCCCGCCCGATGCCGGAATATCCGCCCGTCACCACAGCGGTGCGGCCGCTCAGGTCGACGCCGGCGAGCACCTGGGCGGCCGTGCTGTGCGCATCGAAGCTAGTCGTCATGCCGGCGAAGCTAGGCGTTCGAGCGCACTCGAGGTCAAGAGGTCACGATGTCACGAGGCGGCGGCGAAGTCGCTCACGCCGAAGCACTCGGCGCCGCTCGGGCCTTCCTCGGAGACGTTGATGGACACCTTCACCGGCAGGCCGTCCGGGGTGAAGGTCCGGGTGACCTCCCCGCCGTCGTCGGCGGCCGTCTGCGCGTTGTCGAGCAGCTGCCGGAGGGTGAAGGCGTCGATCTCCTCGCCCTGGTCGCCGGTGACCGGGCCCAGGTCGACCTCGCCGGTGCTCGACGGCGCCGCGGCCGAGGCGTCGAGCCGCTCGGTCGACGCCACCTCGCCCGATTTCACGGTCACCCGGTAGCGCCCCAGCGGTTTGGCGTCGTCGCAGCCGCGCGTCAGCACATACGAATAGTTCGCCGGCTCCGTCCACGGCGGCGCGGAGGTGACCACCGACGGGGAGGGCGTGACGAAGGTCGAGGACTTCGGCTCGTCCGACGTGCAGCCGCCGATCGCCGCCACCAGGGCGATGCCACCAAGGGCCCATACGAGCCGCACTGTTACCTCCGATGCCGGGCTGGGGACCCCGCAATCTAGCGCAGCCGCGCACCCCGCCAGAGGCCGGTACCGCTATGGAGTTGTCAAGGAACGGCGAGGCCCACTCTGCTCCGGTCGCCGGCGAGGGGGGAGAGCCGAAGGTAGGTGCCGGCCCCCTACCAAAGTCGGGGTAAAAAACTTCGGGAACCCCGTCGATAGGAGGGTCCGCCGTTCGACCTGTCAGTGAGAAGGTCGACGAGCGACCGCCCCGGACACGAGGAGAGCAACGATGGCCAAGTACATGCTGATCATGCGGAGCACCGACGAGGCCCTGGCCAAGATGGTCGAGACCCCGTTCGAGGAGATGCTCGAGACGATGGGCCGCTTCAACGACACCCTGATCAAGGCGGGCGTCCTGATCGCGGCCGAGGGGCTCGACGACGCCGGGCAGGGCGTGGTGGTCGACTACAGCGGCGAGACCCCGGTGGTCACCGACGGGCCTTACGGGGAGACCAAGGAGCTGTTCGGCGGCTTCTACATCCTCGACGTCGCCTCGAAGGAGGAGGCGGTCGAGTGGGCCAAGCGGATGCCGGCGTTCCCGGGCGCCAAGACCGAGATCCGCCGGGTGCCGGGCATCGACGAGTTCCCCCAGGACAACGAGTGGATCATCAGGGAGCGCGCGTGGCGCGAGCAGACCGGCCAGCTCTGACGGCGGAGAGCGCGAAGGACACGCTCGAGGCCGTCTGGCGCATCGAGTCGCCCCGCATCGTCGGCGCGCTCGCCCGCTACACCGGCGATCTCGAGCTGGCCGAGGACGTCGCCCAGGAGGCCGTGGCGGAAGCCCTGGTCTCCTGGGCACGCGACGGCACGCCCGGCAACCCGGTCGGCTGGTTGCTCGCGACCGCCCGGCGCCGGGCGATCGACAGCTTCCGCCGCCGGGCGGCCCGCGACGAGCGGTACGCGCTGCTCGTGGCCGGCGACGAGCGGTACGCGGCCGACGGCGAGCGGAGATCGGCCGGCGACCGTCGGCACATCGGCTCCCGAGGAGAGGACGACCTGCTCTGGGACCCCGACCGGGTCGACGACGACATCCTGGCGCTGATGTTCGTGGCCTGTCATCCGGTCCTCTCCCCCGAGGCCCGGGTGGCGCTCACCCTGCGTACGGTCGCAGGTCTGACCAGCGAGGAGATCGCGCGGGCGTTCCTCGTGCCGGTGCCGACGGTCCAGGCGCGCATCACCCGGGCCAAGAAGACCATCGCGGCGGCGCGGGTGCCGTTCGAGCTGCCGCCGGCCGACGAGCGGAAGCCCCGGCTCGGCGGCGTGCTCAGCGTGCTCTACGTGATCTTCACCGAGGGGTCGGGGGCGATGCGCCACGATCTAGCCTACGAGGCCATCCGCCTGGCCCGGATGCTGGCGGCGCTGATGCCCGGGGAGCCCGAGGTGTACGGCCTGCAGGCGCTCTTCGAACTGACGGCCGCTCGCTTCCCCGCGCGCACCGGCCCGGACGGCGAGCCGATCCTGCTGGAGGATCAGGACCGGAGGCGGTGGGACAGGTCGGCCATCCGCCGCGGCCAGGCCGCGATCTCCCAGGCCACGGCGCTGGGGCGGGGCTTGGGGCCGTACGGGCTTCAGGCCGCCATCGCCGCCTGCCATGCCGCGGCCGCCTCGGTGGCCGAGACGGACTGGGACAGCATCGTCCTGCTCTACGAGGCGCTCGGCCGGGTCGCGCCCTCACCGGTCGTCGAGCTCAACCGGGCCGTCGCCGTCGCGATGGCCGTCGGGCCGCTGGAGGCGCTGGCCATCGTGGACGACCTGGCCGCCCGCGACCCGCTGCCCGGGTCTCACCTGATCCCGACCGTCCGCGGCGAGCTGCTCACCCGGCTGGGCCGGGCCGCCGAGGCCCGCGCCGAGCTGGAGTTGGCCGCTCGCCTCTGCACGAACGCGCGGGAGCGCTCAGTCCTGCTGCGAAAGGCGGCCGCGCTCTAGCACCAGCAGGTCGCTCTCCTCGTCGACCGGGCGGGCCACCCGCTCGGTGTCCACGGCGGCGTCGAGCGCCGCGAAACCGTCGAGGATCTCCTCCTCGGTGAGGCGCTCGAACGTGGACGAGCCGCGCAGGCGCAGGCGGTCGGCGTAGTCGGAGAGGCTGTCGGCGATGCGTTCCTGGACGCGGTCGACGGTCACGTAGGCCAGGCCGGCCTCGGCGAAGTCCTCGATCAGCGGGTCCATGCGCGGGAAGACCTGCTCGTCGACCAGGCGCGCGCCCGGGAAGTAGCTGTACCAGAGCAGCTCGGGCATCCGGTCGGGGAACGAGCTGCGGATCAGCACCCGGCCGCCCGGCCGGAGCACGCGGGCCACCTCGGCCGCCGCCGCGCGGTGGTCGCGCACGTGGTGGAGCACCAGGAAGAGCAGCACCAGGTCGCAGCTCGCGTCGGGCAGCGGGATCTCGGTGGCGGAACCCTCCAGATAGGTCACCGCCGGGTGTGTCGCGTTGGCCTCGGCCGCCTCGCGCATGCGCACCGACGGCTCCACGCCATAAACCGGACCGCCGAACTCCTCGGCCAGCATCGGAGTGAACCGGCCCGTGCCGGAGCCGAGATCGAGCACGGTCAGCGGGCGTCCCGCCGACGCGTGCCGGGCGAAGGCCCGCAGCCACTCGGTCATCGTCTCGGCCGGCAGCGCCCGGGCCCGGGCGTAGACCAGATGCTGCCGCTCGTCGTAGTTCACCTCACGCAACGGCTCCCCCTTCCGCGCTGGGTGTACCGCCCTATTCTCCACCCGGGGACAACGAGACTCACAGCACCTCGGCCACGAAGACCGCCACCGAGCGCCCGGGCACCGTGAGCAGGTCGCCGGCCGCCGTCGCGGTGCGCAGCAAAGGATCGGCCGAGCCGGCCACCGCCGGGTGAAGTCGCAGGTCGAGGGCGGCCAGCGCGGGCACCTCCTGCTGGACCGTCTCCTCGGTCGCGTTGAAGACCACCACGATCGTGCTCCACCGCGGATCGAGTCCCGTGCCGTCCAGGCACATGACGATCACGCCCGGGGTCTCGGCCGGGCCGCCCAGCGGGAACGTCAGGCGGCGCTGCACCTCCTCGGCCGTGGGCAGGCCGAAGACCGGCGACGAGCGCCTGATCCGCAGCAGCTCGCGGTAGCGCTCGGCGGTCATCTCGATCGCGTCCGGCGGGGGCACCAGCGCCGGGTCGGCCAGCAGCGAACGGGCCCGGTCCCACTGGTCCTCGTTGTCCGGCGCGGGCGGCAGGCCCAGGCCGAAGCCGTTGCCCAGGGCCGGGTCCCAGCGGATCTGGTTGAACCAGTCGCCCGAGTTGAACGAGTTGCGGTCGAGCGATTTCGAGCGCAGCCGCTCGCTGCCCATCGCGACGAAACCGACGCCCTGGCCGAGCACCACCAGCGACAGCGCCAGGATCTGCATGCGCGCCCGGTCGAGGGCCGCGGTCGACCGGGGCAGCTTGAAGGCCATCGCGTCGTACAGGATCTCGTTGTCGTGGGCGTCGACGTAGTTGACCGTCTCACCCGGCGACAGCGCGTATCCGCTGGGCGAGCCGTTGTAGTCGATCTGGGCACCGCTCAGCTCGGCCCCGGTGTGGGTGACGAAGCGGTACGTCGACAGCGCGCCGGACAGCCCCACCTTGATCTCGTCGTGGACGTGCAGCGGTGTCCGCGAGCCCAGCCCGGTCGCGAAACCCGGCACCGACGGGTCACCGAACGAGCCACCGCCGCGCGCCGCGTCCCGCAGCCGGTCGTTGAAGGTGCCGATGCCCGTGCCGGCCATGTTGACCTGAGTGGCCTGCGCGAACCGCGCGTCGTAGGCCACCTCGCCGAAGTTCCACCCCTCGCCGTACAGATAGATCTCTTTGCCGTGCGGCAGATGGTCGAGCGTCACCCGCACCTCGAGGATGTTGGCGCGGGGATGGTGTCCCATGAGGTCGAAGCGGAACCCGTCGACCTTGTACTGCCGTGCCCATGTCTCGACCGAGTCGACGACCAGGCGGCCCATCATCGTGTGCTCGGTGGCCGTGTTCGGGCAGCAGGTCGACTCGGCGGTCGTGCCGTCCGCGAGCAGGCGGTGGTAGTACCCCGGCACGATCTTGTCGAGCACGCTGAAGCGGCCGAGCCCGTCGTGCATCGTGTGGTTGTAGACGACGTCCATGACGACGCGCAGCCCGACCGCGTTCAGCGCCGCGACCATCGTGCGGAACTCGAGGATCCGTGACGGCCCGTCCGCGTCGACCGCGAAACTGCCCTCGGGCGCCGTGTAGTGCCACGGGTCGTACCCCCAGTTGAACCCGTCGCCGTCGGCGATCTCCATGACGGCCGCCTGCTGCGCCGGCGAGTCGGGCGGGAACGTCGCCAGGTCGCAGGCGGGCGTGGCCTGATCGGCCCGCCGATCGGGCACTGTCGCAAAGTCAAAGGCCGGCAGCAGGTGTACGTGAGTCAGGCCGGCGTCGGCGAGAGAGCGCAGATGCCTCATCGCGTCGGACTCGAGGTGGGCGAAGGCGCCATAGGTGCCTCGCAGCGCGGCCGGCAGCGACTGATCGAAGATCGAGAACTCCCGAATCGACACCTCGCTGATCTGCATGCGCGCGGGCGCCACCGGCGCCGGCTTGGTCAGAGAATCCCAGCCCGCCGGGGCCAGCGCGGGATCGTCGAGGTCGACCAGCAGGCTGTGCGTGGAGTCGGCCGCGAGACCCAGCGAGTACGGGTCGGTGACGCTGGTGGTCACCACCCGCTGCGCGGCCGGATGCCACACCTCGACGCGGAAACGGTAGTAGCGCCCCAGCCACTTGCGCTTGATCCCGGCCGACCACACGCCGGTCACGTCGTCGCGGTCCATCGGGAGGACCTTGGGAGGGTCGGCCGGCGTACGGAAGATCTCGAGCGCGACGGTCTTCGCCGTCGGCGCCCACACCGCCACCGAGGAACGCTCCGCGTCGAGCACCAGCCCCAGCTCGGCGTCGGCCGCGTCGGCGTAGAGATCGTCGAGCACCCCGGCCGTCTGCACGGCGGTCAGCGCCGTGACCTCACCCTGTGGGTCCTGCCCGACCACGAGCAGCCGCCCGCGCAGCAACGACCCGAGCACGGCGTCGCCCAGCTCGCGCACCGAATAAGCGCGGTAGGCCCGCAGGTGGGGGAACTTACGGCTCTGCGCCTGGAACAGCCCGCCCGGGCGCGGGGTCAGCGGCACCTCGGCGTCGTCGCCCACCAGCGCGAAGACCGCGGCCCGGTCGGCCAGGTCACCGGGCAGCGCGATCGTCGTCCGGTCGACGAAGACGGCCAGCGACCGGGCCGGGTCGAGCTCGGGACCCAGCGTCGCCACGCCCGGCTTGACCGGCGCCACCCGGCCCGCGACCAACCACAGCTCCCGGGCCACGGCGAGGTCGATCCGCTGGTCGTCGGGCAGGTCCTTCTCCTCGCCGCGATGCAGCACGAAGCGCAGCCCGACCGCGTCGGCCCGCACCGGCACCCGGAAGACGGCGCCGAACGCGTCCCAGGAGGAGGGCATGATCGGCGTACGCCAGACGGGCTTGGATTTCGTGCCCTCCCAGGCGTGCAGGCCCCAGCCCGCGTAGTCGCCGTCGGGCCGCCGGTAATGGATGATCACGTCGTCGGAGGAATCGGATATGTCCGATGCGCGGGGCGAGGTGTAGATCGTCGGATCACCCGGCCGCAGCCAGATCTCGGAGACCACCGACGGATCCACGTGCCGGTCGTCCGCTACGTCCTTGACCCCAGAGCGATCAACGACGACGAACCCGACGTCGCGCGCGTCAGGCGTCAGCGCGACCCAGGCGAAACGGCCGTAGGAGTCCTCGCCCGCGAAAGGACGGCCGCCCGGATAGCCGTTGATCTGCCCCGGCTCGATGTCACCCCAGGCGTGCAGCGACCAGGCCGCATAGTCCCCGTCGGGCCGCACGTAGTGCACGAGCAGCCAGCGCGGCGAGGAGCGGACCAGAGAAGCGGGCGCGACGGAGTCGATCTCGATCGTGGTCACCGGGACATCCTCGCACCGGCATACGACAGTTTCAGTGCGTAGCGACGACCGTGGTGATGCGAGGTCCGTGCTCGTCCACGCGCAGGAGGTAGCGGTAGCGCTCGCCGGGCACCGCGTTGCCCGAGCTGTCGAGGTACTCCCACTCCACCGCGACCATCGTCAGCCGGGCCGACAGCGGCTGCACCTCGGTCAGCTGGGCGTGCGCGGCGACGATCCGCTGCTCCTGATACGCGGGGGCGGCGCCCAGGAACGACAGGGCCACGGCCGCCGGCGAGGCGAAGGTGAAGCTGTACGAGTCGGCGACCACCATGCCCGGCAACGCGTAGCAGTTCGCGATCGCCGAGACGTCACCACTGGTCAACGCGGTCCCGTAGCGGTCGAAGAACTCGGTCAGCTCATCGGAATCGGTGGGTGCCTGCACGGTTCGAGGTGTGCCCGCGCTCCAACGGGAGTAAACGTGAGAGGGATGCCCGACCCCGCCTTGCGCGGCCTTACAAGACGGACGTACGGTTTACGGGAAACGTGAACCGAGAGTTAGGTATGCCTAACCCGAAGGCCGCTCATTCGGTGCGAAAGACTTGTCCGACGATCGCTGGGTGTGAAGGAGATGACGTGGCCAGCCTCGACACCTTTGGTGCGAAGAGCGAGCTGCGCGTCGGTGACGCGAGCTACGAGATTTTCACGATCGACAAGGTCGAGGGGCACGACCGCCTGCCCTACTCCTTGAAGATCCTGCTGGAGAACCTGCTGCGGACCGAGGACGGCGCGAACATCACCGCCGACCACATCCGCGCCCTCGGCGGCTGGGACCAGACCGCCGACCCCAGTGTCGAGATCCAGTTCACCCCGGCGCGGGTCCTCATGCAGGACTTCACCGGCGTGCCCTGCGTGGTCGACCTGGCCACGATGCGCGAGGCCGTGAAGGAGCTGGGCGGCGACCCGACCAAGGTCAACCCGCTGGCCCCGGCCGAGCTGGTCATCGACCACTCGGTCATCGCCGACCTGTTCGGCCGCGAGGACGCCTTCGCCCGCAACGTCGAGCTGGAATATCAGCGCAACCGCGAGCGCTACCAGTTCCTGCGCTGGGGTCAGACCGCGTTCAACGAGTTCAAGGTCGTTCCGCCCGGCACGGGCATCGTTCACCAGGTCAACATCGAATACCTGGCTCGTACGATCATGGAGCGCAACGGCCAGGCCTATCCCGACACGGTCGTCGGCACCGACTCGCACACCACGATGGTCAACGGCCTGGGCGTGCTGGGCTGGGGCGTCGGCGGCATCGAGGCCGAGGCCGCGATGCTCGGCCAGCCGGTCAGCATGCTGATCCCGCGCGTCGTCGGCTTCAAGCTGAGCGGCGAGATGCCGGCCGGCACGACCGCCACCGACCTGGTGCTGACGATCACCGAGATGCTCCGTGAGCACGGCGTGGTCAGCAAGTTCGTCGAGTTCTACGGCCCCGGCGTGAGCGCCGTGCCGCTGGCCAACCGGGCCACCATCGGCAACATGTCGCCCGAGTACGGCTCGACCGTCGCGATCTTCCCGATCGACGACGAGACCATCAAGTACCTCAAGCTCACCGGCCGCTCCGAGCAGCAGGTGGCGCTCGTCGAGGCGTACGCGAAGCGTCAGGGTCTCTGGCTCGACCCGTCCGCCGAGCCGGACTACTCGGAGAAGCTCGAGCTCGACCTGTCGACGATCGTGCCGTCGCTGGCCGGCCCGAAGCGCCCGCAGGACCGGGTGCCGCTGAACGCGGCCAAGCCGATGTTCCGCGAGGCCCTCACCAACTACGTCACCGATTCCGGCCCGGCCGACGAGGCCAGCGAGGAGTCCTTCCCGGCCAGCGACCCGCCGGCCAACCACGAGGACTCGGACGCCGACAAGCCGCACCACCTGGTCAGCGCGGCCAACGGCGCCGAGGGCCGCCCGTCGAAGCCCACGCTGGTCAAGGGCGAGGACGGCGTCGAGTACGAGCTCGACCACGGCGCCGTGGTGATCGCCGCCATCACCTCCTGCACCAACACGTCGAACCCGCAGGTCATGATCGGCGCCGCGCTGCTCGCCAAGAAGGCCGTCGAGCGCGGCCTGACCCGCAAACCGTGGGTCAAGACCACGCTGGCGCCGGGCTCCAAGGTCGTCTCCGACTACTACGACCGGGCCGGCCTGACGCCTTATCTCGACAAGATCGGCTTCAACCTGGTCGGTTACGGCTGCACGACCTGCATCGGCAACTCGGGCCCGCTGCCCGAGGAGATCTCGGCCGCCGTCAACGAGGCCGACCTGACCGCGGTCAGCGTGCTCTCCGGCAACCGCAACTTCGAGGGCCGGATCAACCCCGACGTCAAGATGAACTACCTGGCGTCCCCGCCGCTGGTCGTGGCGTACGCGCTGGCCGGCACGATGGACCTGGACATCACCACCGAGCCGCTCGGCACGGGCTCGGACGGTAAGCCGGTCTTCCTGAACGACATCTGGCCCAGCGCCAAGGAGATCGACGACGTCATCGCGTCGGCGATCGGGGCCGAGGGCTTCAGCACCGCGTACTCCGACGTCTTCGCCGGCGACGAGAAGTGGCAGTCGCTGCCGACCCCCGAGGGCAAGACCTTCGAGTGGAGCGACGAGTCGACGTACGTCCGCAAGCCTCCTTACTTCGAGGGCATGGCGGCGTCGCCGCAGCCGGTGGGCGACATCTCGGGCGCTCGCGTGCTGGCCAAGCTGGGTGACTCGGTCACGACCGACCACATCTCGCCGGCCAGCTCGATCAAGGCCGACTCCCCCGCGGGCAAGTACCTGGCCGAGCACGGCGTCCCGCGTCACGAGTTCAACAGCTACGGCTCGCGCCGCGGCAACCACGAGGTCATGATCCGGGGCACGTTCGCCAACATCCGGCTGCGCAACCAGCTCGTGCCGGGTGTCGAGGGCGGCTTCACGGTCAACCACCTGACCGGCGACCAGACCACGATCTACGACGCGTCGGTGGCCTATCAGGAGGCCGGCGTCCCGCTGGTCATCCTGGCCGGCAAGGAGTACGGCTCGGGCTCGTCGCGTGACTGGGCGGCCAAGGGCACGATGCTGCTGGGCGTCCGCGCCGTCATCGCCGAGAGCTACGAGCGCATCCACCGCTCCAACCTCATCGGCATGGGCGTGCTGCCGCTGCAGTTCCCGCCGAAGACGAACGCGGAGTCGCTGGGCCTGACCGGCACGGAGACCTTCACGATCACCGGCGTGACCGCGCTCAACGACGGCGAGACCCCGCGCACGGTGAAGGTCCGCACGGACACCGGCATCGAGTTCGACGCCGACGTCCGCATCGACACGCCCGGCGAGGCCGACTACTACCGGCACGGCGGCATCCTGCAGTACGTGCTCCGCAAGATGCTCAACTCCTGATTCGTGACGACCTCGGCGGGGCTGCTCAGTCCCGCCGGGGTCGTGCCGATCGGGTAGGGGTGAGGGCTCTCTCCAGGCGGCAGACGTGGGCCTGGACCGCCGTCGTGATCATCCTCGGCGTCCTGGCCAGCATCGGCGCCGGCGTGACCTTGAACCGGCAGCAGCGGCAGGGCTTCGACGCCGTCATGGACCGCCGCGCCGGGCTCGTCGCCCAGGCCGTCACCAACCAGGCGGCCCGATATATCGACACGCTGCGCACGACCGCCGGCGCGATCGGCGCCTTCGAGAGCCTGAACGCGTCGAAGTTCGCGCAGACCGCGGCCCCGCTCGCCCAGCTGCGGCTGGCCGGTGCCACCTCGCTGACCTATCTGATCGCCACCGACCGCTCCGGCCTGGCCGGCGCTCAGGCGAAGTGGCGCGACCGTGGCGTACCGTCTCTCGTCCTCAATCCCGACGAGAGCCTCAAGGAACACATCTTTCCCATCTTCTCCGTACGCCTGGACGGCAGCACGCCATCGAAAACGGCCAGTGATCTCGCGGCGAGCGCCATCCCCGCGGCGACGTTCGCCGAGGCGCGGCGCACCGGCCAGGTCACGATCTCCGAGCCGTACGTCCTGAGCCGGGACCGGTCGCTGCCGGAAGATCAGCGACAAAGCTCGTTCGTCCTGACCACGGGACTGTGGGGACCGTCCGGCGCCGACGGGATCAAGCCGTTCCGCGGCTGGCTGCTCATGGGCCTGCGCAGCGAGACCTTCCTCGGCGACAGCCTGCGCCTGGTCGCGCAGAGCGGCATCGACGTCACCTTGCAGGCCCGCGGCCCCGACGGCCTGCCCTCGGTCGTGGCGACCCTGCGCGCCGTCGCCCCCGGGCTGCGCGACCTGCACCGCACCGTCACCATCCCGGTGGCCCAGCGGCACTGGACCATCGTCGTCGCCTCCCCCGCCTCGACCCTGCCCGGCACGCAGAACCTCCCTCCCGCGGTGACGATCGCCGGGCTCGTCTTCACCGCCGCCCTCGCCCTGCTCGTGCACACGCTGGCCAGCGGGCGGGCCCGCGCCGAGGCCCGGGTCGTGGCCGCGACGGCCGATCTGCGGGCCACCCAGATCGTGCTGCGCCAGCAGACGGCCGACCTCACCGCGTTCGCCGGTGTCGTCGCCCACGACCTCAAGGCCCCGCTGGCCACCGTGCGGGCCCACGCCGAATGTCTCGACGAGGAGCTCGAGGGCCGCTCGGCGGTCGACGCCGACGAGATCCGCCCCGACCTCCGCAAGATCACGTCGGGCGTGGCCCGGATGGGCACCCTCATCGACGACCTGCTCACCTACGCCGCGGCCCGCGAGGGCGGCGTCCAGCCGGTCGACCTCGACCTGCACGCCCTGGCCGACGAGGTGGCGATCGCCCACCTCGACGCCGCGAGCGCGGCCCGCCGGCCGATGCCGACCATCTACGTCGGCGACCTGCCGCCCGTCGCGGCCGACCCCGCGATGATCCGGCAGCTGCTGAACAACCTCATCGGCAACGCCGTCAAGTACACGGCGCCGGGCCGGACGCCCCGCGTCGACGTCACCGCGCACGCGACCGAGGACGGCCGCAAGGTCGTCGTCCAGGTCGCCGACCGCGGTCTCGGCGTGCCGGCCGGCCAGCACGAGGCGATCTTCAACGGCTTTCACCGGGCCCACCAGGCCACCGGCATCCCCGGCACCGGCCTCGGCCTGGCCATCTGCCACCGCATCGTCGAACGGCACGGCGGCGCCATCACCGCCGAGGACAATCGTGGAGGCGGCACCATCATCACCTTCTCCCTGCCCGCCGCGACCGGCGTCCCCGCGGTGGCAACGCCGTCGGGCGCGACCGTGGCCCAGCCGCAGGCGCTAATCTGAGCCGATGCGCGCGGTCTATCCCGGCACGTTCGACCCGCTCACGCCGGGACACCTCGACATCGCCGACCGGGCCCGCCGGGTGGCCGGCCACCTCACACTGCTGGTGGCCGTCAACGGCGCCAAACAACCGACCCGGGCCGAGGCCGAGCGGGCCGCCGCCGTGCGGGCGGCCCTGCCCCCGGACTGGGAGAACGTCGTCGTCGTGCCCTGGGCCGGACTGACCGCGACGTACTGCCGCGAGCACGACATCGACGTCATCATCAGGGGCGTGCGCAACGCGACCGACATCCGCCACGAGCAGGAGCTGGCCGCGATGAACGAGTCCCTCGGCGTCACCACCCTGCTCATGGCGGCCCGGCCCGAGCTGGCCCGGGTCTCCTCCACGGCCGCCCGCGCTCTGGGCGTCTGAGGTCACCGGCATGACCGGCGGCCCGGCAGGCCGGCGATCAGCGCGATGCCGACGGTGAGATGCATGCCCAGCAGGACCAGCTTGCTGTGCAGACCCTCGCCGCCGCCCAGCGGACCGGCCAGCGAGATCAGCAGGACGACCAGCGCGATGATCCGGAAGGTCCGGACGGGATGTCGCGCCTTCCGCTCGAGCAGGGCGAGCAGACCCCAGGCGGCCAGACCGGCGACCAGGGCGGTGGCCACGACGGCGGCCGCGCCTATCTGCTGGGTCCCGCCGCCCTGGCGGACGGCCAGGTCGAGGCCGCCCCACGGAACGTTGACGGCCCACAGGAGCAGGGAACCGGCCGCGCCCGCGGCGACCGTGATCGCGCGGCCCGGCCAGGTGGCGGTGGTGGTGGTCTCGATGTCACGCATGTCGTTCGTCATGGCGATGAGCTTGGGCCCTCGGACCCGGTGAGCACATCGGACTTCGGACATCGCCGAGCCCTTCTTTGGGAGGGCGTCCGCACCTACTTAAGTAGGTGTCGCGGCGGTACGCCGACCGGTTAGCGTCGCCCGGTGACCGCCACTCCCCGCCGCCCCGGCGCCTCCGCCGTCGTCACGATCGTGACGGTGTCCGGGGTGCTGATCGCCTCGACGCTGGTCGCCCGGTGGGGCGGCCGGGCGCTCGGCCCGCTGTTCGCGCTCGACCTCGTGGCGGGCGTGCTGAGCTGGGCGGTGACCCCGCTGCTGGCGTGGTGGCCGGTCACCGGCACGGCCGTGCTCACCGCTCTGGCCGCGGTGTCGCCGGCCGCCACGCCGCCGGCCACCATCGGCGCGCTCCAGGTGGCGTGGCGGCGGCCGTTCCCGGTGGCGATCGGTGTGGCCGCCGCGGGCGTCGCCGCCCACGCGGTCCAGGGCGCCTTCCGGTCGAACAGCGCCATGTCGTACGGGTGGTGGCTCGTGCTCATCACCATCGGCTACGGCGCGCTGCTCGGCTGGGGCGCGTGGGCTCAGGCCCGCGCGGCGCTGATCCGCTCGCTGCACGAGCGGGCCGAGCGGGCCGAGGCCGAGCAGGGCCGCCGCGTGGCCGAGGCCCGCATGCTGGAACGCCGCAAGATCGCCCGGGAGATGCACGACGTGCTCGCTCACCGGCTGTCGCTGCTGGCCACGTTCGCGGGCGCCATGGAATACCGCCCCGATTCCTCGCCCGAGCGGCTGTCGCAGGCGGCCGGGGTGGTCCGGTCCGGCGTCCATCAGGCCCTCGAGGAGCTGCGCGAGGTGATCTCGCTGTTGCGCGACGACGATCCGCCGGACGGCGAGCCGGCCCGTCCCCAGCCGGTGCTCGCCGACGTTCCCCGCCTGGTCGAGGAGTCCCGCGGTGCCGGCACCGAGGTGCTGTTGCGCGACACGGTGGCGGAGCCGGCCGAGGCGCCGCCGACGGTGGCCCGCACGGCGTACCGGGTGATCCAGGAGGGCCTGACCAACGCCCGCAAGCACGCCGCCGGCCAGCCGGTGCGGGTCGCGCTGCGCGGCGGGCCCGGGGCGGGTCTGGAGGTCGAGGTGCTCAACGCGCTGCCGCCCGACGGCGCGCCGCCGGGGTGGTCGGGCGGGGCCGGGCTGGTCGGGCTCACCGAGCGGGTCCAACTGGCCGGCGGGCGGCTCGACCATCGGGCCGGCGGGGGCGAGTTCCGGCTGCACGCGTCGCTACCATGGCCGGCATGACACGGCCGGTGCGTGTGCTCGTGGTCGACGACGACGCGCTCGTCCGGGCCGGGCTGACCATGATGCTCGACGGCGCGGCCGGCATCGCGGTGGTCGGCGAGGCCGGCGACGGTGATCAGGCATCCGCGGCGGCCGACGCCCACGGGCCCGACGTGGTGCTGATGGATCTGCGGATGCCCAAGGTCGACGGCATCACGGCCACCCGCCGCCTGCGGGCCCGTCCGCGGCCGCCCGAGGTGATCGTGCTGACCACGTTCGACACCGACGAGAACATCCTGCACGCCCTGCGGGCCGGGGCCAGCGGCTTCCTGCTCAAGGACACGCCGCCGGCCCGCATAGCCGACGCCATCCTCCAGGTCGCGGCCGGCGAGCCGATCCTGTCGCCGCGCATCACCCGGCGCCTCATGGACCGCGCCGCGGTGCAGGCCGGCGCCTACGCGAGCGCGCGGGCCGTGCTCGCGTCGCTCAGCCCGCGCGAGCACGACGTGGTCGTGAGCATCGGCCAGGGCCGCAACAACGCCGAGATCGCCGCCGCGCTCGACATGACGTTGGCCACCGTGAAATCCCACGTCTCCCACATCTTGACCAAGCTCGCCCTCGACAACCGCACCCAGATCGCCCTGCTGGCCCACGACGCCGGCCTGGTCTGACCCGGCGGCGATCGTCACAGCATGACCGGATGGGGGCGGGGCGGGACTGCCCTTAGGCTCTTCGCATGGATGACAACACCGTTCTGGGCCGGATCAACGGCCTGGTTGATGAGGAGCACAAGCTGCGGCAGCAGCTGAGCAAGGGCGAGATCTCCTCCAGCGAGGAGCACGCCCGGCTCAAGGAGCTCGAAGAGGCGCTCGACCAGTGCTGGGACCTGCTGCGCCGGCGGCGGGCCGCCCGGGAGTTCGGCAACGACCCGAACTCCGAGCAGGCCCACAGCGTCGGCGAGGTCGAGGGCTACCTGCAGTGACGCGGCTCCGGCCGCGGGCGCCGAGGTTTCGGCGGCCGCGGACCGGGCCGTCTCATCGCAGCCCCGCCTCGTAAAGGTCCATCGCAGCTCGCCTCGTGAAGTCTCATCGCAGCCCCGCCTCGTAGAGGAGCCGTTCGAGCAGCTCGTCGGCGTCCACCCGCAGGCCGCGCTGGGTGAACCAGGCCGCGACGTTGCGCACGTCGCGGGCGATGAAGTCGGCGCCCTGCGGGTTCGCGACCACGTCGACGATCTGCGGCAGGTCGATCAGCACCAGCCGGCCGTCGTGCACCAGCGTGTTGTACGGCGACAGGTCACCGTGCGCCACCTGCGCCCGGGCCAGCACCGACAGCGCGTCGGTCATCTGCCGCCACAGGTCGGCCAGCTGGTCGGGGTCGGCGCGCACCTGCGCCAGCCGGGGCGCCGCCTCGCCGGTCTCCCAGTCGCCGATGAACTCGAGCATCAGCTCGGTGCCGATGATCTGCACCGGGTACGGCACCCGGACCAGGCCGCTCTCCTGGCCGACCTCCCACAGGTGGGACAGAGCGCCGAACTCGGCGATCGCCCACTGGCCGGAGATCATCTCCTTGCCGAAGGCGGTGCGGTTGTTCATGGCCCGCATCTCGCGGGACCGACGCACCCGGCGGCCCTCGAGATATCCGGCGTCGCGGTGGAAGAGCCGGTGGTCGCCGTCGCGGTACCGCTTGGCCGCCAGCATGCTGATCTTGTCGGTGTCGGGGACTTCCCGCCGGACCAGGTAGACGTCGGCTTCCTTGCCGGTCTTGAGCATGCCCAGCTCAGTGTCGACGGCGCCGTGCTCAGTGCGTACCCAGTCGGGTCTCGGCTCCGGGCCGTGCAGGGCGCCGTCCCAGGTGGACCAGCGGTCGCCGACCTCGGGAAGATCGGGATCCTCCTGCAGCTGCGGCTCGGGCCGCCCCCGCTTCAGGAAGGTGGAGTCGTCGTCGTCGAACTTGCGACGGCCGCGGCGCATGGTCGCCGGGCCGAAAGAGTCGTGCTCTCGCACTGGAGGGTCTCCTCGGAGAAAGAAGGAAGAAGAAGTTCTGGAATCCGGGCAGCAGTCATCACAAAGACAGCCATGGAGTCCACCCCCTTCTCTCTCGTCGGTACGCGGGTCACTTTGCCGTGCCCGCTGAGGCCCCGCAACCTATTTATCGCGCGGTCGCCATGATCTCGGACAGGCCCTGGATCACGTTGCCGACCACGCGGGTGGGCGCGAACCGGTCGTCCATCCATTTCCGGCCCCGATGCAGCCACACGCTGGGCAGGGCCATCGCGGCCGCGCCACCGATGTCGGCCTCGGGACTGTCGCCCAGCACCCAGGCGCCGCCGAGCCGCATCCGGACCCGCTGCGCGGCCAGCGCGAAGATCCGCGGGTTGGGCTTGCTCACGCCGGCCTGCTCGGAGATCACCCAGTCGGCCACGTAACGGTCAAGACCCGTACGGCGGATCCGGGCCTCTTGAATCTCGCCCTGGCCGTTGGTGACCACGACGGGCACGAAGCCCGCGTCGGTGGCGATCTTCAGGGCGCAGCCGACCAGCGGATCGAGCTTCTCGTAGGCGAGAGGGCCCTCGTGCAGCTCGTCGACGACGTCGATCGAGGGAATCCCGAGGCCGTATCGCTCCCGGATGAGGTCGGCCAGGTCCCAGCGCGGGGTCAGGCCGTCGGCATCCACGGAGAGTAACCAGTCGAGATCGTCCTGTGGTGCCCCGATCTCGTCCAGGAAACCCTTCGCCCACAGCCTGAAGGCACCGCTGCGGTCGAGCAGGGTGTCATCGAGAGCGATCAGGACGAGAGGCACGCGGGCACTTTACGTGACCGAACGGGCAAGCGAACAGACCGGGCTTGTAAACAAGTTACGGGCGGGATGGGGGAATTCGCAGCATCCGTCCGATGACCGTGGCGTGTCTGGCAAGACGTACGTACGGATTGCATGGCGACCACGCCCCGTGACACGATCCAGAACGTGCCCAGAGTAAGCCAGGACCAGCTTGACGCGCGCCGACACGAGATCCTCGCCGCCGCGCGCGACTGTTTCGCCCGGTTCGGATACGAGGGTGCGACGGTCCGGCGGCTCGAGGACGCGACCGGGCTGTCCCGGGGGGCGATTTTCCACCATTTTCGCGACAAGGAATCTCTCTTCCTCGCGGTGGCCGAGGACGACGCCGCCGCGATGGTCGCGACCGTGACCCGCAACGGCCTCGTCCAGGTGATGCGCGACCTGCTCGACCGCGCCGGAAACAGCGACGGGGACACGGCCGGCTGGCTCGGCAGCCAGCTCGAGGTCTCCCGGCGGCTGCGCACCGACCCCGCCTTCGCCAAGCGCTGGGCCGAGCGGTCGGCCGCCATCGCCGACGCGACCCGTGAGCGCCTCCAGCGGCAGCGCGAGGCCGGTGTGCTGCGCGACGACGTGCCGGTCGAGGTGCTGACCCAGTTCCTCGAGCTGGCGTACGACGGTTTGGTGCTCCACCTGGCCACAGGGCGCCCGCCGGGCGAGCTGAGCCGGGTGCTCGACGTGGTCGAGGAGGCCGTCCGCCGGGGCTGACATTTCGGGCGCCGTGCGAGTTATCCACAGATCGTCACCGCCCACTCCCGTGACGTTGCGCGCATCTGCACAATGAGGGCCACAGACGCGACGAGCACGGGAGGTTAAAGCCCATGAACGACACGTGGGGGATCCCCGGCCCGACCTTCCTCATCTACTACATCGCCGCCATGGTCCTGGTGGCGATGCTGGCCTGGTTCCACCGCAAGGCGCTCTTCCGCGGCATCCGATTCGCCCGGGTCGACCACCTCGGCCCACAGCAGATCGCCTACCTCAACGGCGGGCCCAAGCTGGCGATCTATTCGGCCATGGGCGGCCTCCGGGCCGCCGACGCCATCGGGACCGGCCCGGGCCGCACGCTCGTGCAGACCGGCCCGCTGCCCAGCGGCGTCACCCCGCTCGACAGCGCCGTCTACAACGCCGCGGCCCGGCGCCTGCGCGCCCGCGACGTCTTCACCGACCAGTCCGTGGTGTCAGCGGTCGAGCAGCTCAGCGACCATCTCGAGGCGAGCGGCGTGGCGATCGGCGCGGCCAAGCTGCGCGAGGCCCGGGCGTGGGCGCTGGCCGGCCTAGCGCTGATCCTCATCGGCGTCGCCCGCATCATCGACGGTGTCGCCAACGGCAAGCCGGTCGGCTTCCTCATCCCGCTGGTCTTCTTCGCGGTGATCCTGACGATCGCCCTCTACACGCGCAAGCGCTGGGCCACCGACGCGGCCCGCCGCCACATGCGGAGCCTGCGCGATCAGAACCGCCACCTCTCCCCCAGCCAGTCGCCCTCATTCGCGACGTATGGGGCCACGGGCGCGGCCATGGGTGTGGCCCTGTGGGGTTCCGCTTCGCTCTACACGATGGACCCCGCGTTCGCGGCCGAGGCCGAGGTCCAGCGCATCGCCGCCACCGGCGGAGCCGGTGGCTCGGTGGGCGGAGGCGGCGGCGACGGCGGTTCCGGAAGCAGCTGCAGCGGCGGTTCCTCCTGCGGAGGCGGCGGTGGGTGCGGCGGCGGAGGCGGTTGCGGTGGTTGACCGTACGGGCGACGCCCACCCGCGGACGCAGGGCGCGGTAGCGGCGAAATCGAGGGTCGAGTACGGGGTCGGCATCGGGTGGCGGCCCGAGATCGCCGGGTTCGTGGCCGAGCTGCCGGGGCTGCGGTTCGCCGAGGTGGTCGCGGAGTCGGTGCACGCGCACGGCGAACTGCCGAGCGGGCTGGAGGCGCTGCTCGACCGGGGCGTCACGGTGATCCCGCACGGGGTGCGGCTCTCGCTGGGCGGGGCCGAGCCGGTGCCGGCCGACCGGATCGAGCATTTCGCGGCCGTGGCCGAGCGGCTCGGCGCTCCGCTGGTGAGCGAGCACATCGCCTTCGTGCGGGCGGGCGGCATCGAGGCCGGGCACCTGCTGCCGCTGCCCCGCAGCCGCGAAGCCGTGGCCGCGGTGACGGCCAACGTGCGGCGGGTGCAAGCCTCGCTGAGTGTGCCGATCGCGCTGGAGCCGATCGCCGCCCTGTTCGACTGGCCCGACGACGAGCTGACCGAGGCCCAGTTCATCACCGAGATCCTCGACCGGACGGGGGCCCTGCTCCTGCTCGACGTGGCCAACGTCTACGCCAACGCGCGCAACCGCGGCACCGACCCCGAGGAGCTGCTCGACCAGCTGCCGCTGGAGCGGGTCGCCTACACCCACGTGGCCGGCGGCGCCGAACACCAGGGCCTCTATCACGACACCCACACCGACGCCGTGCCCCAGCCCGTCCTCGACCTGGTCGCCGCGCTGTGTGCGCGCCACCGCCCACCGGCCCTCATGCTGGAACGCGACGGTGACTATCCGCCGGCGGCCGAGCTGCGCGCGGAACTCGACGCCATCGCCAAGGCCTCCGGATATCCGGGCGTCACATGACCGGTGAAGAGGGTGACCACGCAGGACAGCCCGGCGGCGGACCGGGGAGCCTGGCCGACCGCCAAGCCGCCCTCGTCGAAGCGCTGACTGCCGGCCGATCCGTACCGGAAGGGTTTGACGGTTTTCGCTTCGAGGCAGCGCGAGTGGCGCTGCTGCGCAAGCGAGCCGGCGAGGTCTCGCGGCAGTGGCCGATGTTGGCGGCCGGCTTCGGCGACCGGTGGAAGCGGGAGTTCGCGCAGTGGGCGGCGGCGCGTCCGACACAGGGCTCGCTGCGCGACGGCTGGGATCTGGCCCGTGAGCTGAGGGCACGGAACGCGCTGCCCGCCATGGCGGCCCCGGAGCTCGCGGAGCGGGAGGCGACCTTCCGATATGACGGTCAGTCGCCGCCGAGACCACGTCGCGGGCCCGCACTCCGCACCGCCGCCGGCGCCGTCGTCCTGCGGGCCGGGAGTTCCACATGGATCCTGCGCCGTCCATGACGTCGAGAGCGCCGTCCATGACGTCGAGAGCGCCGTCCACGACGTCAAGAGCGCCGTCCATGACATCAGGAGCGACGGCGTGAGCGCTTTCGGGAGCGGCGCCGAAGGGCTTCGAAGATCAGGCCGGCGACGGTGGCGGCAATGGCCACACCCACGAGGCTCAGGGCGTCATGGGCGCCGGCGCGACGTGCCACCGACGGGTGTGCCGGCGAGTACTCGACGCTGATCTCGTCGCCGACCGATGCGCCCGGGCCCCACCATGGCTGCTCCACCCAGGTCTCGCGCTGGTGACCGTCGACCGGGAAGACCACCTCGGCGCTGCCGGGGCCGCGCGACGCCGTGGAGACCTCGATGACGGAGGCCTCCACGACGCGGTGCCCGAGGTCGAGGATGATCTCGGCACGGGCGACCATGAACAGGCCGGCGCACGCCGCCACCAGGCACAGCCCGGTGAAGGTCAACGCCGCGTACAGGCCGGCCGTACTGAGCCACGCCGGCACGCGGGAGCGCTCCATCGGCGGTGACTAGGAACGGTCGAGGAAGCCCAGCACGCGGCTGATGTGGCCGTCGGCGTCGAGCTCGGCCACGTCGAAGCCGGCCGCCGGGCCCAGGGTCCACGTGAAGCGGACCTGGTCGTGGTGGCCGTCGATCAGGCCGCCCGGTGCGAACTTCAGGCCGGGGAAGTGCTGGTGCACGCCGCCGATCAGCTCGGACAGCGCGTCGCGCCCCTCGACCGCGGCCAGCGGGTCGACGTAGCGGACGTCCTCGGCGAAAAGGGCGCCGATCGCGGTGCGGCGGGCCGCGGCGTCGGTCTCGTTCCACACGGCCAGGTAGCGGTCCACCACGGTCTCGAAGTCGGTCATGACTGCGTCCTCTCTCGATGCGAGTTGTCGGTGCGACCACCGTCGCCCGGCACCGGTAGGGCCGTCGATTACCTCGGAGGTAATGGCCGCCATGACCCCGGCCGCCCTAGGGTCGTCGCATGACCGACGTGGGGCAGCGGCTGCGCGACTGGCGGACCGGACGGCGGATGAGCCAGCTGGAGCTGTCGGCGCAGGCCGGCGTCTCCACGCGGCATCTCTCCTTCGTCGAGACCGGGCGGTCCCGGCCCACCCGCGACATGATCCTGCGGCTGGCCGAGGAGCTCGACGTGCCGCTGCGCTCCCGCAACGAGCTGCTGGTGGCCGGTGGTTTCGCGCCCGCCTACTCCGAGTCGGAGCTGAGCGGGGCGCCGCTCGCGGCGATCCTCGCCTCGCTGCGGAACGTGCTGAAGGGCCACGAGCCCTATCCGGCCCTGCTCGTCGACCGGAACTGGACGATGATCGACGCCAACGCGGCGGTGGGGCCGCTGGTCGAGGGCTGCGCGCCGTGGCTGCTCGAACCGCCGGTCAACGTGCTGCGGCTCTCGCTGCACCCGGACGGTCTGGCGCCCCGCATCCGTAACCTGGCCGAGTGGCGGGGCCACATCCTGCACCGGGTGACGGACACGGCGCTGCGGGCCGAACTGTCGGATTATCCGGGCGGCACCGACAAAACGGATGCCGGTCTGGTCGTACCGCTGAAGATCGACGATCTCAGCTTCTTCAGCATCACCTCGGTGCTCGGCACCGCGCGGGACGTCACCCTGGACGAGCTGATGATCGAGTCTTTACTTCCCGCCGATGAGACGACCGCGGCCGCCCTGCACCGCCGCTGACCGGCGGCTGGCAGGATCGAGGGCATGGATCTCGGACTGGCCGATCGCGTCTACGTTCTCACCGGTGCCTCGCGGGGGCTCGGGTTCGCCACGGCGGAGGCGCTGGTCGCCGACGGCGCCAAGGTGGTGATCTCGGCGCGCGACCGCGACCGCGTCGACGAGGCGGTCCGGCAGCTGGGCGGCGAGGGACACGCGGCCGGTGTGGTCGCCGACCTCGCCGACCCCGAGGCGCCGCGCCTGCTGGCCGACACCGCGGTGGAGCGGTTCGGCCGCTTCGACGGGGCGATGATCTCGGTGGGCGGCCCGGCGCTGGGCACCGCGGCCGCGATGACCGACGAGCAGTGGCGCGACGCCTTCGAGACGGTCTTCCTGGGCACGATGCGGGCGGCCCGGGTCTTCGCGGCGGCGCTGCCCGAGAGCGGCGCGATCGCGCTCGTGCTCTCCACCTCGGTCAAGGCTCCGCTGGCCGGCCTGGGCCTGTCCAACGGCCTCCGGCCGGGTCTCGCCATGGCGGCGAAGGACATGGCCGACGAGTACGCCCCGCGCGGCGTCCGCATCGTGAGCCTGCTCCCGGGCCGCATCATGACCGATCGCAACCGGGAGCTGTTCGCCGCGACCGGCGACGCGTCGGCCGCCGCGGCCGACGTCGCGTCGAAGATCCCGATGCGCCGCCTGGGCGAGCCGGCCGAGTTCGGCCGGGTGGCCGCGTTCATGCTCTCCCCCGCGGCCAGCTACGTCACCGGTTCGCTGATCGCGGTCGACGGCGGGAACACCCGCGCCCTGTGAACGCCGCCGCGAACCAGACCATCCCCGATGTGATCGGCCCGAACCTGCGGGTGCTGTTCTCCGGCATCAACCCGAGCCTTTATTCGGCGGCGACCGGCCACCACTTCGCCCGGCCCGGCAACCGCTTCTGGCCGGCCCTGCACCGTTCCGGCTTCACCGACCGGCAACTGCACCCGTCCGAGCAGGCCGAACTGCCCGCGATGGGTCTCGGCATCACCAACGTGGTGGCCCGGCCCACCGCCCGGGCCGACGAGCTTTCCCCGGCCGAGCTGGTGGCCGGTGGCCGCATCTTGTCGGACAAAGTCCGGAAAATCCGTCCGGGGGTCTTCGCCGTGCTCGGCATCACGGCCTACCGAGCCGCCTTCGCCCGGCCCAAGGCCGTGATGGGACCGCAGAACGACGCGTTGGACGGGACGCCGATCTGGGTGCTGCCCAACCCGAGCGGCCTGAACGCCCACTACACCGTGGACACCCTTGCGGGGGCCTTCCGGGAGCTGCTCGATTCGCTACCGTCGACGCCATGACGACCGAGATCAGTACGTTGTTGGCGGCGGCGGCCGACCGGACGCTCCCGGTGATCCGGGAGGTTCGCGACGGCCAGCTCGACGAGCCGACCCCGTGTGCCGAGTTCCGCGTCCGCGACCTGCTCAACCACCTCTTCCAGGTGGTGGTGAACTTCCAGGCCCTGGCCGTGCGCGAGCAGCCCGACTTCAGCACCACGCCGGACG
The DNA here is from genome assembly GCF_050956135.1 of Actinoplanes sp. CA-131856. Classification (GTDB taxonomy): domain Bacteria; phylum Actinomycetota; class Actinomycetes; order Mycobacteriales; family Micromonosporaceae; genus Actinoplanes. The sequence continues at coordinate 2,204,871 of NZ_CP191849.1, read as the reverse complement.
TGCTCACCGGCGACTGGCGGCAGCGCTTCGCCGACGAGACCGCCACCCTGATCGAGGCCTGGTCCGACCCGGCCGCGCTGGAGGGCAACTCCCCCGGCATGGGCCTGCCGCAGGCCGTCGTCGGCAACCTCGTGCTGGTCGACCTGACCGTGCACGGCTGGGACCTGGCCCAGGCGACCGGGCAGAGCTACGAGCCCGACCCGGCCGCCGTCAAGGTCCTCGCCCCGGTCATCGCCCAGATGGCGCCGCAGGGCCGCAAGATGGGCGTCTTCGGTGACGAGGTGGCCCCGCCCGAGGGCGCGAGCGATTTCGTACGCCTGCTCGCCGTCAGCGGGCGCGCCTGCGTCTAAGGCTCGATGGGCCGGGCCGGCACGGTGACCACCTCGACCTCCTCGGCGTACCGCGCCGGGGAGGTCTCGGCGAACTGGGTGCGGTAGAGCTCCGCGTAGAGCCCGCCCGCGGCGACCAGCTCGTCGTGCCGGCCCCGCTCGACGATGCGGCCCTTGTCGAGCACGAGGATCTGGTCGGCCTCGCGGACCGTGGAGAGCCGGTGGGCGATGACCAGCGCCGTGCGCCCCTCGAGGGCCGCCGTCAGTGCCCGCTGCACCGCCGCCTCGGACTCGCTGTCGAGGTGGGCCGTGGCCTCGTCGAGCACGACGATCGACGGGCGTTTGAGCAGCAGCCGGGCGATGGCCAGGCGCTGTTTCTCGCCACCGGAGAAGCGGTAGCCCCGCTCGCCGACGACCGTCTCGAGGCCGTCGGGCAGGCCGCGGACGAGGTCCGCGACCTGGGCGCCGCGCAGCGCCTCCCACATCTCCTCCTCGGTGGCGCCCGGCCGGGCGTACCGCAGATTTTCGGCGATGGTCTCGTGGAACAGGTGGGCGTCCTGGGTGACGACGCCGATGGTGTCGCGCAGCGAGTCGAGCGTGGCGTCGCGCACGTCGACGCCGCCGACCCGCACCGAGCCCTCGGTGACGTCGTAGACCCGTGACAGCAGCATCGACGTGGTCGACTTGCCGGCGCCGGACGGGCCGACCAGGGCCACCATCTGACCGGGCTCCACGGTGAAGTCGACGCCGCGCAGCACGGGCGCCTGCTCCGTGCGGTCGAGGGTGACCACGTCCTCGAGCGTGGCCAGCGACACCTCGCCGGCGCTCGGGTAGCGGAAGTGCACGTCGCGGAACTCGACCCGGCCGCCGCCGGCGGGCAGATCGACGGCTTCCGGCTTCTCCTCGATGCCCGGCTTGAGGTCGAGCACCTCGAAGACCCGGTCGAAGGAGACCAGCGCGCTCATCACGTCGACCCGCACGTTGCTGAGGGCGGTCAGTGGCCCGTACAGCCGGGTCAGCAGCAGGGCCAGCGTCACCACGGTGCCGGCCGTGACGCTGCCGGCAACCGCGAGCCAACCGCCCAGGCCGTACGTCAGCGCCTGCGCGAGGGAGGCGACCAGCAGCATCGCGACGAAGAACGTGCGTGAGTACATCGCCTGCTGCACGCCGATGTCGCGGACCCGCGAGGCGCGCTCGCCGAAGCGGGCGGCCTCGGTCTCGGGCCGGCCGAACAGCTTGACCAGCATCGCACCGGAGACGTTGAAGCGCTCGGTCATGGTCGCGTTCATCTTGGCGTCGAGGTTGTACGACTCGCGGGTGATGTCGGCCAGCCTCTTGCCCACGCGGCGGGCCGGGATGATGAACAGCGGCAGCATGACCAGCGACAGCACGGTGATCGGCCAGGACAGGCTGAACATGACGGCGGCGGTGAGCACCAGCTGAATGACGTTGCTGACCACGCCGGACAGGGTGGACGTGAAGGCCCGCTGGGCGCCGGTGACGTCGTTGTTGAGCCGGCTCACGAGCGCGCCGGTCTGCGTGCGGGTGAAGAACTGCAGCGGCATGCGCTGGACGTGGTCGTACACCCTGGTCCGCAGGTCGAGGATGATGCCCTCGCCGATGCGGGCCGAATACCACCGCTGGGCGAGCGACAGGAAGGCGTCGACCACGGCGAGCGCGGCGATGAGCAGCGCCAGCCGGACCACGAGCGAGGCGGCGCCGGAGCCGCCGTCGGTGATCGCGTTGACCACGTGGCCGGCGAGAAGGGGTGTGGCCACGCCGATGCCGGCGGCGACGACCACGGTGAGCAGGAAGACCAGGATGTCCCGGCGATAGGGACGGGCGTAGCGCAGGATCCGCCGGGTGGTGCCCCGGCGGAGGCGGTGCTCGGCGACCCGGTCCGAGTTCTGGATCGAGCGAAGCATGGTCCAGCTGGGCATGCTCATCTCGTCACCTCCCGGGCGGTCGTGAATGGCGGGCAGCGACAGTCTGCCTCGGGGGTACGACAACCCGGGGGGTGAGAGAATTCCCGCTGGTTACTCGCCGCTTCCCAGGAGCTCGCGGACGCGGCGCGTCTGCGCCTCACGCTCGGCGCGGTCCTGCTCGGCGTACGAACGGAGCCCGGCGCCGGACAGCAAGGCCTTGATCTCGCTGGTGGCGCCCGCGTCGGCCGCGATGATGGCGGCCGTGAGGTCGGCGACCGTGGCCGAGAGCTCGGCCGCGGGCACGACCGTGGTGGCCAGGCCGATGCGCTCGGCCTCGTCGGCGGCGATGCGCCGGCCGGTCAGGCAGATCTCGAGCGCGCGGGACGGCCCGGTCAGCTCGGCGAGACGCTTCGTCCCGCCCAGGTCCGGCACGAGCCCGAGCGTCACCTCGGCCATCGAGAACTTCGCGTCGTCGGCGAGCACCCGGAGGTCGCAGTTGAGCGCGAGCTGAAAACCGGCGCCGATCGCGTGCCCCTGAACGGCCGCGATCGTCACGATGGACGGGTTGCGGAGCCAGGTGAACGCGGCTTGGAAGCCGGCAATCCGATCGGCGCTCTCCTCGGGTGACAACTGCGCGAGCTTCACGAGTGAAGAATCGCCATCGCCGCGCGCGACCGACAGATCCAGGCCCGCGGAAAAGGAACGTCCCTCACCACGGACAATGACGACTCGCACGTCGCCCGGTAATTTCCGCGAAATGTTCGCGAGCTCGGCCCACATCGCGGGGGTCTGCGCATTGAGCACCTCGGGCCGGGACAACGTCACCGTTGCCACCGGCCCGTCCAGGTCGTAGCTAACGCCCGACTCGTCGGCGGGGGTGCCGGGTGCGGCGTTGCCGGTCGTCACGCCTTCTTGCGGCGACGCGCGCCGCCACGCTGGCGTAGCTGCACGCCGGATTCGGTGAGCACGCGGTGCACGAATCCGTAGGAACGGCCGGTCGAAGCGGCGAGCGCGCGAATGCTCTCACCGGAGGTGTAACGCTTGACCAGATCCTTGGCTAACGACTGGCGCTCTGTGCCGACGATTCGCCGACCCTTCTCGGTGCTGCTGGCGGTGCCCGTGGCTGGCATGCTGAATCCTCACATCCGAGACTGTGCGGTTCGATACGGTCTCACCTATTAGACCGCCTCCAACGATCATGCGCTAGGTATCCAGGCTTAGCCAACGTGCCCATTTGCCACTGTCAGGAACTTGACGATGACCACGGCCATCAATGTCAGACAGTTAACTGACGTTAGGGGCGGCAGCTTTCCGACTGCCGGGTCCACATCGGCACGACCCGGACCAAGACCATCGATCACCTGCACAAACACTCGATCGAGGACAGCCCGCGGCCGGACATGACGCAGCGTCGATGTGGCGCGCACCGAGCGCTCCGATCACGAGTGTGCCAACTTTGCCGCGATCAAGGCCGTGCCCGACCTGACCGCAAACGCCCGAACGTCGCACTGTCTGTGTGGGCACTGGTTGACAACCGACGATCGCGATGATTGCCGATCTACGCCCCGATCAGGCCAGTTCGACGAGCTCCAGCAGGTCGTCGCTCCACGCGTCCTCGTCACCGTCGGGCAGCAGGATGGCCCGGTCGGGCTTCAATGCCTGCACCGCGCCGGCATCGTGCGTGACCAGCACGATCGCGCCCGGATAGTTGGCGATGGCGTCGAGCACCTGCTCCCGGCTGACCGGGTCGAGGTTGTTCGTCGGCTCGTCGAGCAACAGCACGTTGGCTCCCGAGCAGACCAGCGTGGCGAGCGCCAGACGGGTTTTTTCACCACCTGAGAGGACACCCGCCGGCTTGTCGACGTCGTCACCCGAGAAGAGGAACGCGCCCAGGATCTTGCGCAGCTCGGTGTCGGTCTGCTCCGACGCGGCGCTGCGCATGTGCTCCAAGATGGTGCGGTCGACGTCGAGCGTCTCGTGCTCCTGGGCGTAGTAGCCCAGCCGCAGTCCGTGTCCGGCGCGCACCTCGCCGGTGTCGGGCTCGAGCAGCCCGCCCAGCATGCGCAGCAGTGTCGTCTTGCCGGCGCCGTTGAGGCCGAGGATCGCGACCCGGGAGCCGCGGTCGACCGCCACGTCGACGTCGGTGAAGATCTCGAGCGAGCCGTACGACTTCGAGAGGCCACTGGCCGTCAGCGGCGTCTTGCCGCACGGGGCCGGGCTGGGGAAGCGCACCTTGGCCACCTTGTCGGAGACGCGCTGCTCCTCCAGGCCGCCCAGCAGTTTCTCGGCCCGGCGGGCCATGTTCTGCGCGGCCACCGTCTTGGTGGCCTTGGCCCGCATCTTGTCGGCCTGCGCCATCAGGGCGCCGGCCTTCTTCTCGGCGTTGGCCCGCTCGCGGCGCCGGCGGCGCTCGTCGGTCTCGCGCGACTCGAGATATTTCTTCCAGCCGACGTTGTAGATGTCGACGACCGACCGGTTGGCGTCGAGGTACCACACCTTGTTCACCGCGGCGTCGAGCAGCTCGACGTCGTGGCTGATCACCACGAGGCCGCCCTTGTGCTGGGCCATATATCCGCGCAGCCAGGCGATCGAGTCCTGATCCAGGTGGTTGGTCGGCTCGTCGAGCAGCAGGATGCCCTTGCCGTTCTGCCCGGAGTCGGCGAACAGGATGCGGGCCAGCTCGATGCGGCGGCGCTGACCGCCGGAGAGGGTGCCGATGGTCTGCGCGAGCGCGCGGTCGGGCAGGCCCAGGTTGGAGCAGATGCGGGCGGCCTCGGCCTCGGCCGCGTATCCGCCCAGGGCGGAGAACTGGTCCTCGAGGTGGCCGTAGCGGCGGATCAGCTTGTCGTCGGCGCTCTCCTCGAGCTCGATCTCGAGTTTCTGCATCTCGGAGATGATCGAGTCGAGGCCGCGGGCGCTGAGCACGCGGTCACGGCCGGTGACGTTCAGGTCGCCGGTCCGCGGGTCCTGCGGCAGATAGCCGACCTCGCTGGTGCGCTCGACGGCGCCCGCGTAGGGCTGGCCCTCGCCGGCCAGGACCTTGAGGGTGGTGGTCTTGCCCGCGCCGTTGCGCCCGACCAGCCCGATCCGGTCGCCCGGCTGCACCCGCAGGGTGACCGGGGACAGCAGGATGCGGGCGCCGGCGCGCAGTTCCAGTCCGGTGGCGGTGATCATGATTGAAGGCTCGCTCTCGAAGAAAAAAGAAGGCTGACTCCGGACACGCGAAAGCGCCGGCCATCTCGGGAGAGGCGGTCGGCGCGGGGCAGGTCAGTCTTCGCAGAGCAGCACCCGGCAATAGTACCGGGCACCCGCTGACACCTCCCAACCGATTAACGATCAAGATCAACGGGTACACGCCGGGCACACAGCTCAGTGAGGATGAGATGGAACTCAACGAGAACGCCGACATCGATACCAGTCAGGTCGAGGATCGACGTGGATCCGGTGGAGGAGGCGGCGGCCTGGGTGGCCTGCCGATCCCCATCGGTGGCGGCGGCCTCGTCGGGATCATCATCACGCTCGTCATCGCCGTGGTCGGCGGCTACTTCGGCATCAACGCCATGGGCGGCGGCGGATCCGAGCAGGCCGACAACGGCAACATCAACCAGGAGTGCGCCGACAAGTCGACGGCGATCAAGCAGCTCGACTGCCGGAATGTGCTCTTCGTCAACTCCATCCAGGCCTACTGGAAGCAGGAGACGCCGGACGCCTTCGGCATCCAGTACGAGCCGGCCAAGACCGTCTTCTTCTCCAACCGCGTCAGTACGGCCTGTGGCGCGGCCGACTCCGGCGTCGGGCCCTTCTACTGCCCCGGCGACAACCAGGTGTACATCGACCTGACCTTCTACCAGGTCCTCGCGAAGCAGCTCGGCGCTCCGGGCGAGTTCGCGCAGCCGTACGTGCTGGCCCACGAGTACGGCCACCACATCCAGGACATCACCGGCACCGAGGCCAAGATGCGCCGCGCTCAGGAGGGCGCCAGCAACTCGGAGAAGAACGCGCTCTCGGTCAAGCTCGAGCTCCAGGCCGACTGCTACGCCGGTGTCTGGTCCAAGGCCGCCAGCAGCACCACCTCGGCCAACGGGCAGCGCATCTTCACGAGCCTGACCGACCAGGACATCCAGGAGGGCATCCAGACGGCCGGCCAGATCGGCGACGACACCCTCCAGCGGCAGGGCGGCGGCACGGTCAACCCGGCCGAGTTCACCCACGGCACGTCGGCCCAGCGCCAGCAGGCGTTCCGCACCGGTTACGAGAGCGGCGACCCGAAGAGCTGCGACACCTCTTTCTAAGGCTCTCTGACCAGCACGGAGACCGACCGGGCCCCGGCGATCGCGGACACCAGCACCGCGTGCCGGGGCTCGGGCACGTCCAGGAACCTCTCGGCCCGGACGGCGGCCACCGGGGCCAGCTGGGGCGCGGCCAGAATCGCGTCGACCGCCGTGCGGTCACCGCCCGTGACGAGCGCGCTCAGGTGACGTACCTCCGGAAGGAGAATGCGCCCCACGATGCCGGCGCCGTCGGCAGTGGCCGCTTTTGCCTGGTTGTCCCGGCGGCGGGCGAAACGCTGCTGCGACCAGCCACCGGCGGCCGTGCGGCCCTGCACGTAGTGGGTGTCCACCTTGGAGGCCACCAGCTCGTCACCCTCAGCGATGCCGACCGCCACCGCGCCCTTCCGCGCCAGCAGCAAACCCAGCCGCCGCGCCCGGCCCGCCTCGGTGATCAGCTCGGCGATCGTCGCGACCGGCGGAGCGCCCGGCGGCACCTGCCAGGCCGCCGTCGCACCGTCCTCGGCGATCAAGGTCAAGCCCTCTTCGGCGTACGGGCCATGACGGCGCTCGAAGTTCTCGAGCCAGCGCGGCAGCCGCTCCGGCGCGATATCGACCCATTTCCCGCCGCCGGCGGCCGCCCGTTCACCCATTCTTGTCACACTACGGTGGCAGGATCCGGGTCGTGACCGACCTGCTGCCCCTCCTCGACGCCCACCTGCGGCCCGCCGCCGACCCGGCGCGGGCGGCGGCGCAGGCGAAATATATGCGCGACCAGTTCCCGTTCCTCGGTCTGGCGTCACCCACCCTGCGCAAACTCGAGCGGGCGGCCCTGGCCGGTCTCCCGCGCCCGGCCGAAGACGAGTTGCGCGCGGCCGCCCTCGCCCTGTGGGGTCGCGACGAACGCGAATATCAATACGTCGCCTGCTCCTACCTGGTGCGCCACGTCGGCGTGCCCGGCCCCGGTTTCCTCGACGTGGTGCGCACGCTGGTCACCACGAAAAGCTGGTGGGACACGGTCGACCCGCTCGCCACCCGCGTCACCGGCGGCCTGGTCAGCCGGCATCCGTCGCTGACCGCGGCGATGGACGAGTGGGCCCGCGACGATGACATGTGGGTGGTCCGCACGGCGATCCTGCATCAGCTCCACTACGGCGCCGGCACCGACACCGACCGGCTCTTCCGCTACTGCCGCGACCGGGCCGGCCACCGCGACTTCTTCGTGCGCAAGGCGATCGGCTGGGCCCTCCGCCAGTACGCCCGCACCGATCCGGCCGCCGTCCGCGCCTTCGTCAGCGAGAACAGCGCCCGGCTCTCCGGCCTCTCGATCCGGGAGGCCACCAAGCATCTTTAGCCGACTAGGAGTTTGACGGCGAGCACGGCGATCACGGCGCTGGAGACCAGCGAGGTGATCACGCGGCCGCGCTCGCCGGTCAGCCATCGGCCGATCAGGGAGCCGCCGCCGGCGATCACCAGTTGCCAGCTGGCCGAGGCCAGCATGACGCCCACGACGAACCAGGCTCCGCCACCCGCGCCGCCCAGCACCAGGGCCGCGAAATAGATCACGGTCGCCGGGTTGAGGAGCGTCAGGCCGAGCACTCCGGCGTACGCCCGTAGCGGTGTCGCCGCCCGCTCGGCACGCTCCGCCGGCGCGCGGAAGGCGGCTCGTGCCGTCATCGCCGCCAGCACCAGCAACACGACCGCGGCGATCCAGCGCAGCGGTCCCGCGACCGGCGCGACGGCCGTGGCCACCGCGGCTCCCCCGGCCACGGCGATCGCCGCGAAGACCCCGTCGGCGGTGGCCGCACCGAGCCCGGCCGCCGCGCCCACGCGCAGGGAGACGCGTGCGCTGAGCCCGGCGATGAGCACCCCGATGGCCCCCATGGGCAGGGCGACGCCATAGCCGGCGACGACGCCGGCCAGGAACGCCCCGCTCATGACAGCGGGAAGAGGACCGCCGTTTCGCTGAACCCGGCCTGCTGCTGCCGCACGGCCCGATCGGCCGGAGCGACAGTGGCGGCGAGGTAAGCAATCGGCTTGGTCACGCCGCCATCATGCGCGGCCGTCCTCGTTGATCGCGACCGAATTAGCGCGCACGGTCTGCCACTGCTCCCACGCCAGCCGGGGTTCGAGGTCCGCGTACCCGCGGCCGCGCTCGAGCTCCTTCGCATCGGCGTGGCTCATCATCACGCAGGCGCCCTCGTCGGTGACGGTCTCCACCTCTTCGCGGCGCAGAGGCCGTCCGGCCTTTTCCTCGGCCGCGGTCAGCAGAGCCACCAGCGGCGGGATGAAGACGGGCCGAGCCTCGCCCCGCGCGTCGGCCCGGCCGCCCTCGGCGCCGAGACGCCAGACGCCGAACGGGTTGTGGCACGGGTGACCCGGCGGGTAGCCGTCGTCGGGCCAGCGCTCCAGCCGGCGGCGCGCGGTGTCCGCGTCGGGGGCGAAGGTGTCGCCGCTGACGAGCACGGGATCCTCCGCCAGCTGATAGACGTTCAGCACACCCAGCAGCTCGTTGGCCTCGGCCGGTGGCGCTTCGACCTGCGCGTCCGGCAGCCCGAAGGCGTGCATGCCGCACGTCCGCGACACCTCGCCGTCCTGCAAGGCCACCACCGCGCAGTGGTAGAGCGTCCACGGGTCGCCACCCCGGAGGGCCTCGACCCAGCGGTCGGCGGTCCAGCCCAGCTTCGACTGTTCGAGGCGCACGCCGAGCGCCCCGGCGTCGCCCAGCGCCGCGATCAGGGTCGCCACCTCTCCGGAGCCGGCGCCGAGACGGACCGGCAGAGCCAGAACCAGGGCACTGCCCGCCCCGGCGACGGCGTGCTGTTCCTCCCACGACATGGTGCCGTAGCCGAACGCCTCACCGAACGAGCCGTCGTTGGCCACCCACTCGGTCGCCGCGTCGTCCAGCGTCACACCGGACCGCCCGAGCGAGCTCCGCCACTGCTCCATCGTCGTCGCCGTCCCCGGGACGAAAAGCCGCACGCCTGTCATGCCGCGCTATTTTGCCGGATCCGGTTCCCGGAGGCGGTCCTCGAGACCAGCGGCGGCGAAGGCGGTGCGCACGTCGCCGATGGACTCGGTGAAATGAGCCCAGCTGTCGACGTGGGCGGGCACGACGGCCGCCGCGCCGAGCAGGCGGGTCGCCTCGACCATCTCGGCGGCACTGATCGTCAGGTTGTGATCGCCGACCAGCGGGGTGCGGGCCGCGCCGCCGAACAGGACGGCCACGTCGACGCGCGGGAAGCGGCCGGCGATCTCGCGGACGATGGCGAGCGAGGCGTTGTCGCCGCTGACGTAGACGGTCTGCCCGTCCGCCTCCAGGACGAAGCCGGTCACCGGGCCGACCAGGTGCTCGGTGCCGTCGGGGCCGTGCTGGGCCGGAACCGCGGTGATGCTGACGTCGCCGACCGTCGTGCTTTGCCAGGGTTCGAGGCCGCGGGCGGTGCCGCCCAGCCGTTCGGCGCCGGCCGGGGTGGTCAGCACCAGCGGAACCGTGGCGGCGAAGGCGCGGCCGGAACGGTCGAGGCCGCCTGTCGGCGTCCCACCACAGACGTACCGGGAGAGTTTCTCCGCCAGGTAGGGTTCGATCATGGGTGTGGTTGCCGAACTCGTCCTCGTACGGCACGGGCAGAGCCTGGCCAACGTCGCTTTCCCCGACGCCGACGCGAAGGGTCTGCTGGAGGCGGAGGTGAGCGGCCGCGACGCCGAGGTTCCGCTGACCGAGCTGGGTCAGAGGCAGGCGGCCGCGCTGGGCGAGTGGCTGGGTCAGTTGCCCGAGAGCGACCGCCCGCAGGTGGTCATCACGTCGCCCTATCTGCGGGCCCGGGAGACATGGCGGCTGGCCGCTGAGGCCTCCGGGGTCGATCTGCCCGCCCCCGTCACCGACGACCGGCTGGTCGACCGCCTGCTGGGCGACCTGGAGATGATGACCCGGGCCGCCGTGGCCGACCGTTTCCCGGGCGAGGCCCAGCGGCGCACGGACGCGGGCGAATACCGTTACGCCCCGCCGAACGGCGAATCATTCGCGGACATCGAGGTACGCCTGGGCGCCTTCCTCGACGACCTGAACCGCGACCACGACGGGCAGCGGGTCATCGTGGTCGCCCACGACGCGGTGGTGCTGATGATGCGGGCCGTCATCGAGAAGCTCGACTGGGATCAGATCCTCGCCGCCGAGCGGGCGGCCGGAAGCGTCCGCAACGCGTCGCTCTCCCGCTTCGTCGAGGTGGACGGCCGCCTGGAGCTGGCGTACTACAACTCGGTGGATCACTTGCCGCAGGGCTGAGACCAGCCGAACGGTGGTTGTCGCGCCCCCACCGCATCGTCATGATCTTCGATCGTGCTTGCCGAAGTGCTCGTCGTGGCGCTGGTCCTCGCGCTCCTGTCCGGCGTGGTCACCACCCTGCTGCGCCCCGGCCGGGCGATGGCCCGGATCGAGGCGCGCCCGGACGGCCGGATCTGGTTCTACCGCCGCTTCCTGCTGGGCGGCTGGACGCTGGCGCTCATGGCCCTGCTGCCGGTGGTCGACAGCCCGCGCCTGGCCTTGGCCCACCTCGGCCTGACCTGGTCGGCCGGCGGCGTGGCGGGCCCGGTGCCGTCGTACGCCCCCGCACTGGCCTGGACCCTCACAGCATTCCTGCTGCTGGTCCTGCTGATCAGCGGCAACCGGCTACGACACCACGTGCGGGCCGGCGGCACCGTGGCCACCCGCGAGAAGGCCGCACCCATGTTCCCGCACACCCCACGCGAACGGGGCCTGGCCACAGCGGTAGCAGTCACCGCCGGCATAGCGGAGGAGATCGTCTTCCGAGGCCTCCTGGTGGCCGCCGGCGTCACCCTTTTCGACCTGCCGCTAGTGGCCGCCTGCGCGCTGAGCATCGCTTTGTTCGCCGCCACGCACCTCTACCAGGGCGCCCAGGGCGTCTACGGCGCCGCCGCCCTGGCCATCGCCTTCACCGGCATCACGGTCCTGTCCGGCACCCTCCTGCCCGCGATGATCCTGCACATCGCCGTCGACCTGATCGCCTTCGTGCACATCCCACCCCCGAGCCGGCCCACGTCGACGCCGGCCGGGCACCTTCGAATCCCGCAGCCGGGCGCGCTGTCGAGAGCCGAGCTCGCCGCCGCCCTGAGCCGCGTCCAAGTGAGCGCGACGACAGCGGCCGAGCCCGTGTCGATCGACAGCCAAGCGCCGGCCACGGCCGCGCCCGCGCTGGGCGGGACGGCCGGCGCGTGGAGCGTTCCCGTAGTACCGGGGCCGGAACCGGTGATGAAATCCGCGATTCCCCAGCTGCGGCGGCCGGCCCCGGAGGGCTGAGCCGGTCAGTCGTTGTCGATGAAGTCCTGCAGCTCGGTCAGCACGGCCCGGTCGCCGTCGACGCGCAGGCCGTCGAAGGGGACTCGGCCGTAGAGGGCCAGCACCAAGTCGCTCGCCGAGCCGTGCACCGTGGCCACGGGGTCACCGGCGGCCGGTGGGTCGAGGCGTACACCTGAAGGGGAAAGATCGACCGTGTAGAGCGGGCCGTCGGTGGCCGAGAAAGCGATGCGGGCCGGCCGGTTCGGCCACTCGCCCGTCGAGGCCAGGCCGACCGACAGGAACTCGGCCACCCCGTCGACAGCGATCGCGGCCGGGAGCGGCTCGGGCCTGCCCACCGTCTCCTGGGCGTCGAAAGCGTGCACCGCCGCCTCCTGCACCTGGTGACGCGCCACCGCCCCCGCGGTCAGTGGCGTGCCCGAGGCGGCCCACCAGGCCCACACCGGCGTGTCGGGCTGGGCGCCCCGCAGGGCCGACAGCAGCAGCTCGGTCGACGCGGCCGACCACTCCACCAGGTCACCGTGCGGCAGCTGGTCGGTCACGTCGTCGTCGCCCGGCGGGCGGGACGGGTCGGCCATGCTCGCCGCTCCGGCCCAGAACCGGTGGACCGCGCCGAGATGGGCGACCAGGTCGGTCAGCGCCCAATCAGGACACCCGGGCACCCGGGCCTCACGAGACGGCGCGGCGGCCACTGCGGAGCGCAGGGCCGCCGACCGGTCGTCGATCAGATCCAGCAATGAAGCGTAGGAGTAAGTCATACCCGGCTTTCTACCAGCCGGGTATGACAGTCAGACGTTGAAGCCCAGAGCCCGCAGCTGCTCGCGCCCGTCGTCCGTGATCTTGTCGGGGCCCCACGGCGGCAGCCACACCCAGTTGATCCGGAAGTCCGAGACGAGGCCGCCGCCGGGGCCGGCCATCAGCGCCGTCCGGGTTTGGTCCTCGATCACGTCGGTCAGCGGGCAGGCCGCCGACGTCAGCGTCATGTCGAGCGTGGCCACGTTCTCGTCGTCCACGTGCGTGCCGTAGACGAGGCCGAGGTCGACCACGTTGATCCCCAGCTCGGGGTCGACGACGTCCTTCATCGCCTCCTCGATATCGGCGATCGAAGCCTTCGAGACGTCCGTCATGCCTTCACCTCCGGGGCAGCGCCCACATCTACACCGGCGCGCGCCGCGGCGTCCTTGAACGCCATCCACGGCAGCAGCGCACATTTGACCCGGGCCGGGAACTTCGCCACTCCGGCGAAGGCCACCGCGTCCCCCAGCACGTCCTCGTCGGGTTCGACCTGGCCGCGCCCCTGCATCAGCTCCACGAAAGCCTCGTGGATTCCCGCGATGTCCTCAGCGTCGCGCCCCTGGAGCAGCTCGTACAGCACCGACGCGGAGGCCTGGCTGATCGAGCACCCCAGCCCATCGTACGAAATGTCCGAAAAATCCGAGGAAACCCGAACAGTGATCTCATCCCCGCACGTGGGGTTGACGTGGTGCGCCTCGCCGTCGAAAGGATCACGCAGACCACGCCCGTGCGGATGCTTGTAGTGATCGAGAATGATCTCCTGGTAGAGCCCGTCCAGCATCATCAGGCGAACACCTTCCGCACCTGGTCGAGGCCGCGCGCGAGGGCGTCGATCTCGTCCGTGGTCGTGTAGAGGTAGAACGACGCCCGGGTCATGGCCGGCACACCGAACCGCGCACACACCGGCTTGGCGCAGTGGTGACCCACCCGCACCTCGACGCCGAGCGCGTCGAGGACCTGCCCCACATCGTGCGGGTGCACCCCCTCGACGTCGAAGGACAGAGTGCCGCCGCGGCCTTCCGGAGTGGTCGGCCCGAACAGGCGCACATAAGGCACATCGGCCAGGACCTTCAGCGCGTACGCCGTGATGTCCTGCTCGTGCTGGTGGACAGCCTCCATGCCGAGCGCGTTCAGATAGTCCACGGCCGCGCCGAGCCCGATGGCCTCGGCGATCGGCGGCGTGCCGGCCTCGAAGCGGGCGGGCGGCGGCGCGTACGTCGTCCGGGCCATCGATACCGTCTCGATCATCGAGCCGCCGGCCAGGAAGGGCGGCATCTCGGCCAGCAGGTCGTACCGTCCCCAGAGGACGCCGATGCCGGTCGGGCCGAGCATCTTGTGCCCGGTGAACGCGATGAAGTCGGCGCCCAGCGTGCGCACGTCGACCGGCAGATGCGGCACCGACTGCGAGGCGTCGAGCATCACCAGCGCGCCGACCTGCTTGGCCCGCTCGACGATCCGCGACAGGTCGTTGATCGTGCCGAGCGTGTTCGACATGTGCACGACGGAGACGATCTTCGTGCGCTCGTTGACGAGCTCACTTAAAAGAGACTCATCGAGCCGGCCGTCGTCGGTGACCCCGAACCAGCGGAGCGTGGCGCCCGTGCGCTCGCACAGCAGTTGCCACGGAACGATGTTGGAGTGGTGCTCCATCTCGGAGATCACGACCTCGTCGCCCGCCTTCAGGCCGAGGTGCTGCCCGAGCGAGTGCGCGACCAGGTTGATCGCCTCGGTCGAGTTCTTCGTGAAGATGATCTCGTCGGGGTTCGTGGCGCCGATGAACGCCGCGATCTTGCCGCGGGCGTCCTCGTACGCCGACGTGGCCTCGGTGCCGAGCGTGTGCACCGAGCGGGACACGTTGCCGTTGTGCCGCTCGTTGTGCTCGCGCATGACCTCGAGCACCTGCCGAGGTTTCTGCGAGGTGTTGGCACTGTCCAGATAGACCAGCGGATGTCCGTTGATCTCACGGGACAGGATCGGGAAGTCGGCTCGGACCCGGGCCACGTCGAACGTCATCGTTGCTCTCCTAGCGGAAGATCAGACGCGGGTGCCGACGTAGCGCTCGTAGCCTTCGGCTTCCAGCTGCTCGGCGAGCTCCGGGCCGCCCTCCTGGACGATCTTGCCGGCGACGAAGACGTGCACGAAGTCCGGCTTGATGTAGCGCAGGATGCGCGTGTAGTGGGTGATCAGCAGCAGGCCGGTCTCGCCGGTCTCACGCACCCGGTTGACGCCCTCGCTGACGATGCGCAGCGCGTCGATGTCGAGGCCCGAGTCGGTCTCGTCGAGGATCGCCATCTTCGGCTTGAGCAGCTCGAGCTGCATGATCTCGTGCCGCTTCTTCTCACCACCGGAGAAGCCCTCGTTGACGTTGCGCTGGGCGAACGCCGGGTCCATCTGGAGCTTCTCCATGGCGCCGCGCAGCTCGCCGGCCCAGGTCCGCAGCTTCGGGGCCTCGCCGTCGATGGCGGTCTTGGCCGTACGCAGGAAGTTCGCCACCGAGACGCCGGGCACCTCGACCGGGTACTGCATGGCCAGGAACAGGCCGGCGCGGGCCCGCTCGTCGACGGTCATGTCGAGCACGTTCTCGCCGTCGAGGGTGACCGTGCCGCCGGTGATCTCGTACTTGGGGTGGCCCGCGATGGAGTACGCCAGCGTCGACTTGCCCGAGCCGTTCGGACCCATGATGGCGTGGGTCTCGCCCGACTTCACGGTGAGGTCGACACCGGCCAGGATCGGCTTCAGCTCGCCCTCGGGCAGCTTGACCGACACCTGCAGGTCGCGGATCTCCAGGGTGCTCACGGGTTTACTCCATTGCTCGGAATAGTCGATACATAGATGTCGCCGTCGCGGATCTCGACGGGGAAGGTCGCCACCGGCTCGAAGGCGGGCGGGCCGCTGGGCTCGCCGGTGCGCAGGTCGAAGCGCGAGCCGTGCAGCCAGCACTCGAGCGTGCACCCGTCGACCTCGCCCTCGGAGAGCGCGACCGAGGCGTGGCTGCACTCATCCCGTACGGCATAGAAGTTGTCGTCGTCGGCGTGCACGATGGCGATCTCGACGTCGGCCACCTCCACCGAGATCACCTCGCCCTTCGCGACATCGGCCGCCGAGCCGACCAGCTCGAAGCTCACTCTCTTAAACTCCGGCCTCGGCCAGGCGCGACTCGATCACGTCGCCGAGCCGCTCACGGAGTGCCTCGCTGGGGATCTTGTTGATCAGCTCGGCGAAGAAGCCGCGGACCACGAGCTTGCGCGCCTCGCCCTCGGGGATGCCGCGGGCCATCAGGTAGAACAGCTGCTCCTCGTCGAAGCGGCCGGTCGCGCTGGCGTGCCCGGCGCCGACGATCTCACCGGTCTCGATCTCGAGGTTCGGCACCGAGTGGGCGATGGCGCCGTCGGTCAAAATCAAGTTCCGATTGATCTCGTACGTATCGGTCCCGGTGGCCGCCGCGCGGATGAGCACATCGCCGACCCAGACGGTCTGCGCCTTCGCACCCTGAAGCGCTCCCCGGTAGCCGACGTAGCTGCGGCAGTCGGGAACGGCGTGGTCGACCAGCTGGCGGTGCTCGAAGTGCTGGCCGGCGTCGGAGAAGTACAGACCCCACAGCTCGGCGTCGCCGCCGCGGCCCGCGTACTCCACACTCGTGAACTGCCGGACCAGGTCGCCGCCGAGCGCCACCTGCACGTGCTGCACCCGGGCGTCCTTGCCGACCCGGAACTTGACGTGCTGGGCCTGCACGGTGCCGGCGTCCCACTCGGCGAGCGTGACGAAGGTCAGCTGCGCGCTGTCGCCGATGACGACCTCGATGTTGTCGGCCAGGGTGGCCGTGCCGGTCTGCTCCAGGATCAGGGTCAGCTTGGCGAAGGCGCCGACCTTGACGACCGTACGGGCCGCGGCCGCGTCCCCGCCCTTGCCGACGATCCGGATGACGACCGGGTCGGCCAGCTCGGTCTCGGTCGCGACGTCGATCTGCGTGACGTGCGCGGCCGAACCGTAGGCCAGGGCGCTGATCCGGTCGAACGGGGTCAGGATGGCGTCGGCCGTCGGCACCTCACGCACGGAGACGCCGACGGGCAGGTCGCCGTGCTCGACCGAGGGCGCCACGCCGGTCAGCGACGTCGCCTTGATCAGGTCACCCAGACGCTTGATCGGGGTGAAACGCCAATCCTCCTCCAGGCCGGTGACGGCCGGGAAGTCGTTGACGTCGAAGGAGCGCAGCACCTGCGACTTGGTGCTCGGCGGGGCGAGGGCCTCGGTAGTCATGTCTTCCTTAATCGTCTCTGGGGCGGTCAGCCGACCGCTCCCTCCATCTGCAGCTCGATGAGGCGGTTGAGCTCCAGGGCGTACTCCATCGGAAGCTCCTTGGCGATCGGCTCGATGAAGCCACGCACGATCATCGCCATCGCCTCGTCCTCGGTCAGGCCGCGGCTCATCAGGTAGAAGAGCTGGTCGTCGGAGACCTTGGAGACGGTCGCCTCGTGCCCCATGGCCACGTCGTCCTCGCGGATGTCGACGTAAGGGTAGGTGTCCGAGCGGGACACGGTGTCGACAAGGAGTGCGTCGCACTTGACGGTGCTCTTGGAGCTCGAGGAGCCCTCGAGGACCTGGACCAGGCCGCGGTACGAGGTCCGGCCACCGCCGCGCGCGATCGACTTGGAGATGATCGTCGAGGAGGTGTGCGGCGCGGCGTGCACCATCTTGGCGCCGGAGTCCTGGTGCTGGCCCTCGCCGGCCATGGCGATGGAGAGGACCTCGCCCTTGGCGTGCGCGCCGGTCATGTAGACGGCCGGGTACTTCATGGTCACCTTGGAGCCGATGTTGCCGTCGACCCACTCCATGGTCGCGCCCTCTTCGCAGGTGGCGCGCTTGGTGACCAGGTTGTAGACGTTGTTCGACCAGTTCTGGATGGTCGTGTACCGCACCCGGGCGTTCTTCTTGACGACGATCTCGACGACCGCGGAGTGCAGCGAGTCGGACGAGTAGATCGGCGCCGTGCAGCCCTCGACGTAGTGCACGTACGAGCCCTCGTCGGCGATGATCAGCGTCCGCTCGAACTGGCCCATGTTCTCGGTGTTGATCCGGAAGTAGGCCTGCAGCGGGATGTCGACGTGCACGCCCTTCGGCACGTAGATGAAGGAGCCACCCGACCAGACCGACGTGTTCAGCGCGGCGAACTTGTTGTCGCCGACCGGGATCACGGTGCCGAAGTACTCCTTGAAGAGCTCCTCGTGCTCCTTGAGCGCGGTGTCGGTGTCGAGGAAGAGGACGCCCTGCTCCTCGAGGTCCTCACGGATCGCGTGGTAGACGACCTCGGACTCGTACTGCGCGGCGACGCCGGCCACGAGGCGCTGCTTCTCGGCCTCGGGGATGCCCAGCTTGTCGTACGTGGCCTTGATGTCCTCAGGCAGCTCTTCCCAGCTGGCGGCCTGCTTCTCGGTCGAGCGCACGAAGTACTTGATGTTCTGGAAGTCGATGCCGGTAAGGTCGGCGCCCCAGTTCGGCATGGGCTTGCGGTCGAACAGGCGCAGGCCCTTGAGCCGGAGGTTGAGCATCCACTCGGGCTCGTTCTTCTTGGCGGAGATGTCGCGCACCACGGCCTCGGACAGGCCACGCTGCGCCGCGGCGCCGGCGATGTCCGAGTCGGCCCAGCCGTACTCGTACTTGCCGAGGGCGGCGAGGTGCTCTTCCTGAGTAGCGATCTGGTCGGTCATCTATCTGTCCTAACCGTGGGTGCGTCGATTACACGCGTCGGAGACGGGATGTGCGTGGTGCACACTCCGTCGCCATGAGCGATCGTGGCGAGGCGCTGCACGTGGGTGCCGATGAGGCGGGAAATAACCTCGGTCTCGGCGTCGCACAGCTGAGGGAACTCGGCAGCCACGTGGGCCACCGGGCAGGAGTGCTGGCACAGCTGGCCGCCGGACGCGATCGTGGTCGCGTTGGCAGCGTAGCCCTCGGCGGTCAGTGCCTCGGCGAGCGCCTCGGCCCGGGCGATCGGGTCGTCACCGGCCTCCAGCAGCGCCGCCCGGCAGCGCTCCTCGAGCGCGACGACCTGGGTCGCGGCGAACGCGGAGATCGCCTCGGCGCCGTGCTGGTCGGCGATCCAGCGCAGCGCGGCCGTCGCGATGCCGTCGTAGAAATGCGGGTTCAGGTTTTCCCGGGCGGCGGTGGTGAGGGCGAAGGTCTTGGCCGGCCGTCCCCGCCCGCGCGGGCGCGTGTTGCGGACCTCGCGGATCTCCACGAGGCGGTCGGCGAGCATCGCGTCGAGGTGCTTGCGGATGGCGGCGGGGCTCAGTCCCAGCTCGGCGCCGAGCTCGGCCGCGGTGGCGGAACCGCGCTCCAGCAGCAGCTGAGCGACCCGGTCACGGGTGCGGCCGTCCGACACGGCGGCCGACGCCACCGCACCGCTCGGGTTCTGCACCTCGTATTTCACTACGCCAACGTTACGTATTTCGTCACGAGCCCGCAAACCGACCCCCCGGTGATCTGTCACACCGAGTTGCGGGAGCACCGGTTTCCGCGCCCGGCCGCCTGCGTACGATCCCAGAGGTGAGGTTTCTACCGCTGCGCCCTCTGGCCCTGGCGTCACTGATCGCCAACATCGCGCTGATCGTCACCGGTGCGGCGGTCCGTCTCACCGGCTCCGGTCTCGGCTGCCCCACGTGGCCCAAGTGCACCGAGGACTCCTACACGACGACGGCCGCGATGGGCGTCCACGGCGTCATCGAGTTCGGCAACCGCATGCTGACGTTCGTGCTCGGCCTGCTGGCGGTGCTGTGCGTGCTGGCCGCCCTGCTCGAGAAGCCCCGCCGCCGCTCGACGATCGTGCTGAGCGTCGCGGTCCTGGCCGGCATCCCCGGCCAGGGCGTGATCGGCGGCATCACGGTCCGCACCCACCTCAACCCGTGGGTGGTCGGCCTGCACTTCCTGCTGTCGATCGCGCTGATCGCCCTGGCCTACTTCCTGTGGAAGCGCACCTTCGAAGGCGACGGCAAGCCGGTCGACCTGGTCCCCCGCCCCCTGCGCCACCTGGCGGCCGTCCTGACCGCGACGAGCGTGGCCGTGATCGCCATGGGCGTGGTGGTGACGGGCAGCGGCCCGCACGCCGGCGACGAGAAGGCGAGACGCAACGGCCTCGACCCGGCCACGGTCTCGCAGGCCCACGCCGACGTGGTGTTCCTGTTCATCGGGCTGACCATCGCCTTGGTCTTCGCCCTGCGCGCCGTGAAGGCCCCCCGCGCGGCCAACCGGGCCGCCCTGACCCTGCTGGGGATCGTCCTGGGCCAGGGCATCATCGGCTTCGTCCAGTACTTCACCCACCTGCCGGTGATCCTGGTCGGCGCCCACATGCTCGGCGCCGGCCTGGTCTGGACGGGCACCCTGTCGGTCTGGTGGTCGCTGCGGTCCCGGCCCGCCCTTTCGCCGGCCCCCACCTCCCCCGCCGCCCCGTCACCGGCCCCGGCCACCGCCGACGTCACACCCACCGCCGCCGACGAGCCGGTACCGGCCCAGCGCTGACCCGCCACTCCCCCGCAGCGCCGCGCCTCGCTTCGGGGCCGGCGCTGTTTCTTTGCACCTGCGAAAAACACGCGAAACGCGCTGACCTGGGGTTCTTCAAATGTGCCCTGTGGATAACCGCGTGTCGTCCACAGGCGCCGAATTCAGTCCTTCATTGATCGGCGCGCTCCGGCAGGCTTTCCGGCATGCCACACAGGAGCCCCACCAGTTCCACAGTTCACCGCCGATCCGTCCTCCCACCACTCGCGGCGCGCCCTCCGACGCGCGGCCGATCACCGACCGGGGCCGTCCCGGTCTCGGCCGCGGACGGCGCCGCCGGACGACTGCTCCGCGCGATCGGTGCTCCCCCGGCCCGTTCGCCGTGCACGCCCAGCGGCCCACGACCCGGAAGGAGGTGGTGAGCGGGAAGATTCGCCGTCGAGAGCTACGGCGGCCGTCTGTCTCCCGGGGCGGCCGCCGACCACTCCGACGGGCGGCAGCGGATCAGAGGCGGGCGAGGATGGCGTCGGCCAGGCGGGTGGCGGCGCCGGGGGACTTCGAGAGGAAGAGCGAGGGCTCGGTCAGCTCCAGCTCGACCAGCAGCGGCGCGCCGTCAGGGCCCGGGATGAGGTCGATGCGGGCGTAAAGGAGGCGCTTCGTGCCGCCGGGGATGTGCTGGAGGACGCGGGCGGCCACGTCCAGCTCGGCCTCGTTCGGCGTGCGCGGGGTGATCTGCTCGCTGCCGGGGTCGATGTTTCCCTCGTCGGGGCCGGTAAGCATCGCGCCCTTGCGGATGGAGTGGCTGAAGGTCAGCTCGCCGGTGGCGTCGGGCGTGAAGATGAGGGCGCTCTCGCCGAGCGTGTCGACGGCCGCCAGGTAGGGCTGGATCATCGCGACGCGGCCGGCCGCCTGGAGGCGCGCCACGTGGGCCTCGGCCAGGTCGCGCTGGCCGGGCAGGCCGTATCGGCCGGTGTCCTGGCTGCCGGCGCTGATCGTGGGCTTCACGACCCACTCGCCGGTCGGCGGTGGCGTCCAGGTGTCGCCCGGCGCTACGAAGTCGGTGGGTGTGACCGGCAGGCCGGCCTCGGCGAGTTCGCCCAGGTAGCGCTTGTCGGTGTTCCACTCGATGATGTCGGCCGGGTTGAGCAGGCTGGGCACGCCGCGCGCCCAGGCCACGAAGTCGGCGTGGCGCGGGACGTAGTCCCACGGCGAGCGGATCACGACCAGGTCGTAACCGGCCCAGTCGGCCGCCGGGTCGTCCCAGCGGACGGCGTCGACCTCGGCGCCGCGCGAGAGCAGGGCGTCGCGCAGCGGATGGTCGTCCTCCCACAGGTCGGGGAAGAGATCACAGGTAACGAGAGCGACCCGGGAAGTTTCCCGGGCCGCTGGGTGAATAGAGGAAGTCACAGGACGTTTCTACCGGGCCATGCTCCGGCGCGACATCGACCGCCAAAGGTCGTTGCTGGGGCGCATCTGCTCCATGAGCTCGCGCTCCCACTCGTTCTCCACCTCGACGCCGGCGTTCTCACACGCCTTGCGAGCGGCGCTGGTGTCGTCGGCGAACTGGTCGGACCACTCGCCGTCCTGGCCGACGAGGACAATGCGGGCACCACGCTTGCCGACGTACTCGATGACCGCCTTGGCGCCACCGTGGCCGGCGGCGAAGGATTTGATCCCCGCGGTCAGTGTCGTATCGGAACCTTGAGCCATGACGGGCAGCGTAAGCAGTGTTTCTGGGAGAGCAAGCACTCCCGCCCGGGTTTTGTGAGGGGAATTACCTGCGGGTTTAACTGTTGGACATATTGCTATCAACCAATTCGCCCGATTTGAACCCATCAACGGGTTTCCATCTATTGGGTGACTTGCCGTAACCGAGAATCGGATCATTCCGGGCGCGTTGTGCGACGCGTGTGACGCTGCGGTGGTGAAGAGGCGCGCGCGAAACGGCGCCGGGCGGGCGCCGGTGGCCGAAAGCCGCCGAACGCCCGCCCGTGACGCGAACGAGACCGAAGCTTAAAGATCAGACAAGGGCGTCGACCGCGACCGCGATGAACAAGATCGTCAGGTACGTGATCGACCAGTGGAACAGCCGCATCGGCTTGGCCGGCTGACCTGCCCGCGTGCGCTTCACCAAGAGGAACGCCTCGGCCAGGAAGGCCACGCCGGTCGCGATGGCCGTGATGCCGTAGATCAGGCCGAGGCCCAGCACCCACGCCGCCAGCGAGGCCACCACGGTCAGCACCGTGTAGAGGACGATCTCGAAACTCACGCGAGCCTCGGACCGCACCACCGGCAACATCGGGACGCCGGCGCGCGCGTAGTCGTCCTTGTACTTGATGGCCAGCGCGTAGAAGTGCGGCATCTGCCAAAAGAAGACAATGGCGAAAAGCGCCCATCCGACGGCGCCCACATCGCCCGTCACCGCGGCCCAGCCGATGATCACCGGGGCCGATCCGCAGATGCCGCCCCAGAACGTGCTGGCGACCGTGCGCCGCTTGAGCCACAGGGTGTAGACGACGTCGTAGTAGAAGATCGCGCCCGCGGTCAGCGCCGTGGCCAGCCAGTTGGTGAAAACGGCCATCAGGGCGACGGAAATCACGGCCAGGGTCAGACCAAAGATCAATACCGATCTCGGGGTGACGCTGTTGGCCGGCAGCGGGCGCCGCTTCGTCCGGCGCATCACCTGGTCGATGTCGCGGTCGATGTAGCAGTTCAGCGCGCTCGCGGCACCGCCCGCCATCGCCCCGCCGATCAGCACCACGGCGAGAGTGCCCAGGTCAGGCCACCCTCCGGCGGCGACGATCATGGCCGGGATCGTGGTCACCAACAGCAACTCGACGATCTGCGGCTTGGTCAGCGCCAGGTAGGCGCGGAACAAGGCGATGGGATCACGACGCGTCGCCTCGGCGGTGTTCTCCCGACTGCCAAGCTCCCGTTCTCCAACGGGACGCTCGGTGATCATGCTCACGGACTGCCACCTTCCGGCATCGGCACTAGCCAACTCACGACCGTTGCCGGCAGCAGCCGGCGGCACGCTCGGACAGCCTACGCTCAGCCATCTCCGCTGCTCTGACGACCCTTGCCGGGTGCATGGCGTCACACAGGACGTGTCCGCTCTCAGCGTATGGGCCTCGGGCGTTCCCCGGGCGCGGGTTTAACCCAAGTGGATAGGGTCAAGCTCAAAAGGGATTCCCAAAATCATGCCCGAGGAGCACAACCGACGTGGCTGCCACAGATCCTGCTCTCAATTGGTCCGACCTTGACCGCAAAGCGGTGGACACTGTCCGGGTGCTGGCCATGGATGCCGTCGAGAAATCCGGCAACGGCCATCCCGGTACCGCGATGAGCCTCGCGCCGGCCGCATACCTGCTGTTCAACCGGGTCATGCGTCATGACCCCACCGATCCGCTCTGGGCCGGACGCGACCGCTTCGTGCTCTCCTGTGGGCACTCCAGCCTCACCCTCTACATTCAGCTCTACCTCAACGGCTTCGGTCTGTCGATCGACGACCTGGCCTCGCTGCGGCAATGGGACTCGCTGACCCCCGGTCACCCCGAGTACGGCCACACCCCCGGCGTCGAGGTCACCACGGGCCCGCTCGGCCAGGGCATCGGCAACGCGGTGGGCATGGCGATGGCCGCCCGCCGTGAGCGCGGCCTGTTCGACCCCGAGACCGCCGCCGGTGACTCTCCGTTCGACCACAATGTGTACGTACTGTGCTCGGACGGCGACATCGAAGAGGGCGTCAGCCACGAGTCGAGCGCCATCGCCGGCGTGCAGAAGCTCGGCAACCTCACGGTGATCTACGACGACAACGAGATCTCCATCGAGGACGACACCCGCATCGCCAAGAACGAGGACGTCGGCGCGCGCTACGCGGCGTACGGCTGGCACGTCCAGCACGTCGACTGGCGCAAGGGCGACCCGTCGAAGGGCAGCGAGTACCACGAGGACGTCGAGGCCCTGCACAAGGCGATCGTCGAGGCCAACAAGGTCACCGACAAGCCGTCCTTCATCGTGCTGCGCACGATCATCGGCTGGCCCGCGCCGAACAAGCAGAACACCGGCAAGATCCACGGCTCGGCGCTGGGCGCCGAGGAGGTGGCCGCGACCAAGAAAATCCTCGGCTTCGACGAGAACGAGACGTTCGCGGTCGCCGAGGACGTGCTCGCGCACGCACGCCAGGTGGTCGAGCGGGGCAAGGCCGCGCACGCCGAGTGGAACACCAAGTTCGAGGCGTGGGCCAAGGGCAACGCCGACGGCAAGGCCCTGTTCGACCGGCTCTCCGCGCACACCCTGCCCGAGGGCTGGGAGAAGGCGCTGCCCGAGTTCCCGGCCGACCCCAAGGGCCTGGCCTCCCGCGCCGCCTCGCAGCAGGTGCTCAACGCCCTGGCGCCGGTGCTCCCCGAGCTCTGGGGCGGTTCGGCCGACCTCGCCGAGAGCAACAACACCACGATGAAGGGCGAGCCGTCCTTCATTCCGTCGGAATACGCGACGAAGGCCTTCCCCGGTAACGAGTACGGCCGCACGCTGCACTTCGGCATCCGCGAGCACGGCATGGGCTCGGTCCTCAACGGCATCACCGCCCACGGCCGCACCCGCCCGTACGGTGGAACCTTCCTGGTCTTCAGCGACTACATGCGCGGTGCCGTCCGCCTCTCGGCGCTGATGAAGCTGCCGGTCATCTACGTGTGGACGCACGACTCGATCGGTCTCGGCGAGGACGGACCGACCCACCAGCCGATCGAGACGCTGTCGGCGCTGCGCGCCATCGTCGGCCTCGACATCGTCCGGCCGGCCGACGCCAACGAGACGGCGTACGCCTGGCGCGGCGCCATCGAGCACAACGACCGGCCGACCGGCCTGGCCCTCTCCCGCCAGAACCTGCCGACGATCGACCGTACGAAGTACGCGTCGGCCGAGGGCACCCTCAAGGGCGGCTACATCCTCTCCGAGGCCTCCAACGGCGAGCCCAAGGTGATCCTCATCGGCACCGGCTCCGAGGTCCAGTACTGCCTCACCGCCCAGGAGCGCCTGGAGGCCGAGGGAACTCCGACGCGCGTGGTATCGATGCCGTGCCTCGAGTGGTTCTACGAGCAGGACACCGCGTACCAGCAGCAGGTGCTGCCGCGCGGCGTCAAGGCCCGGGTGACGGTGGAGGCCGGCATCCGGCAGAGCTGGGACCGGATCCTGGGCGAGGCGGGCGAGCCCGTGAGCATCGAGCACTACGGTGCGAGCGCCCCCGCCAAGGTCCTCTTCGAGCAGTTCGGGTTCACCGCGGACAACGTGGTGGCCAAGGCCAACGCCGCCCTGGCCAAGGTCGGCGAGATCACCGGTCACACGACCGGTAACTGAGGAGTAGTTGTTATGGCAGACAGGCTGGCAGAGCTCAGTGCCCAGGGCGTGGCGGTGTGGCTCGACGACCTCTCCCGTCCCCGGCTGACCACCGGCTCGCTGAAGAAGATGCTCACCGAGGAGCACGTGGTCGGCGTGACCACGAACCCGAGCATCTTCCAGAAGGCGCTCTCGGACGCGGACGCGTACGACGCGCAGCTCAAGGATCTGGCCGCGCAGCGGGTCACCGTCGAGGAGGCCGTACGGCTGATGACGGCCCGCGACGTGCGTGACGCGTGCGACGTGGAGCGCCCGGCGTACGACGCCTCCAACGGCGTCGACGGCCGCGTGTCCATCGAGGTCGACCCGCGCAAGGCGCACGAGACCGAGAGCACCGTGGCCGAGGCCAAGACCCTGTGGTGGCTGGTTGACCGCGAGAACCTCTTCATCAAGATCCCGGCCACCCTCGCGGGCCTGCCGGCGATCACCGCCACGCTCGCCGAGGGCATCAGCGTCAACGTGACCCTGATCTTCTCGCTCGAGCGCTACCGCGCGGTGATGGAGGCGTTCCTGGCCGGCATCGAGCAGGCCAAGGCGAACGGCCACGACCTCAGCAAGATCGGCTCGGTGGCGTCGTTCTTCGTCTCCCGCGTGGACTCCGAGGTCGACAAGCGCCTCGACAAGATCGGCAGCGACGAGGCCAAGGCCCTCAAGGGCAAGGCCGCCATCGCCAACGCCCAGCTCGCGTACGAGGCGTACGAGGAGATCTTCGGCGGTGAGCGCTGGAAGGCGCTCGCGGCCGCCGGCGCGCAGCCGCAGCGTCCGCTGTGGGCGTCCACGTCGACGAAGAACCCCGAGTACAAGGACACCATCTACGTCGAGGAGCTGATCGCTCCCGGCACGGTGAACACCATGCCCGAGTCCGTGATCAAGGCGTACGCCGACCACGGCGAGACCCGCGGCAACACGATCTCGGGTCAGTACGAGGCCGCCCGCAAGGTCTTCGCCGACCTCAAGGCCGTCGGCGTCGACTTCGACGACGTGGTCAAGGTCCTCGAGACCGAGGGCGTCGACAAGTTCGAGCAGAGCTGGAAGGAGCTGCTCGAGGGCGTCGACAAGTCGCTGAAGGCGGCGGCCACCGGCTCGAAGAGCCCGAGCGACGCAGCCTGATCGATGAGGGGGTCCACCGTCCGCGGTGGGCCCCCTCACCTCGTACCTGCTAAGACACCTGCACGACACCGAAAACTGGCAGGATGGATCACGTGGGCAATCCGCTGCGTACCGCACAGGACCGCAGGCTTCCCCGGATCCCGGAGCCCTGTGCTCTGGTGATCTTCGGAGTCACCGGTGACCTGTCTAGAAAGAAGCTCATCCCGGCCGTCTACGACCTGGCCAACCGAGGTCTGCTGCCGCCCGGTTTCGTGGTTCTGGGCTTCGCCCGCCGCGACTGGGGTGACGGCGACTTCGAGTCCCTGGCCTACGAGGCGGCGAAAAAGGGCGCCCGTACCCCGTGGCGCGAGGACGTCTGGCAGCGGCTGGCCAGCCAGTTCCAGTTCGTGCCGGGCTCGTTCGACGACGACGCCGCGTTCGACAACCTCGCCGAGACCCTCGACGACCTGCGCGAGCGCAACGGCATCCCGGGCAACGCGGCCTTCTACTTCTCCATCCCGCCGGCCGCCTTCCCGCTGGTGCTCAACCAGCTGGCCCGTACGGGCATGGCCGACAACGCCAAGTCCGGCGGATGGCGCCGCGTCGTCGTGGAGAAGCCGTTCGGCGCCGACCTCGAGAGCGCCATCGCGCTCAACCAGCTCGTCGACGAGGTCTTCACGCCGGGCGACGTCTACCGCATCGACCACTACCTCGGCAAGGAGACGGTCCAGAACATCCTGGCCCTCCGCTTCGCCAACAGCCTGTTCGAGCCGGTGTGGAACTCCAAGTACGTCGACTCGGTGCAGATCACGATGGCCGAGGACGTCGGCATCGGCACCCGCGCCGCGTTCTACGACGCGTCCGGCGCCGCCCGTGACGTACTCCAGAATCACCTGCTCCAGCTGATGGCCCTGGTGGGCATGGAGGAGCCGACCAGCTTCGACCCGCGCGACGTCAGCGCCGAGAAGCTGAAGTTCCTCAAGGCGATCAGCCTGCCGAAAGACATCTCCAAGGGCTCGGTCCGCGGGCAATATCTCCCCGGCTGGGTGGCCGGCGAGCGCGCTCCGGGCTACCTCGAGGAAAAGAACATCCCCGCCAATTCGACGACCGAGACCTATGCGGCCGTACGCCTCGGCGTGCAGAACCGCCGCTGGGCCGAGGTGCCGTTCTACGTGCGGGTCGGCAAGCGCATGCCGCGCCGGGTGACCGAGATCGCGATCCTGTTCAAGCGCGCGCCGCACCTGCCGTTCGACCCGGCCGACGTCGAGATGCTCGGCAACAACCAGCTGGTCATCCGCGTGCAGCCGGACGAGGGCGTGGTGCTGAAGTTCGGCTCCAAGGTGCCGGGCACCACGATGGAGGTCCGCGACATCGCGATGGACTTCCAGTACGGCGAGGCGTTCACCGAGTCCAGCCCCGAGGCGTACGAGCGCCTGGTCCTCGACGTGCTGGTCGGCGACCGGACCCTGTTCCCGGACGCCGCCGAGATCGAGCAGAGCTGGCAGGTCATCGACCCGCTGGAGGCCGCCTGGAAGGGCACCAAGCCGGAACCGTACCGAGCCGGCGAGTGGGGCCCGCGGGCGTCCGACGAGATGCTGGCCCGCGAGGGCCGCGCGTGGAGGCGAGCATGATCGGGCTGTGGGACACCACCGGCAACGAGGTGGTGAAGGCGCTCGCCGCCGAGCGGCGCAGCGCCGGCGGTGTGGCGTCGGGGCTGGCCCTGACGCTGGTCGCCGTTGTCGAGGAGAAGAAGGTCCGCGAGGCCGAGGCCGCGGCCACCATCGCCGCCGCCGCGCACCCGTGCCGGCTGCTCATCGTGGTCCGCTCCGATCTGGAGGGCCGCAGCCGCCTGGACGCCGAGATCGTCGTGGGCGGCCGTCTCGGCCCGGCCGAGGCGGTCGTGATGCGGATGTACGGCCGTCTCGCGCTGCACGCCGAGTCGGTGGTCATGCCGCTGCTCGCGCCGGACGTCCCGGTCGTCACCTGGTGGCACCAGGACCCGCCGGACACGATCGCGAACGACTTCCTCGGTGTCGTCGCCGACCGCCGCATCACCGACTGCGCCCAGGCGGCCGACCCGGTGGCCGCGCTGCGGCAGCGGGCGATCGACTACGCGCCCGGTGACACCGACCTGACCTGGACCCGCATCACCCTGTGGCGGACCCTGGTCGCGGGCGCCTTCGACACCACCGAGGCCCGGGTCGTGGGCGCGACCATCACGGCGCCCGAGTCCGACCCGACGGCCGCGCTCATGCGGGGCTGGCTCCAGTCGCGCCTGGGCATCCAGCCGGCGCTCCAGCACACCGACCGCTCCCCGCGGATGCATTCGGTGAGCCTTCAGTGCGAGAACGGCGACACGGTGACGGTGACCCGCGAGGAGAACACCGCGCTGTTCAGCCGCACCGGCCAGGAGGACCGCTACATGCCGCTGCCGAAGCGGCCGGTCGGCGACGAGCTGGCCGAGGAGCTGCGCCGCCTGGACGCCGACCAGATCTACGCCGACGCGCTGGGCGCGATGGCCGGGGTCACCGGCCTCGACCACAAGCCGCCGATGCGCGTGCACGTCTGGAAGGACCCGGCGCTCGCCGCCAAGGCGGAGTCCGACGCCGGCGCGATGGCCGGCCCCGGCGGCTCGGCCGCGTAACCCGAAAAACCAGTAGTGGGCCGCCTCCGTCGCCGGATGGCGGCCCACGGCCTTTGACAGGAGTGACAGTGAGCAAGACCTTGGTCGTGGTGGTACCCGACGCCGACATCCTCGCGGCGACGGTGGCGTCCCGGCTCGTCGCCAAGATCGTGGACGCGCAGGCGGAGCGCGGCACGGCGAGCGTGGTGCTGACCGGCGGCCGCATCGCCGGCAAGGTGCTGCACACCCTGAAGGACCTGCCGGCCGCCGCGGCGATCGACTGGTCACACGTGGACCTGTGGTGGGGTGACGAGCGTTTCCTGCCCGCGGGCGACGCCGACCGCAACGAGACCCAGGCCCGCGCCGCCCTGCTCGACGCGCTGCCGCTCGACCCGGCCCGGGTGCACGCCATGCCCGCGTCGGACGGCCCGGACGGCGACGACGCCGGGGCGGCCGCCGCCCGCTACGCCGGTGAGCTGCGCCTGGGCGGGGCCGACGTGCCGCCGTTCGACGTGCTGATGCTCGGCGTGGGCGAGGACGGTCACGTGGCCTCGCTCTTCCCCGAGCACCCGGTGCTGAACGAGACGGGCACGACCGCGGCCGTCCACAACAGCCCGAAGCCGCCGCCGAACCGCATCACCCTGACCATGCCCACGATTCAGAGCGCCGACGAGGTGTGGCTGATCGCGGCCGGGCCCGACAAGACCGAGTCGGTCGGCAAGGCCCTCAACGGCGACAAACTGCTCCCGGCCGCGCACGCCACCGGCGTCTCGAGGACGTACTGGCTGCTCGACAAGGCGGCCGCGGCGAACGTGGCCGCGAAGAACTGAAAGATTGCCCGAAGGTGCGGCGCCGAGGCGAATCGGCGCCCACCTCGAGGGCGTGAGCCAGGCCACGGTGCCGGTGAACCATAGACTGCGCACCGTGCAGCCAAAGATCCGCGCCTACCGGCCCAGCGACCTCGACTCCGTCTACGACATCTGCGTGCGCACGGCCGACGCCGGCGGCGACGCCCGCGGCCAGAACAGCTCCGACCGGCTGGTCGGTGACATCTTCGCCGCGCCGTACGTCGTGCTGGAGCCCGAGCGGGCGTACGTGCTGGACGACGGCGAGGGCACGGCCGTCGGCTACGTCCTCGGCACCAAGGACACCGCGGACTTCGTCAAGCGCTACCGCGAGGAATGGCTCCCGGCGACCGAGGGGCGCTACGGCGACGACCCCCGCGACCAGATGTGGCTGAGCCTGCACCACAATCCGGAGCGCATGATCATCCCGGCGCTGGCCGACTATCCCGCCCACCTGCACATCGACCTGCTGCCGGAGTGGCAGGGCAAGGGCTTCGGCCGGGGCCTGATGGCGGCCTTCCTCGACGGTCTGCGCGCGGCCGGCGTGGACCGGGTGCATCTGGGGATGAACCCGGCCAACACCGGGGCGCGCGTCTTTTACGACCGGCTGGGCTTCACCGAGCTCACGGTGCCCGGCGCCGAGAACGTGACCTACATGGGCCGTTCGACGAATTAGTCCCGGCCGCGGCGCTGGCGCACCTTGGCCAGCGCCTCTTCCAGGATCTTGGCGCCGTCCTCGTCGGAGCGGCGCTCCTTGACGTACGCCAGATGCGACTTGTACGGCTCGGAGCGCAGCCGCCCGGGCGGGTTCTGCCCGTCGAGGCCGGCCGGCTGGCCGCAGCGCGGGCAGTCCCACGTCTCGGGCGCGGAGGCCTCAGCGGCGAACAGGATGTCGCTGATGTGCCCGGCGGAGCAGAAGTACGTCACCTCCCGGCGCGGTGCGGGCTCGGTACGCTCGTCGGGGCGCATCGGGGACGAGCCGACTCGGCTGCCACGGATGGCGCTGCCACTGGACACGGACGTCACTCCTGTCTCGGGACGAAACCTGTCTCGGTGCGAAAACAAACCAAAACAAACGCCGCGCGCCCGGCAGAACCGGACGCGCGGCAGATTCTACGACTATTACGCTCCGTCAGGAAGCGTGCCTGGACATTAACTGCCGGGCAACGCCAGGCGAAGCCACAGACCCAGGCCGACGATGCAGGCGAACCAGACGACACCGACGAGCACGGTGTAACGGTCGAGGTTCTTCTCCGCCACCGACGAGCCCGCCAGGCTGGAGGTGACGCCGCCGCCGAACATGCTCGACATGCCGCCGCCCTTGCCGCGGTGCAGCAGGATCAGCAGGGTCAGCAGAACGCTGGTGATGACCAGCAACACGATCAACGTGTACGCGAACCACATCGGCATGGTCGGTTCGATTCCTCTCGAAGGGCACAGCAGCGGTCCAACAATAGCGTGTGCCCGGACGCCAGAGGCGCCCGGGCACACGGGGAACTTCTCAGCGGGCTACGTGCTCCCGAAACCGGGCGATCGACGCGAACTCCTCGGCGTCGAGGCTCGCGCCGCCGACCAGGGCGCCGTCCACATCGGGCTGCGCCATGATCGAGGCGATGTTGGCCGCCTTGACCGAGCCGCCGTAGAGGATGCGCACCGCGGTGGCCACCTCGGCGCCGTGGTTCTCGGCCAGGCAGGCCCGGATCGCGCCGATGACCTCCTGCGCGTCGTCCGGCGTCGCCGTCTTGCCGGTGCCGATGGCCCACACCGGCTCGTACGCGATGACGATCTGCTTGAGCTGCTCCGGCGTGAGGCCGGCCAGCCCGGCGACGATCTGCGTGGTGCAGTGCACCACGTGACCGTTCACCTCGCGGACGTCCAGGCCCTCGCCCACGCAGAGGATCGGCGTCAGGCCGCTCGCAAAGGCCGCCTTCACCTTCGCGTTGACGATGTCGTCGCCCTCGTTGTGGTACTCCCGGCGCTCGGAGTGCCCGGCCAGCACGTACGTGCAGCCCAGCTTCTCCAGCATCGAGCCGGCGATCTCACCGGTGTAGGCGCCCGACTTGTGCCGCGAGATGTCCTGCGCGCCGTACTTGATGAGCAGCTTGTCGCCGTCGACAGCGGTCTGCACGGTGCGCAGATCGGTGAACGGCGGCAGCACGGCCACCTCGACGTCGGTGAGCTGCTGCTCGGACAGGCTCGCGGCCAGCTTCTGCACCAGCAGATTCGCCTCGAAGTGGTTGAGGTTCATCTTCCAGTTGCCGGCCATCAGCGGCCGGCGAGCTTCCGCAGTCACGTCACTTCTCCAGCGCTTCGATGCCGGGCAGGGTCTTGCCCTCGAGGTATTCCAGGGAGGCGCCGCCGCCCGTCGAGATGTGCCCGAAGGCGCTCTCGTCGAGGCCGAGGGTGCGCACGGCCGCGGCCGAGTCACCGCCGCCGACGACCGAGAAACCGTCGATCTTGGTGATGGCCTCGGCGACGCCCCGGGTGCCGGCCGCGAACGGCGCCAGCTCGAAGACGCCCATGGGGCCGTTCCAGAACACGGTCTTGGCCGGGCCGATGGCGTCCGCGAACAACGCCACCGACTTCGGGCCGATGTCGAGGCCGAGACGGTCGGCCGGGATCTCGGACGCGTCCACGGTCACATGGTCGGCGTCGGCCGAGAACTCGGTGGCCGCGACGACGTCGACCGGCAGGACGATCCGCCCCTGCGCCTCGGAGAGCAGGTCACGGCAGGTCGCGACCATGTCCTCCTCGAGCAGCGACTTGCCGACCTCGTGGCCCTGGGCCTTGAGGAAGGTGAAGCACATGCCGCCGCCCACGAGCAGCTTGTCGACCTTCGGCAGCAGCGCCTTGATCACGGCGAGCTTGTCGGAGACCTTCGAGCCACCCAGGACCACGACGTACGGCTGCTCGGGGCTCTCGGTGACCTTCTTGAGCACCTCGACCTCGCGCAGCACGAGGCCGCCCGCGTAGTGCGGCAGGATGGCCGGCACGTCGTACACCGAAGCGTGCTTGCGGTGCACGGCGCCGAAGGCGTCGTCGACGTAGTAGTCGGCGAACGAGGCCAGTTGAGCGGCGAAAGCGGCCCGGGCCGCCTCGTCCTTGGCGGTCTCGCCCTCGTTGAACCGCAGGTTCTCCAGCAGGAGCACCTGGCCGTCCTCGAGCGCGCCGACCTTGGCCGCCGCGTCGTCGCCGACGGTGTCGGTGGCGAAGGCGACCGGCGCGCCGAGCAGCTCGCCGAGCCGCGCGGCGACCGGGGCGAGCGTGAACTTGGGGTCCGGGGCACCCTTCGGGCGGCCCAGGTGCGAGACGACGATGACGCGAGCGCCGGCGTCACGCAGGGCGATCACCGTCGGCAGGACCGCGCGGGCGCGGCCGTCGTCGGTGATGACACCCGGCTGATTCTTGTCGAACGGGACGTTCAGGTCGGCGCGCACGAGCACGCGCCGACCCGAGACACCCTCGCCGAGCAGGTCGTCGAGAGTCTTCAAGATCAGGCTCCGACGAGCTTGACCAGGTCGACGAGGCGGTTCGAGTAGCCCCACTCGTTGTCGTACCAGCCGACGACCTTGACCTGGTTGCCGCCGATGACCTTGGTCAGGCCGGCGTCGAAGATGCAGGAGGCCGGGTCGGTCACGATGTCCGAGGAGACGATCTCGTCCTCGGTGTAGACCAGGATGCCCTTGAGCGGGCCCTCGGCGGCGGCCTTGATGGCGGCGTTGACCTCTTCGACCGAGGTGTCCTTGGCCGCGGTGAAGGTGAGGTCGGTGGCCGAGCCGGTGGGGATCGGCACCCGCAGCGCGAAGCCGTCGAGCTTGCCCTTGAGCTCGGGCAGCACCAGGCTGACGGCCTTGGCGGCGCCGGTCGAGGTCGGCACGATGTTCAGGGCGGCGGCGCGGGCGCGGCGCAGGTCCTTGTGCGGGCCGTCCTGCAGGTTCTGGTCCTGGGTGTACGCGTGGATCGTGGTCATCAGGCCCTTTTCGATCCCGATCGCGTCGTTGAGGACCTTCGCCATCGGGGCGAGGCAGTTGGTGGTGCAGGAAGCGTTCGAGATGATCGTGTGCTTCGCGCCGTCGTACAGGTTGTCGTTGACACCCATGACGATGGTGATGTCTTCGTTCTTGGCCGGGGCCGAGATGATGACCTTCTTGGCGCCCTGGTCGACGTGCGCCTTGGCCTTGCTGGCGTCGGTGAAGAAGCCGGTCGACTCGATGACGACGTCGGCGCCCAGGTCACCCCACGGCAGGTTGTTGGGGTCACGCTCGGCGAACGCCTTGAAGGTCTTGCCGTTGACAGTGATCTCGTCAGCGGTGGCCTTCACCTCGTACGGCAGGCGGCCGAGGATCGAGTCGTACTTGAGCAGGTGCGCCAGCGTGGCGTTGTCGGTCAGGTCGTTCACACCGACGATCTCGATGTCCGCGCCCGAGGCGAGAACCGCCCGGAAGAAGTTGCGGCCGATACGGCCGAAGCCGTTGATGCCAACCCGGATGGTCACAGGTGGATCTCCTCGTTTCGGTCCGCCGGATTTTGCGACCGGCGGAGGGTCTGCGTTGCCGACCGTTTCCCGGGCCGGCAAAGGGGCGTCCGGCCGCCGCGCCAGCAGGAGGAGGCGCCGCGACTGACGGGCGGCGCACAGCGCGGTCGGCCGAGCTGCCGGCACCGTCGCCGTCGGCTAAGACACTATCCGAGCCCCCTGAGGCCATCACGCAGGGGGCGCAACCTCACCGTGACAAAGCTCCCCCGTTAACCTGCGCTTCTTCCCAGGGAAAACAACGAGGGGCCGCTCGCGCGACCCCTCGCTCACCGCCCGTCAGCTGGCCGGGTCATCACCACGGCGCTCCAGCAGCTGAAGCACCTTCGCCATGCCCGTCTTGAGCTCCGTGACGTCCGTCTTGAGCTCCGTGACGTCCGTCTTGAGCTCCGTGACGTCCGTCTTGAGGTCGCGGAGCTTCGCCTTCTGATCCGCGTAATGCCGGAGCTGAGTCCGCTTGATCTCCTGGATGTCGCTCCACTGCCGGAACTGGGCCTCGATCACCTTGTCCAGGTCGGCCTGCTGATCGAGCTGTGTCACCCGCAGGCTCTTCATCTCGTCGAAAACGTGGCGCAGATCGGTGGACATCGCCCTGAGCTGCCCGGACTGTTCGATCTGCGTCCTTCGAAGCGCGTTCAACTGCTGGACGTGATGGCCCAGCGACGTTTGATAATCACTCGCGTCCTGGCTCGCACCGGCTGCCAAGATCCTCACCTCCGCCGCGTCCTGTCGGATGCCCGCGATCTCATCTTCCACTGTTGTCACCCTCTGTGCGAGGGCCTCGATGCCGCTCATGGCGGGAGAGTCTGCCGGGTTTTCGAAGGCCGCGGTAAGGGCTTTCAAACAGGCAAAAAGGTTTTCACCTTCCGGGGGACTACACCTGTCAAGGGACTACTAGTCAGCACGCCATCATCTCGGGCGTCACGGCGGCCTCGGTGTCCGGGATGCCCAGGTCGCGGGCGCGCTTGTCGGCGAGGGCGAGCAGACGCCTTATACGGCCGGCGATCGCGTCCTTCGTCAACGGCGGGTCGGCCAGGGCGCCCAGCTCCTCCAGCGACGCCTGGCGGTGCTCCAGGCGCAGCTGGCCGGCCGAGGTCAGGTGGTTGGGGGCCTCGTCGGCCAGGATCTCCAGAGCGCGGGTGACCCGGGCCGCCGCCGCCACCGCGGCGCGGGCCGAGCGGCGCAGGTTGGCGTCGTCGAAGTTGGCCAGGCGGTTGGCGGTCGCGCGCACCTCGCGGCGCACCCGGCGCTCCTCCCACGCCAGCACGCTCGCGTGGGCGCCGATGCGGGTCAGCAGGGCCGCGATGGCGTCGCCGTCCTTGATCACGACCCGGTCGACGCCGCGCACCTCGCGCTCCTTGGCCGTGATGCCGATGCGGCGGGCCGCGCCGCGCAGCGCCAGCGCCGCCTCAGGGCCGGGGCAGGTGATCTCCAGGGCGCTCGACCGGCCGGGCTCGGTCAGCGAGCCGTGCGCCATGAACGCGCCCCGCCACGCCGCCACCGCGCAGCAGACGTTGGCCGAGACCACGTGCGGGGGCAGGCCCCGGACCGGGCGGCCGCGCACGTCGAGCAGACCGGTCTGGCGGGCCAGCGCCTCGCCGTCCTTGACGATGCGCACGATGTAGTGGCTGCCCTTGCGCAGACCGCCGGAGGCCAGCACGTGCACCTCGCTCGGATATCCGTAGACGTCGGCGATCTCGCGCCGCAGCCGCCGCGCCACCGCGCCCGTGTCGAGCTCGGCCTCGACCACCACCCGGCCGGAGACGATGTGCAGGCCCCCGGCGAACCGCAGCAGGGCCGCCATCTCGGCCCGACGGCAGCAGGGCTTGGGCACGTCGACCCGGCTCAGCTCGTCTTTGACCGCTGCCGTCATCGCCATTGTGTGCTCACCTCATGCGCCGGATTTCCACCAAAACGTGCCTGTACAAACGACTGCTTAACGAGCGGCGCCCAATACCGGCACCAGGGCAACGCCCAACGACTCAGGATCATGCCTGGCGCTGCCGTCCGCAACGGCCACAGGTGCCAGAATCAGCTGCGCACCCAGGGCCTCCGCGGCGCGCCGGACCGGCTCGGGCTCGCCCACCCACTTGCCGTCGGCCACCACCGCGTCGACCCGCAGCCCGGGCAGGTACCAGTGCAGCGCGGCCACGTGGTCGGCCACCGACAGGCCGAGCGTCTCGTTGTCGGCGGCCAGGTTGAGCGTCACCAGCCGCCGGGCCGGGCTCGCCGTGATCGCCTCGGCCAGCCGGGGCACCATCAGGTGCGGCAGCACGCTCGTGTACCAGCTGCCCGGCCCGAAAATCAGCCAGTCGGCGTCACGGATGGCGTCGACCACGGGGTCGCAGATCGGCGGGTCGGCCGGCTCGATCCGTACGGCCTCGACGTGACCGCAGGTCACCGCGACCGCGTGCTGACCGCGGACCGTGACCACGTCGTCGGGGCGGGACGGGTCGGCGCCGCGCACGTCGGCCTCGATGCCGACCGCGTGCCGGGCCATCGGCAGCACCCGGCCGCGGGCGCCGACCATGGCCGCCGCGTGGTCGAGCGCCTGGACCGGATCACCCAGCATCTCCATGAGCCCGAGCAGCAGCAGGTTGCCCACCGCGTGCCCGACCAGCGGGTCGGGGCCCTCGCCGCCGGCCGGGATCTCGGCGAAGCGGTACTGCAGGACGTCGGCCGTGCGCCGGGTGACCGGGTGGTCGTCGGCCAGCGCGGCCAGCGCCTGCCGCAGGTCGCCCGGTGGCAGCAGCGCGTCCCGCTCGGTCAGCAGGCGCCCGCTGGAGCCGCCGTCGTCGCCCACGGTGACCACGGCGGTGATGTCGAGCTCGATCTCCTCGCCGGCCCGGCGCAGGCCGCGCAGCGAGGCGCTGAGGCCGTGGCCGCCGCCGAACGCGACCACCTTGACCGGGCGCCGGGCCGTCACTCCCGCCCCAGGTCGCGGTGGGAGGAGTGGGCCGCGAGCCGCATGTCGCGCAGCTGCGCGGTGAGCTCCTCGGTGATGGCGACGCTGCGGTGCTTACCGCCCGTACAGCCGACGGCGACGGTCAGATAGCGCTTGCCCTCACGCTCGAACCCGGTCGCGGTGGCGGCGATCAAGGAGGCGTACGTCTTGACGAAGTCGCTCGCGCCCTCCTGGTCGAGGACGTAGGTGCTGACCGAGTCCTCCAGACCGGTGTGGTCGCGCAGGGCCGGCACCCAGAACGGGTTGGGCAGGAACCGGGCGTCCATCACGTAGTCGGCGTCCGGGGGCAGGCCGTATTTGAAGCCGAAGGACAGCACGGTGATCCGCAGCCGGCGCACGTCCTCCCCACCGAACAGCTCCTCGACCCGGCGGCGGAGCTGGTTGACGTTGAGGTGGCTGGTGTCGATGATCACGTCGGCCTGCTCGCGCGCCTCGGACAGCAGCTTGCGCTCGGCCGTGATGCCGTCGGCCAGGCGCCCGTCGCCCTGCAGCGGATGCGAGCGGCGCACCGACTCGAACCGCCGGATCAACACGTCGTCCTCGGCGTCGACGAAGACCACGCGCGGGTTGAAGCCGCGCTCGCGCAGGGCGTGCACGGCGCCGGTCAGGTCGGTCGAGAAGGCCCGGCTGCGAACATCGAGGACCATTGCCGTACGCCTCGCGGCGCCACCCGCCTGCAGGGCGAGCTGGGCCATGTCGAGCATGAGGGCCTGCGGCAGATTGTCGACGACATAGAAGCCGACGTTCTCCAAAGCCCGGGCCACGGTACTGCGGCCACCGCCGGACACCCCGGTGACGATCACGAGATCGGTCGTCACTTCCTCGGTGTCGACCCCATCAGAGTCCGCCACGTACTCCGGCATCGACTCCGTCACCACGCCTCCCGCGTCCGTGCCCGCGCCTGCGGCGGACACAACATCCTAGGCCGAAGCCGCCGGAACCAACCTTCCGGACGGCTGTCGTCTACCCGATCCGGTAGTACAACAACTGCTCGTCACTCCACGTTCCGGGCCACGGTCAGGTCGGCGTCACGTGTGACCTGTTCGACGGCGCGTTGGTCCGCCCGGCGCGCGCCCGGGTCGGGCCGGCCCCGCCGGGCGGGATCGCCCCGGCTTCCACGTCAGGCTCGCCCGGAGCGGCGGAGCCGGCGGGGTCGGGGTCGGAGGTGGCGGAGCCGGGCGTCGGCGGGATGAGGGCGGCCAGCACCGCCTCGGCCGTGCGCCGCCCGATGCCCGGCACCTCGGTGATCTCCTC
Organism: Actinoplanes sp. CA-131856; assembly: GCF_050956135.1. Classification (GTDB taxonomy): domain Bacteria; phylum Actinomycetota; class Actinomycetes; order Mycobacteriales; family Micromonosporaceae; genus Actinoplanes. The sequence continues at coordinate 2,166,048 of NZ_CP191849.1, read as the reverse complement.
GGGGGTGGCCGCGGACAGGCGCTTGAGCGAGCCGAAATGCCGCAGCAGCGCCTTGCGCCGGGTCTCCCCCAGCCCGGGGATGTTGTCGAGCGCCGACGCCGTCATCCGCTTGGACCGCCGCTGCCGGTGGAACGTGATGGCGAACCGGTGCGCCTCGTCGCGGACCCGCTGCAACAGGTAGAGCGCCTCGGAGGTGCGCGGCAGGATCACCGGGAAGTCCTCACCCGGCTGCCACACCTCTTCCAGCCGCTTGGCCAGCCCGCACAGCGCCACGTCGGTGATGCCGAGGTCGGCGAAGACCGCCGCCACGGCGTTCACCTGGGGCTGGCCACCATCGACGACGACCAGCTGCGGCGGATAGGCGAAGCGGCGCGGCTTGCCGGTCAGCGGGTCGATCCCCGGAAGCTCGTTGGTGGCGATCTCGTCGGAATCCGGCAGGTCGACAGGAGGTTTGTCGAGGGGACCGTCGGCGCCGGGCTGCGCCTTGAACCGGGCGAAGCGGCGCCGCATGACCTCGCTCATCGCCGACAGATCGTCCATGCCGCTGCCGTCGGCGTTGCCCCGGACGGCGAAGCGACGGTATTCGCTCTTGCGGGGCAGCCCGTCCTCGAAGACCACCATCGAGGCCACCACGTCGGTGCCCTGGATCTGCGACACGTCGAAACACTCGATGCGCAGCGGCGCCGAGTCGAGCCCGAGCGCCTCGGCGATCTCGTCGAGCGCCTTGCTGCGCGTCGTCAGGTCGCCGGCCCGGCGCAGCTTGTGCCGTTGCAGCGACTCCCCCGCGTTGCGCGCCACCGTCTCCATCAGCGACCTCTTGTCGCCCCGCTGCGGCACCCGCAGCGCGACCCGGCTGCCGCGCCGCTCGGACAGCCAGCTCTCCAGGGCCGGGGCGTCGTCGGGCAGCGCCGGCACCAGCAGCTCGCGCGGCACGTCGTTCTCACCCTGCTCACCGCCGTAGAGCTGGCTGCAGAAGTGGTGCACGAGGTCGCCGGTGGTCAGATCCTCCACCTTTTCCACGACCCAGCCCCGCTGGCCGCGCACCCGCCCGTCGCGCACGTGGAAGACCTGGACCGCGGCCTCGAGCGGGTCTTCGGAGAAGGCGACCACGTCGGCGTCGGTGCCGTCGCCGAGGACCACTGTCTGCTTCTCCATGGCGCGGCGCAGGGCGGCGATGTCGTCGCGCAGCCGGGCCGCCTTTTCGAACTCGAGCTCCTCGGACGCCTGCATCATGTCGCGCTCGAGCCGTTTGACGAACGTGTCGGTGCGCCCGGCCATGAAGTCGCAGAAGTCGTCGACGATGGCGCGGTGTTCGTCGGCCGAGACCGTGCCGACGCAGGGGGCCGAGCACTTGCCGATGTAGCCGAGCAGGCAGGGACGGCCGATCTGGCCGGCACGCTTGAAGACGCCGGTCGAGCACGTGCGGGCCGGGAAGACCCGCAGGAGCAGGTCGAGGGTCTCGCGGATGGCCCAGGCGTGTGAGTACGGCCCGAAGTAGCGCACGCCTTTGCGCTTGGCCCCGCGCATCACCTGGAGCCGGGGGAACTCCTCGTTGAGGGTGACGGCGAGGAAGGGGTACGACTTGTCGTCGCGATATTTGACGTTGAAGCGCGGGTCGAATTCCTTGATCCAGCTGAACTCGAGCTGGAGCGCCTCGACCTCCGTGCCCACCGTCACCCAGTCCACACTGGCCGCCGTGGTGACCATCTGCTGGGTGCGCGCGTGCAGCGACCAGGTGTCGGCGAAATAGGAGTTCAGCCTGTTCCGCAGGTTCTTGGCCTTGCCCACGTAGATGACGCGGCCGCCGGGGTCGCGGAAACGGTAGACGCCGGGCGACTCGGGAATCGTCCCGGGCGCCGGGCGATAGCTGGAGGGGTCTGGCACGCTCTCAACACTAGTGCGGGGGACTGACATGATTACCCGACCGGAGGTCCGTTGCCGCCGCCACGGCTCGGACCTCCGGCCTTGCCGAGAGACCTTCGCGGAGCGGCGTCAGGCCGCGACGATGTTGTCGCCGTCCTTTTTGACCTTGGTCTCGGGCAGCGCCTTGGTGGCCGGGCCCGAGGTGGGCTCGCCGGTCTCGATCGAGAACTTGCTGTTGTGGCAGGGGCACGAGATCTGCCCGGCGTCGATCTTGTTGACGTCGCAGCCGGCGTGCGTGCACACCTTGCTGAACGCCTTGTACGTCCCGGCCACGGGCTGGGTGATCACCAGGTCGCCCTTGATGATGCCGCCGCCCTCGGGCACGTCGGCCGCGACGGCCAGCGCGGTGCCACCGGTGGCCGTGTTGCCGGTGCCGTCGTTCTGCGCGCCGGCGCTGCCGGCCGGGGCCGGCTGGTCGCTGAAGTCGGTGCCGTTGCTGTTGGTGCTCGAGGTGCTCGTGCCGCAGGCGGCGAGCACGCAGGCCGCGCCCAGCCCGCCCGCGCCGAGAAGGACGACACGGCGGGTCGACGCCGTACCGGGGCTGGTCGGCTCCTCGGTGCTGAGCTCGGCCTCGGTCCTGGTCTGCACGTCAGTCATCTTGTTGTCCTCCAGTGCCTGGTCCGCATGAGTGGGTCACGCGGCGTCGCATCTACATACGCTGTCGCGGCCGCCCCGGGTTCAGGCGTTCGGCGAAAATTACCCACATAACAGCGCCCGGTCGAGACTAAGGTCCCGACCGGGCGCTGTGGCTATGGATCACCTGAGATGTTGCTGAGCCCTCACACTGAAGCCTTGGCCCGGGCGCGGGTCGCCCTCTTCTTGGGCGCGGTGCCGTTGGCCTGGGCGGCGCGGGCGATCGCGTCGGACGACCCGGCCGCCTTGCCCTCGAGGCCCAGCATGTGCCGCAGGTATTGGCCCGTGTGGCTCTCGGGGACCTCGGCCAGCTCCTCGGGCGTACCGGTGGCAAGCACCAGACCGCCCTTGCTGCCGCCCTCGGGGCCCATGTCGATCAGCCAGTCGGCCGTCTTGATCACGTCGAGGTTGTGCTCGATCGTGATCACCGTGTTGCCCTTGTCGACCAGGCCGTTGAGGACCATCAGCAGCTTGCGGATGTCCTCGAAGTGCAGGCCGGTGGTCGGCTCGTCGAGCACGTAGACCGTCTTGCCGGTGGAGCGCTTCTGCAGCTCGGAGGCGAGCTTGACGCGCTGCGCCTCGCCGCCGGACAGCGTCGGGGCGGGCTGGCCGAGCCGCACGTAGCCCAGGCCGACGTCGACCAGCGTCTTGAGGTGCCGGTGGATCGCGGGGATCGGCTGGAAGAACTCCGCCGCCTCCTCGATCGGCATGTTGAGCACCTCGGAGATCGTCTTGCCCTTGTAGTGCACCTCGAGCGTCTCGCGGTTGTAGCGGGCGCCCTTGCACACCTCGCACGGGACGTAGACGTCGGGCAGGAAGTTCATCTCGATCTTGATCGTGCCGTCGCCCGAGCAGTTCTCGCAGCGGCCGCCCTTGACGTTGAACGAGAACCGGCCCGGACCGTAGCCGCGCACCTTGGCCTCGGTCGTCTCCGCGAACAGCTTGCGGATGTTGTCGAAGACACCCGTGTACGTCGCCGGGTTGGACCGCGGCGTGCGCCCGATCGGCGACTGGTCGACGCCGACGACCTTGTCGACCTCTTCCAGGCCGGTGATGCGGGTGTGCCGGCCCGGCACCATGCGGGCGCCGTTGATCTGGTTGGCCAGCACCGTGTAGAGGATGTCGTTGACCAGCGTGGACTTGCCGGAGCCGCTCACACCAGTGACGGCGATGAACTGCCCGAGCGGGAAGCCGACGGTCAGGTTGCGCAGGTTGTGCTCGCGGGCGCCCTGAACGACCAGCTCGCGGCCGGGAGTCTGCGGGCGCCGGCCGGCCGGGGTCGGGATCGACTTGCGGCCGGACAGGTAGGCGCCGGTGGGCGACTGCTTGTTCTTGAGCAGGCCCTCGACCGAGCCGCTGTGCACGATGTGGCCGCCGTGCTCACCAGCGCCGGGGCCGATGTCGACGATCCAGTCGGCCGTGCGGATCGTGTCCTCGTCGTGCTCGACCACGATCAGCGTGTTGCCGAGGTCGCGCAGCCGGACCAGGGTCTCGATGAGCCGGTGGTTGTCGCGCTGGTGCAGGCCGATGGACGGCTCGTCGAGCACGTAGAGCACGCCGACCAGGCCGGAGCCGATCTGGGTGGCGAGCCGGATGCGCTGGGCCTCGCCGCCGGACAGGGTGCCGGCGCCGCGGTCGAGCGACAGATATTCCAGGCCGACGTCGACCAGGAAGCGCAGCCGGGCGTTGATCTCCTTGAGCACCCGCTCGGCAATCATCTTCTGGCGGTCGTCGAGCTCGAGGCCGGCCAGCAGGTCGGCGCAGTCACCGATGGACAGGTTGCAGACCTCGGCGATGCTCTTGCCGGCGATGGTCACCGCGAGCACCTCGGGCTTGAGCCGGGCGCCGCCACAGACCGGGCAGGGCACGTCGCGCATGTAGCCCTCGTACTTGTCGCGGGACCAGTCGCTCTCGGTGTCGTTGTGCCGGCGCTCGATCCACTGCACCACACCCTCGAATCCGGTGTAGTACGAGCGCTCGCGGCCGTACTTGTTGCGGTAGCGGACGTGGACCTGGTCCTCCGAGCCGTAGAGGATCGTCTTCTGCGCCCGGGAGGGCAGCTGGCGCCACGGCGTGTCGATGCTGAATTTCTCGCTCGCGGCCAGCGCCTCGAGCAGGCGCAGGAAGTATTCCTGGGTCTGCCCGCCGGACCACGGCTGGATCGCGCCCTCGCGGATGCTGCGCTCCTCGTCGGGGATCAGCAGCTCGGGGTCGACCTCTTTCTTGGTGCCGATGCCCGTGCACTCGGGGCACGCGCCGTAGGGCGCGTTGAACGAGAACACCCGGGGCTCGAGGTCCTCGATCGCCAGCGGGTGGTCGTTGGGGCACGCGAGGTGCTCGGAGAAGCGCCGCTCCCGGGCCGGGTCGTCCTCGGGCAGGTCGACGAAGTCGAGCACGACGATGCCGTTGGCCAGGCCCAGGGCCGACTCGATGGAGTCGGTGAGGCGCTGCTTGCTGCTCGCCTTGACGCTGAGGCGGTCGACGACCACCTCGATGGTGTGCTTCTCCTGCTTCTTGAGCTTGGGCGGCTCGGTCAGCGGATGGACCACGCCGTCGACCCGGGCCCGGGCATAGCCCTTGGCCTGGAGCTCGGCGAACAGGTCGACGTATTCACCCTTGCGGCCGCGGATCACCGGGGCGAGCACCATGAACTTGGTGCCCTCGTCCATGGCCAGGACCCGGTCGACGATCTGCTGCGGGGTCTGCTTGCTGATCCGCTCGCCGCAGATCGGGCAGTGCGGGATGCCCGTGCGCGCGAAGAGCAGGCGCAGGTAGTCGTAGACCTCGGTGATGGTGCCCACCGTCGAGCGCGGGTTGCGCGAGGTGGATTTCTGGTCGATCGACACCGCGGGCGACAGGCCCTCGATGAAGTCGACGTCGGGCTTGTCCATCTGCCCGAGGAACTGCCTCGCGTACGACGAGAGCGACTCGACGTAGCGTCGCTGCCCCTCGGCGAAGATCGTGTCGAACGCGAGGCTGGACTTGCCCGACCCGGACAGACCGGTGAACACGATCATCGCGTCGCGGGGCAGGTCAAGGTTGACGTCGCGCAGGTTGTGCTCGCGCGCGCCTCGAATAGTCAAACGGTCGGCCACCAGCCAGCCTCTCCGTACAGGTGTTTGAATGCAGCAAAGCCGCGGGCCACTCTAGCCAGGGGGTACGACAACTTTTCCCCGGCGCGGGCCCGAGTAAGTGCAGCGTCCGCCAAATGGCGCACATTCCCGCACTTCACCTTCGGTTAGGTCACTCGTTCGAAGGAACCGACAGATAGCGTACGTCCCACATCTCGACCCCGCCGATCAGCTGCGGCGGCCCCAGGGCGTCGGTGAGCGTGGCCAGCAGGTCGTCGCCGTTGCGGCTGTCCGGGACGAGGATGACCACGGCGGCCCGCCAGAAGATCAGGTCGGCCGTGATGCGGGCGCGGTCGGTGGCGGTGAGCTGGGGCGTGATGCCGTACTCGCGGACGCGGTAGAGCAGGTCGGACGTGAAGCGGCGGGGCGCGTTCCACGAGCCGGTGTTGTCGGTGGGCGGGTTGACCGGTCCCATGAAGTAGCCGCGCGGTGTCGGGTAGTCCAGGTGCGACAACGTCGCCCAGCGCATGCCCGTACGCCCGGTGGTGACCTCGGGCAGCGGCACCGTGACCAGGGTGCGGTCGCCGGTGACGTACTGCTTCCAGATGCCCTGGGTCAGGAACGGCGGCATCGGGTCGCCCTGGATGACCGGCACGGGCTTGGGGAACAGCGGCACCAGGGCCAGCACGAGCCCGACCTGGAACAGGCGTTTCTTCCTGACCGGGAACTCACGGGCCCGGTCGGTGGCCAGCGCCAGCAGCACGCCGGCGATGGTGGCCGGCACCATCGCGAACCGCGTCACGCTGACCAGATCGATGATCGGCACGTGGCTGATCAGGGCGAACGGCAGCGGGATGCCGGTGCGGTGCCCGAAGAAGACCAGTTCCGGACCCATCGACACGATCAGCAGCACGAAAGCCGAGATGGCGGCCGCGCGGGCCGCGACCGAGCGCCACAGCACCACGATCGACACGATGATCATCACGAGGCCGATCGGCCCGAAGAACGTGTTGTCCTCGGTCGCGCTGACGCTCATCTCGCGGGTCAGCGCCGCGTAACCGGCCAGCGACTGCCGCGCGAAGAACCCCAGCGAGGCCAGGTCGGTGGCGTACATGTCCGGCTCGAACGGCTGGCCGTGATAGTTGCCGGGCGCGAAGAACTGGTACCACAGCGGATAGGCCAGCAGGGTCCCGGAGACCAGGGCCGCGACGCCGAGGCCCTTGAGCAGGTGCGGCGCCTCACGCTTGGCGCTGGTCCAGGTCATTGCGGCGTACGCCACCACGAAGACACCCAGGGCCAGCGCGGCGAAGAGCAGCGCCTCCTCGTTGATGAACACCTGGAGCACGATGAGCAGGCCGAGGATGACGCCGCCGCGCACCGCCCGCCCCGGCTCGCGCAGCCGCAGCACCTGCCAGACGATGAACGGCACCACGAAGAGGCTGACGAAGTTCACGTGCCCGTTGGCGTGCGAGACCATGGTGGGCGCGAAACCGCACCACAGGCCGCCGATCCAGGCCGCCACCCGGCTGGTCACCAGGTGGCGGGAGAGAACGTAGTACCAGGCGGCGGCCGTGCCGGCCAGGCCCAGCGTGAGCAGCAGCGCCACCGAGAAGCCGACGCCGAGGAAGTGGCTGACCGGGGCCAGCGGCAGGCTGAAGACCAGCACCGAGGTGTTGGCCATCATGTTCACGCCGTCGGGCACGTTGAGCCGGCCGGAGTAGAACGGGTTGTCCCCGTGGAAGACCACCCGCTCGCCGTGGGCCAGCATGAAGAGGAAGACGTTGTGGTCGTCCTTGTTGCCGGCCAGCACACGCCCGTTCGGATCGCGCCAGAGCTGGCTCATCACCAGCAACGACAGCGCCGCGTAGCTCAGCAGCGCCCACAAGTCCGCCGGCCCGCGACGGCGGACCGGGGCCTCGACGGCCTGCCCCTGAGCTACCTCTTCCATCGTTTGCACCGGGGCATTCTGACAGAGCCCCCTGACAGTTCCCGGTCAGTGCCTCCGCCGGCGATGCCCCGCCGCACCCGCCAACCGAGCGGTCTGGCGGGCCGATTCGACCTCGATCTCGTGCCGCAGCTTGCGCCACGAGGCCAGCCGGCGCGGGGCCAGGGAGCCGTCGGTGACGGCCACTGCGACCGCGCAACCAGGCTCGGCGTCGTGCCGGCAGTCGTCGAACCGGCAGCCGGCGGCCAGCTCGGCGATGTCGGCGAAGGCCCGGTCGAGGCCCTCGGCGGTGTCGAGCAGACCCACACCACGGATGCCGGGCGTGTCCAGCACGGCGCCGCCGTTGGGCAACAGGACCAGATTTCGGTACGCGGTCGTGTGCCGGCCCTTGCCGTCGACGTCACGAATCTGCTGTACGGGCATGACGGGCGTCCCGGCCAGCGCGTTGACCAGCGTCGACTTGCCCGCCCCGGAACGGCCGAGCAGGGCCAGAGTGCTTCCGGGGCGCACGTACGCGCGTACATCGTCAAGCCCGGTCTTCCGCCGGACGCTCAGCGGAACCACCGGGACCCCCGGTGCGAGCTCGGCGATCTGCCGGGCGATGGCCGCCGGATCGGAGGTGGTGTCGCTCTTGGTCAGGATGAGCAGGGGTTTCGCGCCCGATTCCCAGGCCAGCGCGAGCAGGCGCTCGATGCGGGCGTCGTCGGGCTCCGGATGGATCGGCTCGACCACGGCCACGGTGTCCATGTTCGCGGCCAGCACCTGGCCGGTGGAGTCCTTGTCGGAGGTACGGCGGATCAAGGTGGTGCGCCGGGGCAGCACGCACTCGATCGTGACCCGGCGGTCGGGCCAGTGGCGCAACACCACCCAGTCACCGGCGCAGGGCAGCCGGGACGGGTCGTTGGCCGCGCTCAGCAGCACTCCCCCGGCCAGGCTGGCCCGGGTGACGCCGGCGGCGTCGAGCACGGTGCAGACCCCACGGTCGGCGCGCAGGACACGCCCGGCCGAGGCGTCGGAACGGTCGAATCGGCGATATGCGGATGCGAAGGTCTCGTCCCAGCCGAGCTGGGACAGGTCGTACGACATGGGAACCCTTTGCGGGACGGGAGACTGTGCCTGCCGGTGGGCGGTCAGGCCAGGGCCTCCGGGTGAAGGGACGCAGAAATGAACAGCACGCTCCCCACCTCCTCCGCGGGCTCGATCGGCGCGTCTGCACAGACGGTACGGTCGCCACTACTTCTGCGAAAGCGAATTCCGTGCCGATAGGGTTTGCCTCGTGACGATCGATCCGCTCGTTCTCCTCACGGATGTCGACCGAGCCACCGAGGAGCTCATCCACACCGTGGCCGACCTCGACCCGACGGTCGTCGGGCAGGCGTCGCTGCTGCCCGGCTGGACGGTCGGGCACGTACTGACCCACGTCGCGCGCAACGCCGACGCGTACGTGAACCTGCTGACCTGGGCCCGCACCGGCGTCGAGACGCCGGCCTACCCCTCGCCCGAGGCCCGCGAGGCGGGCATCCAGGAGGGCGCCGGCCGGCCGCTGCGCGAGCAGCTCGAGGACATCCGCGCCGCCCACGACCGGTTCGCCGACGCCGGGGCGGCGATGCCGGCCGAGGCGTGGGCGTTCTTCCTGCCGCCGACCGGCCAGTCGGCGGCCGCGGTGCCGTGGGCGCGGCTGCGCGAGGTGACCGTGCACCACACCGACCTGGGCCTGTCCTACACGCCGGCCGACTGGAGCGACGCGTTCGCGCTGCGCCTGCTGCGCGAGATCGTCACCGAGGCCACGGCCGCCGGCTGGCCGGCCATGGAGCTGCGCCCGTTCGGCATCGAACACGCCCTGACCATCGGCTCCGCCGGCAACCCGCCGGTCGTCGGCGGCCCGACCAAGTCGCTGGCGGCCTGGCTGGCCGGCCGGGCCGACGGCGCCGACCTGACCGTCTCGCCGGACGGCGAGCTCCCGAGACCAGCAAGGTGGAAGTGACATGACCTACACCGGTGACGTATCCGTCGGCGGCCCCGCCGACACCCGCGACCTGGGCGGCCTGACCATCACGAAGGTCGCCGTCGGACCCATGGAGAACAACGCCTACCTGCTCCGCAGCGGCGGCCGGCAGCTGCTGATCGACGCCGCCAACGAGGCGCCGACCCTGCTGAAGCTGATCGGCGACGGCGGCTTGGCCACGATCGTCACGACCCACCGGCACGGCGACCACTGGCAGGCGCTCTCCGACGTGGTCGCCTCCACCGGCGCCGAGTCCCTGGCCCACATCGAGGACGCGGCCGAGATCCCCCTGGTCAACCGCGACCTGCGCGAGGGCGAGACGATCACCGTGGGCGACGCCACCCTCGAGGTCATCCACCTGGTCGGCCACACCCCCGGCTCGATCGCCCTGCTCTACCAGGACCCGAACGGCACGGCCCACCTGTGGACCGGCGACAGCCTGTTCCCGGGCGGCCACGGCAAGACGGTCACCACCGAGGACCACATCTCCTTGATGGACGACCTGGAGGCCAAGATCTTCAACCGCCTCCCGGACGACACCTGGTTCTACCCGGGCCACGGCAAGGACTCGACCTTGGGCAACGAGCGCCCCCACCTGAAGGAGTGGCGCGACCGCGGCTGGTGATCGATCGGCCTGAGCCGGACCCAGCCCGGCTCAGGCCACCGCCTCCCCCGGCCCGAAACTGACGTTGAGCCGCACTTCCAGCGCCGCGGCCAGCCGCCCGAGCACCGGTAGTGTCGGCACCGTTCCCCCACCTTCGAACCGTGCCACCGCCGACTGCGTCATCCCCGCCGCCTCGGCGAGCTGAGCCTGACTCCAGCCCCGCCGCTCCCGGATCTCCCGCACCGAGACGCCGAGTTCGAAGGCAAGCCGAGCGGCATCGTAAGCATCCGCGGCACCGGGTTCGGCCATCCGCCGCTCCCGCATCGCGGCCCAACTGCCCTGCTCAGCCATCCGCCACCTCTTCCTCGACGAGATGCTCCTCGTCGACGCATTTCGCCATCGCCCGCCGCGCCCGCGCCACTTCTCGCGTCTCCCGTCCCCTGGTCTTGCGGAAGACCGTCAACAGAATGATCCGCCTTCCCGGCGCCACCCCGTGCAGCTGCTTCTATATGGATCTCCTCGCTGAGCAATACCCCCCGCTCGGCGAGGAGATCCATATAGAACGCCACGCGAGCGAAGAGCTCGGTCGGCAGGCTCTCGAGCCATTTCTCCACCTCCGGCTCCAGCTCGACGCTACCCCAGGTCATAGCATCAACGCTATATTCGGGCGGACGTCGCGGCGATCCCCCGCAAGAGCTACCCCGGCGCGGCTCAGCGCTGGTGCTTCAGGACCCTCTCGCGGAGGTGCTCCGGGACCAGTTCGATGAGCTGGTCGGGGCGTAGGGGGAGGTCGAGCAGGCTCAGCTTGATGCGGGTGCGGCGCTCGTGGGCGGCCCGGTCGAAGCGGACCACGTTGACGGCGTTGGGGCGCAACTGGACGGTGAGGTCGGTGTCCGCGTCGACAGTCACCGTGTCGGCGCCGTCCAGGGACACCCGGGACGGGGCGGCGCCCCGCAACGTGATGACCTCGGCGCCGCCCAGGATGATCGGGCGGCTGATGCCCGACATGGGGGCGACCGGCGTGAGACCGATCGCGGTGACCGACGGGGAGATGATCGGGCCGCCGGCCGCGTAGTTGTAGGCGGTCGAGCCGGTCGGGGTGCAGACGACCACCGCATCGCAGCGGAAGTAGCCGTGCTTGACCCCATTGAGCTGGAGGTCGAGGGCCACCGAGGTCCACGGGGTGGCGGCCGTGACGACCACGTCGTTGAAGGCCAGGTCGTCGCCCACGGCCAGGCCGCTGTGCGGTTCGAGGCTGAACTCGCCGGCGATCAGGCGTTCCAGCGCCCCGGGCAGCTCGGCCGGGCTGGTCTCGATGAGGAAGCCCAGGTTGCCGTGGTTGACGCCGAGGATCGGGGTCGGCCGCCCGGCCATCAGGCGCATGGCGCCCAGCATGGTGCCGTCACCGCCCAGGCTGAAGACGAAGTCCACCTTCTCCACGAAGTCGGGCTCCTCCAGGGCGAACAAGCCCAGCCGGGCCGCGTCGTCGGGGCGGGCCACCACCCGGGCGCCGACCCGCGCGGCCACCGTGACCACCGTGGCGACCGAATCGCTCACGTCATTGCGGGGATGGACCACCAGCCCGATGACCGCGTTGTTGCCCATGCCCCAACGTAACCCGTCGTTGATCCTGTTTGCCGTCAGCGGAAGAAGTGGCCACTAGTGGTGCCTCCGTGGTTACTCTGGCGGCACGCGGCAGACGGGAGGTTTCGGTGAATCTGCGGCACGATCCGATGCGGTGGGGACAGCCTCCGCAAAATCCCGACCCCTGGCCGCCGCACCTTCTCCCCGCCGGTGGTCCCGGACTGCCCGGGTGGCTCGAGGAGCGGCTGTTCGACCAGCGGATCGTCATGATCCGCGGCCCGCTCACCCCGGAGGGCGCCACCGGCATCGCGGCCGCGCTGCTCACCCTCGACGCGGCCGGCAACGAGCCGGTGCAGCTGCACGTGGCCAGCTCGGGCGGCGAGCTCGGGGCCGCGCTCTCGGTGATCGACGTGATCGACTCGATGGCGGCGCCGGTGCACGCGGTCGTCACCTCCGAGGCGGCCGGGGCCGTGGTCGCGGTGCTCGCCGCGGCCGAGCGGCGCGCCGCCTATCGGCACGCCCGGTTCCGGCTGACCGAGCCCCGCGCGGCCGCGGTCAGCGGCACCGCCGACGAGGTGGCCCGTGCCGCCGGGCAGCATCTGCGCGAGCTCGAGGAGATCATCCTGCGGCTGGTCGAGCTGACCGGGCAGACTCGCAGCCGCATCGAGGACGACCTGTCGGCCGGCCGGGGGCTGACCGCCCAGGAGGCCCTCGACTACGGCCTGATCGAGGAGATCATCGGCAAGGCATAGAAAAAGCCCCCGGGTCGTGGACCCGGGGGCTTTCTCTAGCTTTGTTACTGCGCGACCTTCACACCCATGGAGCGGGCGGTGCCGGACACGATCTGGATCGCGGCGTCGAGGTCGTTGGCGTTGAGGTCGGGGAGCTTGCGCTCGGCGATCTCCTTGACCTGCGTCGCGCTCAGCGTGCCGACGGTCTGGGTCAGCGGGTTGGACGCGGCGGACTGGATGCCGAGGGCCTTCTTGATCAGGAAGCTGGTCGGCGGCGTCTTGTAGGCCAGCGTGTGGCTGCGGTCCTCGTAGACGCTGACGATCACCGGGATGATCTCGCCACGGTTCTTCGAGGTGGCCTCGTCGTACTCCACCTTGACGGCACGCATGTTGGCCCCGGTCGGACCAAGCATCTTGCCGAGGTCGACCATCGCGGCGTTACCCGCCTCAAGCGCGAGGGTTACCTCATGAGTCTTTTTCTTGGGCGGCATTGCGTAGGGCTCCTTAGGGTGAGCTGCAAGCTCAACTCACAGCTCGCCAGCTTCATCAACACACGACAACCCCGAGACCTTACTACCGGCGCTTTTGTGTGGTCAAAACGGCGGCGGGTCTCAGGTACCGCGACTAGTGTAGCTCGGTGCTCAGTACTGGTCGCACTGGCATCGCTTCATCAGCGCCCGCACCGACGCGACGTAATCCGGGTTGGGCAGCTCCTTGGTCGCGGCGGCCTGCTCGACGCCGCCGGCACCCGCGTTGTAGCCGGAGATCACCACGTTGAGCAGGCACCATGAGGTCGCCGACTTGCACTTGGACGCGCTCAGGCTGTAGCTCCCGCCGAAGTACCTGTCCCCGCCCCATTTCGTCAGCCAGGCCAGGTAGTTGCCGCCGACCAGGACGTTCTGGTTGAACACCGACGAGTCGTACGAGAGGCCGAAGCGATTGTTGATCATGCTGACCGTGTCCGGCATGACCTGCATGACGCCGGCGCCCCCGTCGCAGTTGTGGATGTTGCTCTGCCAGCCGCTCTCCTGCCACGCCACCGCCTTGATCAGGGGGTAGTTGATTCGCAGGGCCGGAGCCTCGGTACGCCAGTAGACCTTGCCCGCGGCCGCCTTGAGCGCCGCCTTCACCTTGGTCTTGGAGACCGGCTTGGTCTTGTCGTAGTGAGCGCAGTCGGGCAGCTGGCTCCAGAACGGCGGCTCGGTCGGCTCGGTGGTGGCCGGCGTGGCCGCCTTCTTCGTCGGCGGCTTGGTGGTGGTCTCGACCGGCTCGGGTGTCGGGCTCTCGGTGATCGGCTCGAACGCCGGCTCGCCCGCGTCACTGGCCGCGACCGCCGACGGCGCCGGATCCGCGGCCGCATTGTCCTCGTCCTTACCGCCCAACCCACACCCGGCCGCGACCAGCAACGCGACCAGTCCCAGCGCCCACGTCCTCCGAGCCATATCGGTCCGACCTTTCCCCGTCAGCGGAATCGATGCGGACGCTACAGACCACGGCCCGGACGCGCTGACCCTTAAGCCGTCCCTTAAAGGTTGGCCGTCATAACGGACAAACCAGGTGGGATACGGAAGCGGTACCGTCGATCCAACCCCGGGCCGCGACAGCAACCAACACCGGGGACAATGGTTCCATGCAGACCCGCACCGACCTACGCAACGTCGCCATCATCGCTCACGTCGACCATGGCAAAACAACCCTGGTCGACGCCATGCTGCGCCAGGGGAGCCAGTCCCACGCGCGCGGCGAGATGGCCGACCGCGTCATGGACTCCATGGACCTGGAGCGGGAAAAGGGCATCACCATTCTCGCCAAGAACACGGCGATCAGCTACCAGCCCGCCGAGGGTGACCCCGTCACCATCAACATCATCGACACCCCCGGTCACGCCGACTTCGGCGGCGAGGTCGAGCGCGGCCTGACCATGGTCGACGGCGTCGCCCTGCTGGTCGACGCGTCCGAGGGCCCGCTGCCGCAGACGCGCTTCGTGCTCCGCAAGGCGCTGGCGGCCAAGCTCCCGATCATCCTGATCATCAACAAGGTCGACCGTCCCGACGCCCGCATCAAGGAGGTCGTCGACGAGACGTACGAGCTCTTCCTCGACCTCGACGCCGACGAGCACCAGATCGAGTTCCCGATCGTCTACGCCTGCGCCCGCGACGGCATCGCCTCGCTGACCCAGCCCAAGGACGGCACCGTCCCCGAGGACACCACCGACCTCGAGGTGCTGTTCAGCACGATCCTCGAGACCATCCCGGCCCCGACCTACACCGAGGACGCGCCGCTCCAGGCGCACGTGGTCAACCTCGACTCGTCCAACTTCCTGGGCCGGCTCGCGCTCTGCCGCGTGCACGAGGGCACCATCCGCAAGGGCCAGACCGTGGCCTGGTGCAAGACCGACGGCACGATCAGCAACGTCCGCATCTCCGAGCTGCTGATCACCGAGGGCCTCGACCGTAAGCCGGCCGAGAGCGCCGGCCCGGGCGACATCATCGCCATCGCCGGCATCGCCGACATCATGATCGGCGAGACCCTGGCCGACGCGGAGAACCCGGTCCCGCTGCCGCTGATCACCGTCGACGAGCCGGCCATCTCGATGGTCCTCGGCACCAACACGTCGCCGCTGGTCGGCAAGGTCAAGGGGGCCAAGGTCACGGCCCGCATGGTCAAGGACCGCCTCGACCGTGAGCTGATCGGTAACGTGTCGCTGCGCGTGCTGCCGACCGAGCGTCCCGACGCCTGGGAGGTGCAGGGCCGTGGTGAGCTCGCCCTGGCCATCCTGGTCGAGCAGATGCGCCGTGAGTCGTACGAGCTGACCGTCGGCAAGCCGCAGGTGGTCACCAAGATCATCGACGGCAAGACCCACGAGCCGGTGGAGCGCCTGACGATCGACGCCCCCGACGAGTACATGGGCGCCATCACCCAGTTGCTCTCGACCCGCAAGGGCCGCATGGAGGAGCTGATCAACCACGGCACCGGCTGGCTGCGCATGGAGTGGCTGGTTCCGGCCCGGGGCCTGATCGGATTCCGTACGGAGTTCCTGACCGAGACCCGCGGCACCGGCATCATGCACCACCTCTTCGAGGACTACGAGCCGTGGTTCGGCGAGCTGCGTACGCGCAACAACGGCTCGCTGGTCGCCGACCGGGCCGGCGCGGTCACCCCGTTCGCCATGATCAACATTCAGGAGCGCGGCCAGCTCTTCGTCGAGCCGACCACCGAGGTCTACGAAGGCATGATCGTCGGTGAGAACTCCCGTGAGGACGACATGGACGTCAACATCACCAAGGAGAAGAAGCTCACGAACATGCGCGCCGCGAGCGCGGACAACACCGAAAAGGTGATCCCGCCGCGCAAGCTGTCGCTGGAGCAGGCCCTCGAGTTCTGCCGCGAGGACGAGTGCGTCGAGGTCACCCCGAGCGCGATCCGCATCCGCAAGGTCATCCTCGACCAGCAGACCCGTGGACGTGAGGCGGCCCGCCGCAAGCACGCCAAGTAGAGACCACGACAAAGGCGCCCGGGTCATCGACCCGGGCGCCTTTGTGGTCGTACGACTAAACCAGCTCTTTCTTTCTGTCCCGCGACGACTTCACCAGGCTGGCCGCGGTCGCGACACCCAGCGTGCCCAGAATGATCAGCAGCGAGAGCCAGATCGGGATCTCCGGGGCCCAGTGCACCTCGTGGCCGCCGTTGATGAACGGCAGGCTGTTGGTGTGCAGCGCCTCCAGGAAGAGCTTCACGCCGATGAAGGCCAGCACGGCCGCGAGCCCGATGTTGAGGTAGACCAGCTTCTCCAGCAGGCCGCCGAGCAGGAAGAACAGCTGCCGCAGGCCCATCAGCGCGAAGACGTTAGCGGTGAAGACGAGGTACGGCTCCTTGGTGATGCCGAAGATCGCCGGGATGGAGTCGAGCGCGAACAGCAGATCGGTCGTGCCGATCGCGATCATCACGATCAGCATGGGCGTGAACAGCCGCTTGCCGGTCTCGGTGACCACCGTCATCTTGCCGCTCTCGAACGACGACGAGACCGGAAGGGCCTTCTTGGCCCAGCGGATCAGGATGTTCTCCTTGAAGTCCTCCTCGTCGTTCTCACCCTCCTTCAGCAGGTTGATGGCGGTGTAGACGAGGAACGCGCCGAACAGGTAGAAGACCCAGGAGAACTGCGAGATCAGCGCGGCGCCGGCGGCGATGAAGGCGCCCCGCATGAGCAGCGCCAGCACGATGCCGATCAGCAGCACCTTCTGCTGGAACTGCCGGGGCACCGCGAACCGGGCCATGATGATCACGAAGACGAACAGGTTGTCGACACTCAGCGAGTATTCGGTCAACCAGCCCGTGTAGAACTCGGCGGCGTAACTGCCGCCCGCGGTGACCCAGACACCGACACCGAAAATCAGGGCGAGCGCGACGTAGAACGCGACCCAGCTCCCGGACTCCTTCATCGAAGGTTCGTGAGGCCGGCGTCCGATGATCAGCAGATCAACGGCGAGAACGGCGACGAGAGCGACCAGGGTGACGACCCACACCCAGGTGGAGACGTTCAACAGGAACCTCCGGCAGACACGGTTCGACGCTGCGCCCACTCGAAGATCGCGTGAGAACAGCGACGTGCGACTGTCGGAGGTCTCTTCCGCCGCACCCCGCGTGAAGCGGGAAATCGCGACCGCCGGCCCCGGGCACGCCCACGAAGGCGCTCCGTGTTGACGAGACCGGCGCGGGGGAATACTCCCCTCCTACGGCAGCCATTGTGACGCATACCCGGCGACATTGGCAGTGGACCCCGGCAAAGGGTGTTCAGCCTCTCGACCAAACTTCTCAACCGGGACACTTTTCACCCTTCGTGGCTTCACCGTTACGTCACCCAATGCCCACCCGCACACGCCCTTAAGCCTTCCTAGGAGGCTAGTTCACTCCCTGGTGTGGCAGGCTGCGATCATGGTTCTCGAAGTCGCGCTGATCGACATCACCCCCGGTGAAGAGGACGCCTTCGCGGCGGCCTACCAGGCCGGAAGGCCGATCCTGGCGAGCACGCCCGGCTGCCTCTCGGTCCGCATGACCCGCGGCGTGGAGTCGCCGTCCCGCTTCGTCCTGCTGGTCGAGTGGGACAGCGTCGAGGCCCACTTGGAGAACTTCCGCGGCACCGACCGCTACACCCAGTGGCGCGGCCACATCGGCAAATACTTCGCCACCCCGCCCCTGGTCGAGCACTTCCTGGACGTCCCGGCCAGCTAGTCGACGGCGGGGTCGCCCTTGGTGAGGCAATAGGTGCCGCCGGCGGGGTCACGCAGGGTGGTCCAGTACGGCCACTCACCCACGAAGGTCGCTCCGAGTGACTCGTGCCAGGCCCGCCCGGCCGGGATGTCGGAACAGGTGACGTCCAGGTGGGCCGAGGTGGGACGCTCCTCGTCGAGGCGCTGGATCAGCAGGCGGACCGGTATCGGCGGCTCGGGCTGAAGGCGGCGGAACTCCCCCAGCTCACCGGGATCGAGACGCCAGCCGGTGGCGATCTCCCAGAAGCGCACCTCGTCGTCGAAGGCCGCCGGGCCGACGTCGACGCAGATCTGGTGAGGCCTGGTGGTCACGCCGCCGGGTCCGGCAAAAGGCCTCGGCCGTACGCCTTGATCACGCCACCGGGCCACACAGAAAGCCAGCCCGCCCGGCGAGCGCAGCGTCACCCAATCCCCGTGATCGGTGACCAGGGAAGCGCCGGCCGTGAGAACCCGGCCGGTGAACGCGGCCGGATCGTCGACCCACAGATCGGGGTGGGTGCCACCCGCACCGGAGCGCACACCCTGAATCTCGATCCAGTCGTCGCCGGCGGCCGTGCCCAGGCGCACGAACCCGGGATCGTGCTGCGGCCGGGGCTCCGACCCGGTCACCTCGGCCCAGAAGGAAACCGCCGCGTCGAGGGTTCCGACCGGCCGGTCCAGAAAGACGTCCACCCAGCGAATCATGCGCTCCGCGTACCCTCCGCCTCGGTTCGGTAACGGCCCCGGCGGCCTCGATGCTCGAAGCCGAGACGCCGGTAGACCGCCGCCGCCCCCGGGTTGTTGAGATTGACAGTGAGCCAGGCGTGATCGCTGCCATCGGCCCGAAGCCGGCCGAGCGCCGCACTGACGAGGGCGGCGCCCAGACCACGCCGGCGGGCCGCCGGCACCACACCGACTTGAACGATCCAGTCCCGCGCCGCCGTCACGAAGCCCGCGTCGCCGACCCCGGGCACGCTGACAAGCAGCGAACTCCCCGGCAGAAAGTCGTCGTCCTCTTCGTTCTCGGTGATCCACTCCTCGGCCGGGACACCGGGAAATCCCGGCCGCTCCCGGAACGCGGCCTCGTAGACCGCATGAAACCGCCGCCCAACTTCGGACGACCACGACACCACCGTCGCGCCGTCCACCCAGGCAGGTTCCGGCGGCGGCCCACTGAGATCGATCCGCATCACGTCCTCGGCAAAGATCCGCCGCAGCCCACGAGAGGCAAACAAGGCCTCCGCATCGTCGGTCAGCGACTCGATCTCCACGGTGACCGAACCGCCGACCCAGGAGGCCGAGGTGGCCTCAGAAGCGGCGGCCAAGGCGGAGCCGGCGGCCGACGTGGAGGCGGTGGCCGAGGTGGAGGCGGTGGCCGAGGTGGAGGCGGCGGCCAAGGCGGAGGCGGCGGCCGAGGTGGAGGAGGCGGCCAAGGCCCAGGCCTCGGCCAGCCCTCGGTCCAGCAGCCGGGCGCCGAGGCCACGGCCGCGAGCGGTGGGATCGACCAAGCCGGTGAAGGCGGCGCCGCCCGCGACGGGCCGGACCGCGCCCGCCGCCACCAAAGCACCCGCCGCCGACGAAGGCCCAGCCACCGAGCCGCCCGCCACCGACGAAGGCCCAGCCACCGAGGTGCCCGCCACCGATGAGACGTCGGCCGGAGATGAGACGTCGGCCGGGGATGGGGAGTGCAGGGCGAATGCCACGGCGCCCGGGGATGACCAGCGGCGGGCCAGGAAGGCCGGGTCGGTGGCCAACGGGAGGCCGCCGTCGGCGCTGAAGCAGCGCTCGGCCAAGGCCGCCAACTCCGGGGGCACGCCCGTGAGCGGAGCCCAGCCGGTCTGATCGATGGCGGTCATCCCGGCAGCTTAGGCTAGCTGCCGGGAGACATCGACCACTATTTGACTCCGGCCGCGTCCATTCCTCGGAGTTCCTTTTTCAGTTCGCCCATCTCGTCGCGGATTCGTGCCGCCAGCTCGAACTGGAGCTCGCGGGCCGCGGCCAGCATCTGCTCGTTCAGGTCCTGGATGAGCTGGGCCAGCTCGGTGCGGGCCATGCCCTCGCGGGCCGGGGCCGCCGCGGCGCCGCGGCCCTTCGAGCGGGTCTCGGGGACCGGGGCCTTGCCGCGCGAGATCTGCCGGCCACCGCCGCCGACCATCGGGTTGACCGCGGCGTCGGTGTCCTCGGCCTCGCGGTAGATGTCGTCGAGGATGTCGTGGATCTTCTTGCGGAGGGCCTGCGGTTTGATGCCGTTCGCCTCGTTGTGCGCGATCTGCTTCGTACGGCGCCGGTCGGTCTCCTCGATCGCGTCGCGCATCGACGGCGTCATCTTGTCCGCGTACATGTGGACCTCGCCCGACACGTTACGGGCGGCACGGCCGATGGTCTGGATCAGCGACCGGCCGCTGCGCAGGAAGCCCTCCTTGTCGGCGTCGAGGATCGCCACCAGCGACACCTCGGGCAGGTCGAGGCCCTCACGGAGCAGGTTGATGCCGACCAGCACGTCGTAGTCGCCCTTGCGCAGCTCCTTGAGCAGCTCGACCCGGCGCAGCGTGTCGACCTCGGAGTGCAGGTAGCGCACCCGGATGCCGTTCTCCAACAGGTAGTCGGTGAGGTCCTCGGCCATCTTCTTGGTCAGGGTCGTCACCAGGACCCGCTCGTCGCGCTCGGTCCGCAGCTTGATCTCGTGCATGAGGTCGTCGATCTGGCCCTTCGTCGGCTTGACCACGACCTGCGGGTCGACCAGGCCGGTGGGGCGGATGACCTGCTCGACGAACTCGCCCTGTGCCTGCTGCATCTCCCACGGGCCGGGGGTGGCCGACAGGAAGACCATCTGGCCGACACGCTCGAGGAACTCGTCGAAGCGCAACGGCCGGTTGTCGGCGGCGCTGGGCAGCCGGAAACCGTGCTCGATGAGGATGCGCTTGCGGGAGGCGTCACCCTCGTACATGCCGCCGATCTGCGGAATCGTCACGTGCGACTCGTCGATGATGGTCACGAAGTCGTCGGGGAAATAATCGAGCAGCGTGTACGACGGCTCGCCGTACGTCCGGCCGTCCATGTGCATCGAGTAGTTCTCGATGCCGTTGCAGAAGCCGACCTGCCGCATCATCTCGATGTCGTACGTCGTGCGCATGCGCAGCCGCTGCGACTCGAGCAGCTTGCCCTGCCGGTCGAGCTCGGCCAGCCGCTCCTCCAGCTCGGCCTCGATGTCGCGGATGGCCCGCTCCATCCGCTCGGGACCGGCCACGTAGTGGGTGGCCGGGAAGATGACCAGCTCGTCGACCTCGCGCACGATGTCGCCGGTCAGCGGGTGCAGGTAGTAGAGCTTCTCGACCTCGTCGCCGAACAGCTCGACGCGGACGGCCAGCTCCTCGTACGCCGGAATGATCTCGAGGGTGTCGCCCCGGACCCGGAACGTGCCGCGCTGGAAGGACATGTCGTTGCGGGCGTACTGGATGTCGACGAGGCGGCGCAGCAGCTGGTCACGGTCGATCTCGCCGCCGACCTTGACCTTGACCGCGCGCTCCAGGTATTCCTGGGGCGTGCCCAGGCCGTAGATCGCCGAGACCGTGGCCACCACGATCGTGTCGCGCCGGGTGAGCAGCGACATCGTGGCCGAGTGGCGCAGCCGCTCGACCTCCTCGTTGACCGACGAGTCCTTCTCGATGTAGGTGTCGGTCTGGGCGATGTACGCCTCGGGCTGGTAGTAGTCGTAGTAGCTGACGAAGTATTCGACAGCGTTGTTCGGCAGCAGCTCGCGCAGCTCCTTGGCGAGCTGGGCGCACAGGGTCTTGTTCGGAGCGAGCACCAGCGCCGGCCGTTGCAGTTTTTCGATCAGCCAGGCCGACGTGGCGCTCTTGCCCGTGCCGGTCGCGCCGAGCAGCACCGTGTTGCGGTCGCCGCGGCGGACCCGTCGCTCCAGCTCGGCGATGGCCGCGGGCTGGTCACCGGCCGGCTGGAATTCGCTGACGACCTCGAATCGGCCGTCGAGTCGTGGGATGTCGAGCGCCATGGGGACAACCGTACGTCGGGGGTATGACAAGTTTCGGCCGACGGGTTCGGCCGTCCGCGAACCCTCGTGCGGAGGGTGCACATTCGGCCCGGCCGGACGGCATTGTCGCTGTTGCGCATGTCACTTAGCCTGGTCGGGTAGGCCGCTCGCGGCGGCCCACCGGCATCGAGCGGGGCCACCACACGGTCCCCTCGTCCGGCCCGTGGTCGATGCGCCCCGGTTGTCCGGCGCGCGCACCCACGGCGGTCGCGCCCAGCGCAGACCGGCCGCCGCGAGCGCCTGACCCTTTCCGCGCCGATCAGGCTCAGGACGGCTGCCAGCCGGTGGTCTCGGCCCACTCGTCGGCGGCCAGGGCCTCCTCGTCGAACCAGGGTTCCTTCGCCTCGCCGTACGTGAAACGGTCTTTGTGCTCCTGAGCCCACGCGGCCTTGGCCGCCGCATAGCCCTCGCGGGCCTCCGGCACCGAGCGCAGGTGGTCGCGCATGAGGAGGGCGAACCGCCAGCCGGGTGAGCCGGTCACGCGGACGTGCAGATTGACCGGCTGCCCGGGATCGGCCGAGCCGTGCAACCGCTTGGGCCAGGTCTCGCCGGGCAGGCCCCGCGCGTTGTCCACCCACTCACCCGAGCGCCTCGGCAGACCGGCCGCGCCGAGCACGCCGGCCAGCTCGTCGGCCTCGTCGAGCGTCCGCACGGCCAGCATGAGGTCGATGATGTCCTTGGCCGGGAGCTCCGGCACGGCGGTCGATCCGATGTGCGACACCGTGATGGCCGGGCGATCGCGCAGGACGTGCCGG